>CAZYYS010000241.1:0-9101 GCA_964651015.1 uncultured Verrucomicrobiota bacterium
CTTGAGGAGTTCGGCGATGGTGACATCGCGCGCCTTCAGGCCTTCCGGCGCGCCGGGCAAGCCAACCTTGAGGTTGCCGGTGCGGAAGCCGACCTGTCCGGTGAGGAACGCGGAGCGCCCAGCGGTGCAGCTCTGCTGGCCATACCAGTCGGTGAACCGCGCGCCTTGGGCCGCGATGCGGTCAATGTTGGGCGTCTTGTAGCCCATCATGCCGGAGTTGTAGCAGCTTGGGTTGAACCAGCCGATGTCGTCGCCCCAGATGACGAGAATGTTGGGTTTCTTCGCCTGCGCAAGCGCGTCAGGGAGGGCAAGCGCGGCAAACGTGAACGCCAGAACCGCGGCCTCAAGGCTGCGCGTCCAGCGACGGAATGGTTTTACTGTCTTCATTGATTGCTCGATGGTTTTGGTTGTTGATTGGGTTTGTCTTGATCGTCAATTCGCGAGTTGCGGCGCAAGACAACTTGTGCGTTTCGCGAACGAACGAGTCGTCTTCTTTGATCTTACCCAGTGGCAGTCAAGCACAGCGAGCAAAACTATGGCTTCTCACCTACGTCTGCCCGGATTGCGGCGGCGATGTCCGCACTGACCTTCGCGAGCGCGCGGCTGTGCGCAGCCACGAGTGCGTAGAAGGCGTCACCCGGCGCTGATTCGCGCGCAATCGTGCGACCTGATCGCGGGGCGCCACCCGCCGTTTTGCGAACCACCCACACAGCTTCGATCAGCACCCCTTCGTTCTGCATTGCCTCGCTCTGCATCGACTCGAATCGCTGGACGTCGATCGTCACTCGATAAGCGGGATCGAGATTCGCCAATGGCGAAGTGGCCACGCGCGGCGTCCCGAGGAGCACCGCGAGGTCGCCGGCGACGACGCGGGCGATGTTGTCGTTCAACGGCGCGGCCCAGCGGTTGAACTCATCAAGAACGACCCGGTTCGGCGCAACCTGCACGGTGAACTGCGGCCGATCCACCAACCCCGGCACGGAAACCGGCCCAACCACAACAGCGTAATTGGCAGCGGGAGCGGCGTCACCCTTCGCCGTCGAATTGAGCGTGTAGAAACGCGACGGCGCGGAGGCACATCCCGCCAGGACGGCGGTGGTCAAGGCGCTCAAGAGTGAATAAGTGAATTGTTTTGTCATCATTTTGCCTCCCCGGTTTTGCCACGGATGAGCGCTTCAGGGTGGCGCTCCAGGTAATCCGCGAGCACTCGCAACGCACGCGCCGCGCCACCTGCTTCTTGAAGCACGCTGTCCAGTTCTCCCACCAGCACCGAGTCTGGCGCGATCAACTTGTCGGCGTTGCCGAGCACTTTGTCGGCGCTTCCGAGCAGCTTGTCCGTGTTGGTGAGCGAGCCGCGGGCGGTCGTGAGTGTCTTGTCGAGTCCATCGAGCGTCTTCCGCAGGTCGTCGCTGATTTCCTTGAACTGCATTTGATCGAGTTTCTTGATGACGCTGGCGAGGCCCGATTCAATCCCCTCGATGGAGCCGGGCTGGGTCGGCATTTGCGGCGGATTTTGCGACCAGTTCATCGAAGCCGGGGGCGCGTCGGGGAAGAAATCAATGGCCACGTAGAGCGCCCCGCTGATCAGACTTCCGGTCTTTAGCTGGGCGCGCAGTCCGTGCGCCACCAAGGTGTCCATCGCCCGCTTGGCAGTGGCAACCGCATTTTCGCCGGTCGCCATTTCGAGCAACTTGACGCCGTATCTCTGCGGATCCAAGGTGATGGTCACCGGCACGGTGAACTGGACTGCCTTCTGGTTAAACTCCGCCCGCACGTCGATGACTTCGCCGATGGTCATCCCATTCAGGGTCACTGGCGCGCCGGTCACGAGGCCGCGAACCGACTGGTTGAAGACGAGCAGATAAGTGTGCGGGCTGCGCGGAGGCGGCTTGAAGGCAACGGTGCGATCGTTGAAGAGAGTAAAAACTGCGTTCGCCTCAGCCGGCGGCAACAACGAATCGGTTGCGGGCGTCTCGAACGCGATCCCCCCCGCCAGAATAGCCATGAGCGATTCGGTCTGGAGGCGAAGGCCATTTGCGGAGAGCGACATGTCAATTCCGCTCGCCTGCCAGAAACGCGTGTCGGGCGTGACGTATTTGTCGTAGGGCGCCTGCACGAACACTCTGACGCTCAACATTTGGGCGTCTTTGTCGAGTTCGTAAGAAACGACCTGACCGGCCTGCAATTGCCGGAAATAAACCGGAGTGCCCGCGCTTAGGGAGCCGAGCTCTGGAGTCCTCAGTACAAAAAAACGGCCGGGCGCATTGTCCGCAACCATCGGTGGCGAATCGAGCGCGACAAAGTTTCGCTCGTACTCACGTGACTGGCCGAATTCCACGCCGATGTAATTCCCGGAGATGAGCGTGCCCAATCCGGTGATGTTAAGGCCGGAGATCCGGGGCCGCACCACCCAGAACTTGGTGTCCTTGACGAGGAAATCCTTCGCCTTGGGGTCCATTTGCGCGGTGGCGATGACGCGCTTGTGGTCGTCTGACAGCCGGATGGCCGTGAGCTTGCCGACTTCCAGGCCGTTATACTCGATCTTGGTCTTGTTGGCGGTGAGGCCCTCGGCGGATTGAAAGGCGATTGTGATCTTCGGACCTTCGTTCATGATTCTCGTCACGGCAATCCAGACGCCCGCCGCCGCCGCGACAATTGGAATGATCCAGACGAAAGAGAGCCGCGTGCGTTTCTTGGGAACGGTTCGTGACTCGGGAACTTGGGAAACCAGTTTTTCGGTATCAGACATTTTGAACCTCCCTCTGAATATCACTGTGGCTGGCGGAATCCCAGATCAATCGCGGATCGAAGGACTCGACGGCGAGCATTGTCAGCACCACGACCGCCGCAAAGAACACCAGACCCGGCCCCGGCCCCACGGACATGACCGGTTGCAACTGGATGAGGGCCACCGTGAAAGTGTCCACGAAGACATCCACCATGGACCAGCGGCCAATGATCTCAACCATCCGGTAAAGCCGCACGCGCTGGCGGTTGTTCTGAATTGAGCCGCGCTTTACCGTAATCACCAGATACAGGAGCGCCACAATCTTCGCGCTCGGTATCATGATGCTGGCAAACAGCACGATGAGTGAGAGCGGCCATCCGGTCGGCGACCAGAGCAGCACGACACCTTGCAGGATGGTGTCGGACTCGGTGCCCCCGGGCAAAGTGGTCGTCATCACCGGCAGGAAGTTGGCGGGAATGTAACAAACTGAGGCTGCAACCAGGTAACCGAGCGTGCGCTGCAAGCTGTCCGGTTTGCGGAAGACCAGTTCCTCGTCGCAGCGCGGGCAGCGTCCCTCATGCGCACCGCGTGCGGGCTGCGAAAGAAGGCCGCAGCCGTGGCAGTTCTGCAGCCCCTGATCCATCGCCGTGAGGGCCATGGCGCTCACGGTGCCACCTCTGCGATGACTTTGGCGTCCTCCCGGTGACGCGACGCTTCTTCCGCCCACTCGACCCGCTGCCATACTTCTCGCGGGTCGAAAGTTGATTGGATCGTGGCCAGGAGAATCACCAGGGCAAAAAGCGCGAACAGCGCCAGGCCCAATTCGACCGTTGCCAGTTCAGCAATTTTCGTCAACGCCACGAACACGCCGATCAGCATGACCTCGATCATGCTCCACGTTCGCGAGAAGTGCAGATGGCGCAACAAGGCCCCGACCCAGAATGGCGGACGTTCGCGCTGGCAGCCGATCATGATCAACAGCAGAATTCCGATTTGCAGTGCCGGAGCAACAACAGCCGCAAAGAGCACGAGCACGGCGACAATTTCGTCGCCGTCCTGCCAGAGTTGTTGGGCGCCGCCGATCACGGTGGTGGAAGCCGCGCGCCCAACGACTTTAAGGCCGAGCATGGGAACACTATTCGCGATTATATAGAGCACGAGCGCAGCCAGCGTCAGCGCGAGTGTTCGATTGAACGAATCCGGCTTGTGACGCCACAGCTCCTTGTCGCAACGCGGACACCGCACCGACGCTCCCGTCGGGACTTCCGGAATACGCTGGATCAAATCGCAATCCAGACAGGCGACGAGAGATGCGTCCGAGAGTGGCTGGTTATACACGGACAAATCCTAGCGCGCCTCTGATTTGAGGCGCAAGTATTTTAGGCCCATCATTCGGCACGACGGCCAGTGTGGCGAAGCAATTTCGGCCCCGAAAATAAACGTCGCCACTACGTTTGGAATTGTCACCGAAATCCTGATCGCTGAGATTGGTAACACCGGCACCTTCAATCTCCGTCGACATCGTCGTGTACACTGTTTCTTTTTCCATCAATAAGGTGCTGGGGGCACGCTGGGCACGCCGTTGACGACCTGGCAGAGCACGTAAACGGGCTGGCCGTTGATGTAATAGACGTAATAGTAATAGCCGAGATAGACGTAATAGGTGGCACCGCCATAAACTTCGGTCGTGTACCCCTCAGGCAAGGAGTAAACATAGGGTCGTAGGGGCACCGTAGGTTCGCCGTTGACGACGGGCGCTTCGACATACAGCGGCGGGCCGTCGTTGTAATACGCGTAATAGTAACAATTATTCCAGTAGTAGTAATTGCGACCCGCAAAGGTCCGAGCCGTATAGTTCGCCGGCAGGGTGTGGACGTAGCGACCGGGCGCGCCCGGCCCGGCAACGCCCCGACCGGGAGCGCCTGGGCCGGCAGCGCCCGGAGCGCCCACACCGGGACGGCCAACTCCCGCAGTGCCAACGCCTGGAGAACCAACGCCTGGAGTGCCGACGCCTGGAGTGCCGACGCCTGGAGTGCCGACGCCTGGAGTGCCGACGCCCGGCCCGCCCACACCGCGTGAATCGGAAGGGCCGGGCGGATTGTAGTTGCCGCCGGGTCTCGCCGATCTGAATCCGCGCGCGGCCTCGCTCCGTTGTGGGCCGATGACAAAACAGGCAATCAACAGCAGGACCGAAAACGTCAATGGGTATCGAGTGGTGGTTTTCATAGAGTTGGGATGATGGTTCATGGGTTGATGGCAGGTCTATCGGCTTTTGAGCATTTGCACTTTTTGCCAGCCGGCGCTTGGGCGCTTGGAGAACAGGCTCTCATCGATCGGCTCATTCAGTTTCCATTTTGACAAGTGGATGTCCCAGGTTGGATTACCGGGCATGTCCGTCTTGGTGATGAGCATCCGACGCGGCAGTTTGTCCTTGGTTGCCACCCAGAGGTCAATGGACATTCCCGGCTGATCCAATCGCACATTGGAAACGGCCAATCGTTCGTGCCGGTTTCCAGCTCG
Organism: uncultured Verrucomicrobiota bacterium; assembly: GCA_964651015.1. Classification (GTDB taxonomy): domain Bacteria; phylum Verrucomicrobiota; class Verrucomicrobiia; order Limisphaerales; family PALSA-1396; genus CAZYYS01. The sequence continues at coordinate 5,249 of CAZYYS010000241.1, forward strand.
TACTGGTTTTCCGATTTGCGTGTCAGATGATGCGAGGCATTGAAGGCGGCGGCGAACACGGCCAGCTCCTTTTGTGCCTGCGCCTTGTCCGGAGACAGGATGTCGTCCGTTGCGGCGCCGAACAAGTCTCGTAACGCTTGCGAGTCTGGACTATTCACGGCGTTCGCCAGCGTGGTCACTGCTTCGTCGGGTGACGCAAAGGTCTTCGCGTTTTCAGGAGCAGCTACTGCCGTAGTCATCGCCAGCCAAACGGCTCCAAGGAAGCATTCGGCGAATGCAACGACTAATTGCCATGCCGCACGGCGAATGGAGGACTCGTTTGTCATGGGATCAGAGCATGGGGTCAGGGCAAGCGATTTGCTTCTGCTTGATTGCTCGAACCCGGAGCTTCAATGGCGTCCGCCACCACCGCCCCCGCCCAAATTGCCACGACCACCGCCGCCGCCGCCGCCACCCCCGCGGCCGAAATTGGCACCGCCAACACCACCGCCGCTGCTGCGGCCAAAGCCGCCGCCGCGACTGATCGCGCCGCGGTTACTGGCATCGCGTGCCGAAACTCCGTTTTTCACGCCGCCAAACGCACTCTCGCGTGAACCGGTCCAAGGACTGGATCGATTGAACGACGGCGAACTTGGCGCGCTGGGCCGGTTGACTGATGGTGCTGGGCCTGACCGTGCGACAGACCGGTTGAAATTTTGAGCGCTGGCACCAGGGCGGGAACTTTTTTGCGCCGGCACAAAACCCGATGACGTGTCAGGCTGACTAAAGAACGACGTGGTCTTGCCAGAACGGGAAGCCATCTGCACCGGGGCGGTGCTGGCCGAAGGCGCGGCTGCACTGAAGTTGCGTGTTAAGGTCGTGGGGCGCGAAACACTCTGCGCCGACGAAGTACCAGGTGCGCCGGGTCGGATGAAGTTCGACGTGGTGGCAGCGCCTCTTGAAGTTGACGTCGCGCCGGAACCCCAGCCCCTTGCATTGGCGGTTACGGTTGGGTTGGGGGCGCCGGCCCGGCTGAGCCGGCTGGCATCTGGTTGCCACCTTTGCTGGCTTACGGAAGGTGTTGCCTCGGGGTTGTTAATGGTTACGTTGCTGTTGTTCTTGACGTGGACCCGACCGGCATCGGTTGGCGTCGCCTGCCCGCTGCCGGAAGACGCCACCTGCGGATTATTGTTGATGTTCACATCGCTGCTGCGCCTGACTTTGATGTCGTTGTCCACCTTCACCTTGTTATAGTTCGCTTGCGACCCTTGCCCATCGCCGGCGATCTGCGGGCTGTTGTTGATGTTGACATCGCTGCTGTGCTTGACCTTGACGTCATTGTCGACCTTCACCTTGTTGTAATTATTGTAGGTCGTTTGCGACGTCTGCTGATTGCCGGAAAGTGTTGTTTGGGGATTGCTGTTAATGTTGACATTGCTGCTGTTCTTTACCTTGATGCTGTTGTCGATCTTGACCTTGGTATTGTATCCGCCACCGCCGTAGTAGTAACCGCCGCCTCCGCACCACACGCCGCCGCCGTACCAGTCACAATTGTTGGCAAAAATCGCGCCCACGGCAACGCCCACGCCAAACGTGACGAATGGCACATACGGATCATAAACGTAACCGGGTGGCGGGTAATACACGGTGTTGGGATTATAAGTCGGCACATAAACCACCTGGGGATTGGTTGGCTCGATTTGCACGACCGTGTTGGTGACGTAAACAACCTGCTGCTCCACGGTTTTCGCCACAACCGTATTGGTAACCACCACAATCTGCTGTGGCGTGGTCTGGAGCGTACCGGCCGTTTGCGCTTTAAGGCGCAGAGTTTGAATTGCACCCATCACGTCCTTCTCCTGCGTGAGGAACGTCTGGCCCAGTTCAATCGTCCAAGACAAATCATCGTTCAACTTCTGAATCACTGCCGGCACGCGGGCCACCGCTTTGACGTTCGCATCCCACGGCTGCTCATCCAGCTTGGCAAGGTTGTTCGTGTTCGCCACAAAACGCGCCGCCTGCACAATTTCCAAAGGGTACACGGACGCGGGCAGGATGGCGGCGATCAGCGGATCCGAATACAGCGCGATGGGTGCAACCAGTTTTTCGAGATCGACAGCACTGCGCTGTGGCGGCGCGGACGGCGCGGGGGCACTGGTTTCCTGGGCGCGGACACCGGGGGGCGTCATCGCGAGGGTTGCAACGAGCAGCATGGAGACGAAAGTCCGGTAGATTGCTTTCATACGCACCTTAATGAATTGTTTCCGTTAGTCTTAGTTTGCTCCACAAGGTCATCTTCAATGTGGCTGAATCGGCTAGCGCAATCAAGGCGGGAATTGCTTCCGACGCCGGAAGTATGCACGACCCCAAAGTGCGCGTTCATGCCGGTTGGACTGACGGTCCTGTGGTTTCATTCATCAATCGCCGTCCCCACTCGAAATGCTTCGAGAAAGTGCCATTCTATCGAGCCTTGCGCGGATGACGAGTGGGACCATTTGCCGCGGATATAATGAGATGCTTGACCCAGACTTTTGGGTGGATAATCATCACCAGAACCTTCCGAAGGGAATTGGGCTCTGTCTCACAAACGTATCATAATAATCGGCGGCGGTATTGTCGGCTTGGCAACCGCCTTTAAGCTGACCCAACGTTGGCCGGCTGCGCGAGTCACTGTTCTGGAAAAAGAAGAGACGGTTGGCCGCCACCAGAGCGGGCACAACAGTGGGGTTCTGCATGCGGGGCTGTATTACCGTCCCGGTTCGACAAAAGCACTGCTGGCGGTCTCTGGAATTCAGGAGATGGTGGCCTTCTGTCGCGAACATGACGTTCCTCACGAAATCTGCGGCAAGCTGGTGGTCGCGACCGACGAGTCAGAGCTGCCGAGACTCCATGAGTTGCACACTCGTGGGAGCAAGAATGGTTTGCAGGGAATCAAGCTCCTCAATCATGAGGAGATGCGAAGAGTTGAACCGCATGTTGGGGGCATTGCGGCTTTGCAGGTGCCGCAGGAAGGGATAGTAGATTACCCAAAAGTCTGCACCGTGTTGTTGCGTATCATTGAGTCACGCGGCGGCAAAATTGTGAACCGGGCGAAAGTGGTCGGTTTGCGATCGAATACAAACATCTGGCAAGTGCAGACAACCAGTGGAGATTTCAAGGCGGATTTCTTGATCAACTGCGCCGGATTGCACTGTGACCGGGTGAGCGAAATGGCCGGTGAACAGCGGGAGGTGAGAATTGTTCCTTTCCGTGGAGAGTACTACAAAATCAAACCCGAGCGCCAGCATCTGGTTCGCAATCTCATCTACCCGGTGCCCGATCCACAGTTTCCTTTTCTTGGTGTACATTTCACGCGCTTGATTCACGGTGGCATTGAAGCCGGTCCCAATGCGGTTCTTGCGTTTGCGCGTGAAGGTTATCGGAAGTCGGACGTAAAATTGGCGGACCTTTTTGATGCGCTAAGTTTTTCCGGACTGTGGCGCTTTCTGAACCGACACAAACGAATGAGTTGGGATGAGCTGCGTCGTTCATTCAGCAAAAATCTTTTTTGTGAATCACTGCAAAAGCTGGTGCCAGAAATTCGCGCCGACGATTTACAGACGGGCGGTGCCGGGGTTCGAGCCCAGGCAATGTCGCCTACGGGCGAACTCGTACAGGACTTCTGTTTTGTAAAACGTCCGAAGGCGCTGCACGTCCTGAATGCTCCAAGTCCCGCGGCTACGGCTTCGCTGGCCATCGGAGAGGAAATCCTCCGGCAGGTTGCTTCCGAAATTACCTGAAAGTACCGGGCAATACCCCGCTAAGGACCTTTGTCGGCGCTAGGGAAACGCTGATTTGATTTTTGGTTTCTGATTTTTATTGGAGACATGCTGGG
>CAZYYS010000242.1:0-9036 GCA_964651015.1 uncultured Verrucomicrobiota bacterium
ATTTGGCCTATGCTTACAATCTCGACACCCGGACCTATAAAGAAATACCGCCACCGCCTTTTGAGACTGCTTACACGCAAGGGGCCTACGAGAGAAACACTCTGTATTTGGTGGGAGGACGTTCGGCCGGGCGACGGGTCGCCGCATTAAGTCGGGCATCAGACGGAAGTTTTAAGTGGACGTCATTGCCGGATTTGCCCGAATCAGAAGGCCAAGGGCGATGGCTCGGAACGGTGGGTATCGTCCCGGGTAAGTGGCTGTTAATGGTGGGTGGTCATCCTACGGGGACGCCGTTTGAAATTCGCTCCGCCACAATGCTGCCCGATTGGCGGTTACGCTTGGATGCGCCGGACGCACAATGGGAACCGATGTCGCCCTATCCCGGGAGCGCGCGGGCTTTAATGAGTAGCGGCATCATCAGAGGCAAACTCTATGTGTTTGGTGGGTCGATTGCCGATACTGCCTTGAGAGAGGTGTATTTAATCATGCACTCCTTTGTAGGGGCCGATAAAAAGTCCGTAATCCTTAACGAGATCTACCGGGACTCCTATCGTTACGATCCGGAAGCGAACACATGGCAGCAGATTCGAAATCTTCCATTTGGCATGAGTGGTGGAGCAGGAGCGGTGCTGAAGGATCGTTACATCTTGATCATGGGGTCTGTTCACATCAACCTGCCGCGGCGGGTGGGAAAAACTGATTGGGCGCGTGTCTCGTCAATGGATACCGGAGGAAAGGCGAAGAAGGCCGTTTGAACTGAAACGGAGCCCTTTTGGACCGGTTACGATGACCGGGTCCTCTGTTACGACATCGAGAAGGATAATTACTCCCGGGTCGGTGTGATGCTCTACGGCGTTGGCACTTGTCCTTGGTTCAGCGACGGCAAGCGCGTTTACGGTTTTGGCGGAGAACCGTTTCACGGCTTTAACGACAACACGGAGAACGTCCTCCAAATCGGCACTATCGATTGGAATTGAAAATGAAGCGGGTCTTGCAAGCTCGCTGAAAGAAAATTGTAACCACTGGCACAATTGCTTGCGATTAACCAGTCGCCATTGAATTAAGCATGAAGCACATGAAAGCTTCTATCGGTTTGCTGCTGCTGACAATCCTGTTCTTTTGCCGGCAAAGCTCCCATTCAGCAGAGCCTGCCGCACCGACCTCTGCGACATCCACGGAATGGCGGGATGATGATAAAAACCTGGTTGTCGCACGCCAGTTGAATCGTGCTTATGCACGGCTTCCGTTCAGTCGTGAACATGAAAGCGTTCTTGATCAATGTCCGTATGCCGTGAGTTGGGAAATCGGACCGAATCTACCGGTCGCTTGGAAAGGCGGAGTCGCCGGGGTGTTTGGTGAGGAGATAGCGCTGGTGGGAGGTCTTTGGATGCCGGGCCGCAAGAATATCGCCTACACATATCATGTTAAATCTCGAACCTATCAGGAGTTACCGCCTCCGCCGTTCGAAACGGCTTATACTCAAGGAACTTTTGATGGGACGAACTTATTCATCATCGGCGGGCGTTCCGCTGGACGGAAAGTAGCCAGGTTGAACCGGACGGCTGGTGGCAGTTGGAAATGGACCAATCTCCCGGCACTACCCGAATCGGAAGGCAATGGACGGTGGCTGGCCGCGACAGGGATTGTTCCTGGGAAATGGCTCTTCCTGGTTGCGGGTAATCCTACCGGAACTCCCAGTGAAACTCGTACGAGGCCCGCGTTGCCCGACTGGCGATTACGCCTCGACCGTTCCGGTACGGAATGGGAACCGATGGCGACCTACCCGGGAGGAAATCGTGCCTTGGTTACAGGCGCAGTTGTGGGAGGCAAGTTATATATTTTCGGTGGTTCTCATCCGGATCCGGAGATGCGTTCCATTCACATCAACTTGGGCAAAGAATATCAGTTGGCCGCTCCCTACAACGGAGTTCCTAACTATCGGGATGCCTACTGCTATGAACCGGAAAAAAACCAATGGCGAACCATCCGGAATCTGCCTATCCCCATGCTGAGTGGAGCTGGCGTGGTCTTGGCGGAGCGATACATCCTCTTAATGGGTTCTTCGGACACTCGAACGTTCCGTGTGGGCAAACAAAAAGCAATGGTACACCCGTTCTGGACGGGGTACGGTGACATGATTCTCTGTTATGATGTGGAAAAGGACAATTATTCCCGTGTGGGCGTGATGGTTTACGGAGTGGCCACCTGCCCGTGGGTGAGCGACGGGAAGCGAATCTTTGGATTCGGAGGCGAACCAGGACACGGGTTTAATGACAACACCGAAAACGTCCTTCAAATTGGAACGATTCAGATTAATCCCTGATGAAACTTTCTCGTCCGATCATTGTACTGGCTTTTTGTGCTTCATTGATGTGGTACCACCCTGGCCTCGCCGGCGAATGGCATCGGACCCAGACGAGTTTTCTGGATTTTGCTGGAGGGACTTTGAGCGATGGCGGCGCAAATATGTATGTTGCCGCTGACGGAAGCGTCCGGCTGATCAATCAGTGGGATCTGAACGGCGATGGCCACCTTGACCTCGTTTTTCCCAGTTCACATGATAACAATCTCGGAGTGGATTCGGTTATTTACTGGGGTGGAACGAACGGATTTGATGCCAGCAAAAAGGCGACACTGCCCGGCGATGGCGCGGCGGGGTTGGCGGTCGCGGATTTGAACAACGACGGATTTCCAGACGTCATCATCGCCAACGAATTCAACGGAACGAAAACCGAGCTTCATTCTTTCATTTATTGGGGAAGCCAACGCGGGTATTCAGCGCACAATCGAATGGTGTTGCCAACCGTTGGCGCCACCGCCGCGGCCGCGGGAGACCTCAACGGTGATGGATATCCGGACCTGGTGTTTGCCAGCAGCGGGGATTCCTATCAGTTCTCAAAAGCGGGTAGCGACGTCACATTCTTGCGACCGGCCTCAGACATTTACTGGGGTTCGGCCGCAGGGTATTCGGCCAAGAACGTTTCGCAGCTACTGACCTATCATGCGCGTGATGTCAAAATCCTCGACCTGAACGGCGACGGGTGCCTTGACATTCTCTTTGCCGAACAAGGTGAAGCTGGCCACCCGGGCGGGCTCCGAATCTATTGGGGAACCAAACGTGGAAGTTATTCGAAACGGCGGATGCAGTCTTTGCCGGGCCTGGTAACTGTGGCGGTCACGACCGTCGACCTGAACCACGATGGTTGTCCTGAAATTCTGGTTGCAAATGAGATGCGACCTGCGCACCAGGGGGAATCCACCCCCAACGACGGCTATCCGGTTCCCTCCTACATTTATTGGGGATCGAAAGCCGACTACCGGATTGGTCGGCGTACTGAACTGCCAACCGCCGGCGCGCGGGACGTTAAAGTGGCGGATTTGAATGACGACGGTTTTGCGGACATTGTTTACGCGAATCGAATCGGTGGCGCTTCGTACATCTACTGGGGCGGCGCTGGCTCGAGCGGCGGATATTCTCAAAATCACCGAACTTCGCTTCCTACCTTGCGTTCAAGCCGATGTGCCATACACGATTTGAATCACGATGGTCGCCCCGACCTTGTTTTCAGCAACGAAAACGACGAGCGCAAAAACGCTGTCAACTCCATTGTTTATTGGAACAGTGCAGAAGGGTTTGACACTTCGCGGAGAACCGAATTGCCCACGCTCGGAGCCATGGGAGTCGCTGCGAGCGACCTCAATGGCGATGGCTGGGCTGATCTCGTTTTCGCCAACGCCCGTGATGGAACCGCGGGCGAACCGGTTGACACGTCCATCTACTGGGGCAACACGAACAGCACCTATTCAACGCCAGACCGGCAAATTCTCAAAGGGAAAGCACTTATGGCCTACAGTTCAGCAGACCTCAACGCCGATGGCCATGTCGATCTGGTCCTGGTTGGAAAGGAGTTGCGAATCTTTTGGGGCGCTGTGCAAGGATTCTCGCCAGCGAACTCGGTGGAACTGCCAGTGCATTATGCCTTCAACGCCCGTACGGCGGATCTCAATCGGGATGGTTATTTGGACCTCAGTGTCTCGGACTGGTGCGGCTCGCCTGACAAGGATCAAGTTCTCATTTATTGGGGCGGTCCATCCGGTTACTCTGCAGAAAATCGATTTACTCTTTCGTGCCCTGGAGTTCGCACCCATACCCTCGCGGATTTCAATGGAGACGGCAATCTGGATATCCTTGCCAGCAGTACCGATGGCCACGCCCTTATTTTCTGGAATGGGCCGTCGAGCTTCTCAGTAAAAAATAAAACTCTTCTTCCTACGAAGATGGCGGTTTCGGCAGAAGTTGCAGACCTTAATGCCGATGGTTGGTTGGATATCATTCTGTGCAACCTATTCGCACCAGATAAACTGGTTCGCCCGTCGAGGCCGGTTGATGTGTCGGCCTCCCCACAAACTGCCACGTTCGCCGCGGGTACTTATGTGTACTGGGGTGGCCCCAAAGGGTATTCGCCTGCGAACCGCCTCGAACTGGCGACAGTGGGAAGTGAAGATGCGTCTGTAGCAGATCTGAATCGGGATGGGTATTTGGATTTGGTTATCAGCAGCTATCACGCTGGAGGTCACCGCAATCATCCGTCGTATGTCTATTGGGGTTCGGCTCGCGGATTGAACAGTGAGCGTGTTGCTTTACTGCCCACGAAGTCTGCTTCTGGAGTTTTGGCGGCCGATTTCAATGGCGATGGGTGGAAGGACATCCTTTACGCTTGCCACACGGATGGGACCAATCATCGTACCGAGTCGTCTCTATATTGGGGCGGGAAAGAAGGCTTCTCGTCAGACCGGCGAGCGCGCATACCGAGTGTTGGCGTCCACTTCATGTCCGTTGTCGATATTGGAAACATAAGAGATCGCAAGGACGAGTTTGATTACATTTCTGAACCGTTCGATGGTGGCGAAACCGCCCGATTCAAAACCATAGCCTGGGATGTCGTCACACCATTCAAATCCGGTATCAAGTTCCAGGTGCGCTTTGGGTCATCGCGCGAAGCACTCTCGAAGTGGCGATGGCTGGGGCCGGACGGACTGGGAACCTTTTTCACTACATCTGGATCGGCGCTTCCAGCCTCATCACGATGGATTCAGTACAAGGCAACCTTTTTGTCACCCGCCGGCGCGAGCGTGCCTGTCCTGAAGTCCGTGAGGGTTGATTACGATAACTAAACGTAAGCGGCCGGTGAAGTGCCTTGGGTGAGTGGCACGGAAGCTGACGAACGAACGGGAGCAAATCAGGCGGCGGAATGTTTGGCGGTGCGCTTGGCTTTGGCCCACGCGGCGGGGGTGAGGGATTTCAGGGCGGAGGTCTTCGCTTTGGGGAGGCGCTCAAAGACGTCGCGGAGATATTCGTCGAGGTCGCCGTGGGCCGGATGGCGTTCTCACAAAGGTTGTTGTCGATCTCCAGCCGGCCGTCGTCCACGTAGCGGGTCAACGACTCCCACCGGCTCAAAGTGTAATCCATGGCCTGGCCCAACAGGCTCTTGGGCAGCACGCGTCGGCGCACGGCTTCCATCGCCCCGCGCAGGCGCGCGAGGATGGGTCGGCTTTGCCACGCGCGCACGGCGGCGCGCAGTTTCGGGCCGGCGTGCTGTTCGCGCAGGGGTTTCTCGACGGCGTAAAGCTTGCCGATCTGGCCCACGAGCCACGCCGCCGACCGGCCTTCGCCCAAGGCTTCAGGAAAGCCGTGTCACCGAGCGGTTCAAAACCAGCCACCGATTCGCGATTCAAAACCAGCCACCCTGAGGTGAGGAGTTCATATCATTTCTGGTTGTCCAATCAAGTGGTTTCGATTGCCGGATAATCGAGCCGGGGCCGAGCGGCGAGCCTTAGCTCGCGGCCCCGGCGGTCGAAGGTTCGTTTGATTTCCGGCTTTTCCTGGCTTCCGCGCTTGCAGCGGCAACGTCTTTGACGCGGTAGCTGCGCCCGGTGATGGCGATCACCTGGGCATGGTGGAGGAACCGGTCCAAAATGGCTCCCGCCGTGGGCACGTCGGACAGCAGCTTGCCCCATTCTTCCAGCGGCCGGTTGCTGGTCATGATGGTGGAGCGGTTTTCGTAGCGGCGCATCACTACTTCCAGCAGATATTCGCCGGAGTTTTTGGGCAACTGCTTCAAGCCCATGTCGTCAATGATCAGCAAGTCGGGTTTGAGGTAGCGGCGCAGGGTTTTATCCTGCTGGTTGAAGGCTTCGTCTTTCATAAAATCCCGGACCAGATCGAAGATGGAACGGTAATGCACCAGGAAGTTTTGGCGGATGGCTCGCCGTGGGGCGTTTCCGCTCCCGCTTGGTCTGGATGCGTTGGTCGATTTTGTGGCGTTCATATTGTGCGAAACCTACTTTGATCGCCATGCGAGTTTGGGTTCTGAGCCTGTCTTCCGGCGAGGCGCGGAAATTTGAACAGGTAAAATCAAAACTCTTTTCAAAGATTCTATTACAAAACTCGTCCCATCTGGTCGGCTCGCTTGCGCTTTATTACAGTCTGGATTTCTTCGACCGTCGGCTTCATCTGGATTACTTTCGCTACCGCCTTAAAGTTTGCTTGGACTGCTTGCAGCTTTTGCTCCAGCTGCACTATCCGCTCATCCTTGATAAGCGCGGACTGTTCAAGCTTTGCTAAATCGTTTTTCAAATCGTTTAGTTCAGTTTGGGCAAACCTCTCATCCAGAGCCTTGGATTCCATGCCGGCGCGAGAGATGTAGACGTCGGGCATATTGCTGCTGAATCTCCAACCGTAACGGTAACACAATTCCTGGCGGTTCAGTTGGGTCGCGTAAAAGGTCGCCGAACTGTGTCGAAACAAATGGTAATGAACTGGCCGTTTCAGGGCGCGACGTCCAAGGCGCTGAAGAAACTTTCGAGTGGCGGAATAGTTGCCTCGGAACACTGGTTCGGAAGGCTTGATGCCTTCCGCGATACGCTCGCCTAAGTACTCGTGAACGGCTTCTAACGAAAGCTTCCAGTACAATGAAACCGTTCGTCCAAGAGTTTTGGAGTATTCCTGCTTCAAGGAGATTCGGGCGGCATTTTCCTTTCCTTCCGGCAGATAAATATCCTCGAAACGGATGTTGTGAAACTCTTCAGCTCGCGCGCCGGTGTCAAACAGCACGGCGACCAGGAATCTTTGTTGGGCGGTCCGGCAATGTTTGTAGAGAAGTTTGATCTCGGACTCGCTTAGGAATTCTGGTGTCTTCGGTCGGGTACGGGTGTCCAGCCAGTCAGTCAGCGATAACGCCTTGGTGGCGCCCAGCCGCCAGCGCAGAAATATCTTGAGCAGGATACGCATATCCACCTGGGTGCTGTGGGCATAGGGTTTCTCCTGAATTCTGGTGCGAAGTTGGCCGGAGTGGAGGGCTTTTTCAAAATTCTCAATGTCGGTCTCGGCGGTGGGCTTATCAAAGAACTCCAAGCATGGCCTCAAAGCATATAGGTATTTCAACTGGCGCTCCGGTGAGATTTTCCTGCCGCGGTTGACCTTGCCCAACGCAAGATCGTCCAGAAAACGCCGCAGTTCCTGCTTCACGGCTTTTGGAACTTTCCACCCTTCAACCTTGGCAGTCTCAGCTTCAAGGCTGCCATGATCGATACGTATTCGTTCTGCCATACAGGGTGAAAGCAATATGAGTATTTAAGCCTTTCGGCACTGGGACAGAATTGTCCTCTGCCTTTTCCCAGCAGGGGACATTTGCGTTTAATGAACCCGTTACTTTAGAAGAAATCGAGAAGGGTAAGGCCTTGTCTCACTCTCCAATCAAAGAGAAGACATCTATGTCTCATCCGACAGAAAGATTTAAATATGATAAACCGCGGGCATTATCATGGGAGAGAAAAAAACTTCATCATCTAGTTATAGATTTGGATGTGTTGGAACAGGACTAGGTTTAGCTTCTTTAGTAGGTTTTTTTACACTTGGTCCAATTGATTTAGTAAGAACAGCATACAATTCTATAGTTGGAGACGTTCCATTAATAAGATCTAGAGCGGTGGAATATTGCAGACGAAATATTCAAAGAGAGAATCCTTCTCTTAACACGACACAGGTTGAGGGAATCCTAGCTGGAGACTTAAAATATTCTCTACAAGACAAGGAAAAAGTAGACGCGCAAGAAGTTAGAATGTTGGAACTTTGGGACGCAACTGAAGATCACGCCACCGGTTGGTATGAAAGATGGATTTGGCCATCATTGCCTAAAGATTAGAGTGCTACCTAAATATAATTCTTCTCATAGCAGACTATTATAAATGTTTACCTCACTTACCTCTGAAAGAGAGGACATTTGCGTCCCTCTCAGCACCTTTTTCCATCAAACAGACCGAAAGAAATAAATACTAAAAGTACTTTCTAAAAAGATTCCGAACAAAAAAGCCAACAGGCTTTTAATCGGAAAGAGTCTTGTGTCGAAATGAACAAGAGAAAGATGTTGGTCGAAATGGTTCCGCGAGCCAGCACGGCGATCAAGTCTTCGGCCGTCGTTTTCAGGAGGAGCAAATGGCGAATAGCATCAAAAGGTTTTTCCCGCATCGCCCGCTCCCAGCGCGCGTGCGTCTCACCCTTTTTGAGTTTGGCCCCTTCATCCATGACGTGCTGCCAGGTGCGCGTCCCGAACGCCGGATCGCTATACCGAAAGTAGACGTGTGCGAGTTGCAGGTTCATGGCTGATTGCTTGCTGGCCTCATTCATGGCACCGACCAGGCGCCGGGCGTGCTCCTCGTCCTTGGTGCGAAGACTTTCGTACTGTTTGGTTTGATTGTCGAAGGCGTAGTAGACGCTTTGACGCCGCCGAAAGAGACGATAACGCGGTTTCATTGTTTGCGCTATCGAGCCTAGGCGGAAGGCAATCCCAACGGTGAGCGAGCTCTGGCCGGGCAGCGAGGGAGCCGTGGCGGAGCCGCGGGCGAGTCACCAAACTGTTAGCCAAACCGTTAGCCATCGGGCTGGCCCCGCTCCCAACTCCTTGGTGCACTCGCACTAGGAACTGGAGCCAATGGCCGGGATTGAACCGGCGACCGACGGTTTACGAAACCGTTGCT
>CAZYYS010000243.1:0-7040 GCA_964651015.1 uncultured Verrucomicrobiota bacterium
GACTTCGGCATCGCCAAGTCCACCCAGGGCCGGCTGACCGATCAGACATTGTTCACCGCGTTCCAGCAATTCATCGGCACACCGGCTTACATGTCTCCCGAACAGGCGGTAATGACCAGCCTGGACATTGACACGCGCAGCGACATCTATTCGCTGGGGGTGCTGCTCTACGAGTTGCTCACGGGCGGAACGCCATTCGATCAAAAGGAACTGCTCGCCGCCGGCCTGGACGAAATGCGCCGGACGATTCGCGAGAAAGAGCCGCCGCGCCCCTCGACGCGCCTGAGCACAATGGCCGCCGACGCAATAGCCACGACTGCGAGACAGCGCCACACGGAAGTTCCCAAACTGATTCATCTCCTGCGCGGCGACCTCGATTGGATCGTGATGAAGGCCTTGGACAAGGACCGCACGCGCCGCTACGAGACGGCCAATGGCCTGGCCGTGGACATCCGGCGTCACCTGAACAACGAGCCGGTGATCGCCCGGCCGCCGTCCGCCGCCTACCGATTTCAGAAGGCTTTTCGCCGCAACAAACTTGCGTTCACTGCAACCGCGGCGGTGACAGCGGCCCTTGTGGCCGGAATAGCGATCAGTACGCGCCAGACGTTTGTGGCGCGGGAAGCACAACGCCAGACCGAAGCCGCGCGGCTCAACGAGCGGCAGCAACGGTTGGAGGCGCAGACCGCGCAAAAGCTCGCAGAGTCGGAACGTGAACGGGCGGAGCGCAGCGAATTGGCGGTGCGCCAAAACTCGTACGTTTCGGATATGCTGTCCGTTCAGCAAGCGCTGGCGCAGTTCAATCTGGGACGCGCCCGGGAGTTGTTGCGCGCCCAGGAGCCGAGGAACGCCCGCCCGGACTTGCGCGGCTGGGAGTGGTGGTATTACGCCGGTCAGTGCCAAAACTCAGATGCCTTTACCGTCGAGCGAGGCTTGAACAGTGTTACCGCGCTGGCCTCGGCACCGCTCCACGGCGGAGTCATAGCGGGAACCGCCTATGGAAGCATCGAACTCTGGGACCTCGCGAATCAGAAACTCGTTGCCCAGTTAGCGAAGGAAGAGGAGGAGATCGTGGCCCTGGCTTCGGATTCGGAAGGACGTTTCCTTGCCAGCCGGACCCGGTCCGGCCCGGTAAAGATCTGGGATATCGCCAATGCCAACAACGTCCGTCTGGTGCGTACTCTCTCGACCAACTTCCTGTATGAAGGCCGCGCGTTCTCGTCGCGAAATCATCTCATCGCCCTGGTCGTAACGAACGCTGCGCCGTTGCCGTTGGTCGCGGGAAAAGCCGATGGCGACAACGGAGTTACCGGCGTCTGGAACTGGGAGACGGGCGAATTACTTAAGGTGCTCCCTGAATCCGGCGCCGACGCAGTCTTCAGCGACGACGGACGATTCCTGGTGACCGGCAGTTGGAATGAACTCGTCACGATTTGGAACGTCGAGAATTGGGAACCCGTGCAGAAACTAAAGCCGACCGGCCACGTTCTCTGCATGGATTTCTCGCCGGATGGGAATCGGCTCGTGACGGGCAACCGCGAAGGAGAAGTGATGCTCTGGGATGCAAACCAAGGTCGGCTGATCGGATTGTTCAGAGGACATTCGAGCCGCGTGGCCGGAGTCGCGTTCTCACCGGATGGCCATCGGCTCGCCACCGCCAGTGATGATCAAACAGTCGGGCTTTGGGAAGTCGCCACTCAGCGCGGGTTGGCACGATTCAAGGGCCACGAAGGTCCCGTGCAGAGGGTGGCGTTTTCACCGGATGGCAAATGGCTCGCCGGCGCCCTCAGTCGTGACGGCGCCATGCGTTTCTGGAATGCCAAACCCAGCACTGAAACCGCCCCGGCGGCACGTCCCGCTTCGCTCCCAGTGTTCTCTCCGGACAATCGAACGCTGGCGTACGGCAACGATAGTGGTCAGGTGGACTTGTGGGACATCGAAACCAAGACCCTCAAGGAAACTTTGCCGTGCGAGCCTAATCCGGTTGGTTTCACCAGCGATGGCAGCAACCTGATCACGGCGACCGTGGCGACGCCGCTGCCGCTCTATCCGAACCGCATCGCCGGACTCAAATTCTGGAAGCGCGGATGGCAAACGCCTGCCAACGTCGTCGAGTTCTCATCGTCGAATCTGGTCGCTTCCGCAGTCAGCCTGTCGCCGGATGGCGCGCTGCTCGCAACGGGCGATCTACAGGGCAACGTGAGACTGTGGGACACTACGACCGGGAAGTTGCGAAAAGAGTGGTCTCCTGGACCCCAGCGGGTTTGGACCCTCGTCTTTGCACCCGACGGGAAGGTACTTGCCGTCGGATTCCGGGACGCAATGATCCTTTGGAACTTCGAAACCGGCAGGACTGTTTCCGTTGCGGGAGCAGGAACGGCGGTGGCGTTCTCGCCCGACGGCGCCACTCTGGCCACGGGATATTTCAACAAAGTGCGACTGTGGGAAGCAGCGACCGGCGAAGAGCTGGTGAGCATTGATGGCCACCGCGACATGGTCATTTGGCTCGCGTTCTCGAAGGATGGCAGGACGCTCGCGAGCGCCGGCGAGGACCTCAAACTCTGGAACACCGTCACGCGTCGAGAGGTGGGCAGATTTCTGCCACAGTCAGCGCCGCTCTTCGTCCAATTCTCGCCGGATGGGCGAACCCTCGTGGCAGGCAAGATTGGCGAACTTCACCTTTGGACCGCCGCGAGCGAAGAGGAGCTCTTCCAGCGTTTCGACCGCATCGCCGAACTCGTGCGGGCAAAGATTCCTCACCGCGCTTCGGGCACACCACCCAACCTGTTGGACCTGTCCCGCTACTACAACGCGACGCTGACGGAGGACTGGCATCCCGGTGCGGAACAGAACAACCTCGCGCAACTGCCGCGGGGCATTCAGGAATTCGCCGGCGTTCGCTTCGATGTCCGCGGCTTGATCCAGGTCGGTTCCGGTGACCGGAACGGTCAACATTACCCCGATCGTGTTCCGAAGATCGTCGTCCAAAGGCCTTGTCGGCGACTGCACTTCCTGCATGCAGCCATTTCAGCCTTTGGCAAAACCGGAACGCAGGTCGGAAGCTACGTAATCCATTTTGCCAACGGCCAGACCCGCGAAATCCCCATCCTTCTCGGTCGCGACGTTGCTGACTGGTGGAAACAAGATGAACAACCCGGATCCCAACTCGCCGTCGCCTGGACCGGCGACAATGCGGCGAGCCGACGCGATGCAAGAACGATCCGGCTCTTCAAAACGACTTGGGAAAACCCGCTCCCGAGCGTTGCCATCGAAAGCTTCGACTTCAACTGGGCCGGGACGGAAGCGGCGCCCTTCCTGGTTGGGGTGACCACTCAGTAGTCGCCCCCTTCCACGTAGAAGGAAACCCGACGCTCAATCCAGAAGAGAATCCAAATAGCTTTGACGCCTTGGATGTTGATTTGCGGTAATTCGGTAAGTCATTTCTGGTTGTCGGTACTGATTCGCCGGCTACTCTGCAAAACATGAGTGACGTCACGCACGTTCTCGAAGCCATCGAGCAAGGCGATCCCAAGGCTGCCGATCAGTTGCTGCCGCTGGTGTATCAGGAACTGCGCAAACTCGCGGCGCACCGGATGGCCAACGAAGCAGCGGGGCACACGCTCCAACCCACCGCCCTCGTCCATGAGGCGTGGTTGCGGTTGGTCGGCTCGGCGAATCCCAACTTTTCAAGCCGCGCCCATTTTTTCGGTGCCGCCGCCGAAGCCATGCGCCGTATTCTGATTGAGAAGGCCCGGCGCAAACGCGCTGTGCGTCATGGCGGAGGCAAGCAACGTCTGGACCTTGATGAAGTGGACGTGGCTGCCCCGGCTGCGGACGATCAACTGCTGGCCGTGAATGACGCGCTCGACAAACTTGCGGCCCAGAACAAACCCGAAGCCGAATTGGTGAAGCTGCGGTACTTTGTCGGTCTCACGCTGGAGGACGCCGCGGATGTGCTCGGCATCTCCGCCCGCACCGCCGACAACTATTGGGCCCACGCCCGCGCCTGGCTCTTCCGTGAACTTAAGACCCGCGATTCCCTACCAGATCGCTGATCGAAGCCTGGTGAATTCTCTGCGCCGCGAGCGTTCATTCTGTTGGGGACTCTGAATCCTTCTTGCCTCCTGTCCCCCGCACATTTTTTTGCGCCTTCGCCGCTGGAATTTCGCACTGCTTCACGATGAGCGAATCCGGGAACTGGATGAAAACAACTACTGCAAATCTGACAACCCAATTTCTCCTTGTGTGTCATTCCAGACAACCAAGGCGGCTTATTCAGTCGACCACTCAAATCATGAAGGGACCCTTTCACTTCGTTCCTGCCGCGACCGCTCGTGATGGAAAGCAAGCCGGAGTAACCTCGCCAATTTCGCCGCTCCGACTTTCCCTTCGCCGCGCGTCTTGCAGTCGCCCATTCTTCTCATGCATTCCGGGCGCAACTCGCCCGCTCGTGGGCGTGACATGCCCGTCGCTTCCGAGAATGCGCCAGTGCTAAGACCTACCGCGTGACGCGCGGTGTGTTTCGCGATGCGGCCCGCCAAAAACCAAACTGAAATCTCCGGAGAAACATACGAACATGAGCATGCGTTACGCGTTGATATCGTCGGCATGGCTGGTTTGTGTGATAGGCCATTTCGAGGGCAATAGGGTGCGGGCTGCACTCGTGCCTATACCGGATCCGTTCACAGGCACTCTTACCGAGACTTGGGAAGCCCCCTGGACTGTCGGCGCTACGGTGCCGAATGGAAGCTCCATCATGAGTGGCGGCGCCACGATCTCAGCTACACCTGGCGGCAGCCTGTTCATCTACCAACCTACCCCTCCTGCGCCCCCCCACGGCATTAACTTGGGCACCTTTGGCGATGCCCAAACATTCGATGGAGTGCGAGGCCTTGGAGCCGGATTGCCTGTTACAACCGTCACCATCACTTTTCTGGCTCCTGTTTATGATTTTGGCGCCTACTGGGCGGCGGAAGGGGGCTTTGGTGAACCGAGGGTTTCGTTGGAGTTCAATGACGGCTCGACCGATAGCTTCCTCCATGCCGGCCCCACGATGGGTCAGCTCCAATGGCACGGTTGGCGTTCCACTACTGTGCCGATTACCCAAGTGATCATTCGATGCCCAACGCGATTCGTCATGGATGGTTTGCAGGCCGGGGGCTCGGCGCCGATTACGATCACGACGAGCGCTTCGCCCGGCGTCGCGGGGACAACCACGGGCGGTGGCACCTATGCCAGTGGCGCACTCGTGACCGTCGGTGCACGCGCAAACCCCGGCTACTTCTTTGTCAATTGGACTGAGGGCGGTACACTGGTCAGCACGCTGGCCGCCTTAGAGCCGTTCACGGCCCTGACCGATCGCACGCTGGTGGCCAATTTCGGCGCCTGTCCGGCAATTGCGATTGAGCCGGCGGTCGCGGATCTGCCGGACGGTTCGCCTGGCCCTTACCCTCCTCAACCGATAACAGCCACAGGGGGAACGCCCCCTTACATGTTTACACACGGTTCGCTGCCGCCAGGCCTGAGTTTGTCCCCCAGCGGCACGCTCTCTGGCACACCTACTGTCGGCGGAGAGTTCACATTCACGATTACAGCCACCGACGCCAACGGCTGCGACAGTTCTCGGAGCTATACGCTTTTTATTCAATCTGTGGCGATTTCGTGTCCTTCATTACCTCACGTAGCGTGCCTGGGCAGCGTGCCGCCGCCAGCCAGTGACCTCGCCGCGTTTTCGATGCAAGGCGGAGCCGTAAACACGATTTGCAACCCCGCAACTCTTATGCTCCTCGACGAAACGGTGTTCGGCGACTGCCCGAAAACCATCACGCGCACCTACCGCGCGACCGATGCTTGCGGCGGTAATGCCTATTGCACGCAGATCATCCGGGTAAGCGACACGAACCGGCCAAGCATTACCTGCCCTGGGGACATCACGATTATCACCGGGCCGGGCCGAGTGGACTTTGCCGCCACCGCCATTGACAACTGCGACCCTCATCCGGACATCATCTACAGTCATCCGCCCGGCAGTACGTTTCCAATGGGCGAAACTATTGTAACCTGCCGGGCGCGCGACGACTGCGGTAATGAGTCGCTACCCTGTAGTTTTAGGGTCACGGTCAGTGACATTGGCTGCCCTCCCACGCAACAGGCTTACGTCAAAGCTTCGAATACGCGAGCGAATCATCACTTCGGTTCCTCCGCGGCTATTGACGGTGATACGATGGTGATCGGCGCGTGGTATGAAGACACTCGCGGACTTGAATCCGGGGCCGCCTATGTCTTCGTGCGAGATGGCGGTGGCAGGTGGACCGAGCAAGCCATTCTCAGGGCCAACAACGCCGGTGTCGGCGACGAATTCGGTCGTTCAGTGGCGATTTCGGGCAACATCATCGTCGTTGGAGCACCAGGGGAAGACAGCGGCGACATAAGATTCCCGTTGGACAACAGCGCCCCCAACGCAGGCGCGGCCTATGTCTTTGTTCGCAGCGGTACGACTTGGTCAGAGCCAGCCTACCTTAAAGCCAATAAGATCCGGGAGGGCGACCGTTTTGGCCTCTCAGTAGCAATATCGGGTGACACCATCACCATCGGTGCACCGTGGGACAACAGCGGCAACAGCGGATTTCCTTTGGATAACAGTGCTCCTGACGCGGGCGCAGCTTATGTTTTTTCGCGCGATGGAGGGGGTGCTTGGTCTCAGCAA
This sequence comes from uncultured Verrucomicrobiota bacterium, assembly GCA_964651015.1. Classification (GTDB taxonomy): domain Bacteria; phylum Verrucomicrobiota; class Verrucomicrobiia; order Limisphaerales; family PALSA-1396; genus CAZYYS01. The sequence goes on from CAZYYS010000243.1 coordinate 6,707, forward strand.
GCCTACCTTAAAGCCACCACCATCGGGACTGGAGACTGGTTCGGCTGGTCCGTGGCGATTTCGGGCAATACTCTCGCCGTGGGAGCGCCACTGGAAGCCAGTGGGAATGGAATACCTTCAGATGACAGCGCTCTGGCTGCGGGCGCGGCATACGTTTTTGTACGCGATGGAGGTGGAGCGTGGTCACAACAAGCCTATCTCAAAGCCACGGTTATCGGAGCCGGAGACAAGCTTGGCTATTCCGTGGGGATTTCGGGCGACACCATCGTTACCGGGGCATGGGGCGAAGCCAGCCGCAACGGAATCGTCTCGGACAACAGCGCCCCAGACGCAG
>CAZYYS010000243.1:7050-9014 GCA_964651015.1 uncultured Verrucomicrobiota bacterium
CGGCGCTGCCTATGTTTTTGTTCGCAGCGATACGACCTGGTCTCAGCGAGACTACCTCAAGGCCGGCAACATCGGTGCCGGAGACGCGTTCGGTTGGTCAATCGCGATTTCGGGCGGCACCATGGTCGTAGGAGCACTAGCGGAAGCCAGCGGCAACGGAAACCCGTCGGATGACAGCTCGACCGGCGCGGGCGCGGCTTACGTCTTCGTGCGCGCGGGCCCGACTTGGATCCAACATTCTTACCTCAAGGCCTCGAACATCGGAGCGAATGACGTGTTCGGCTCTTCAGTGGCTGTGTCAGACGACACGATCGTGAGCGGAGCGGATTGGGAGGATAGTAATGCCACCGGCGTGAATCCGGGACCCGCCGCCGAGGCGAACAACAGTGCTGCCGAAGCTGGGGCGGCCTACGTCTTCGTGATCGAGAGTGAGCCGTGCGCACGTGACGACACCTTTGCGGTGGTGGGCGGTGTGCCGTTGGAGATTCCCATCGGGGCACTGTTGGGCAATGATGCTCACTCACGCGGCCTCCCCATCCGTTTTGTCGGAGCAGACAGCACAACCGCCCGCGGCAAGACCGTCGCCGCCATCGGTTCTCCCCCCACGGCCCTTCACATTGGTGACCCGGCTATCGTGGACGATGACACCTTCACTTACCGTATCACCGACGGCGCACGCGAAGACATCGGCACCGTTCATTTGCGTGGCGGGCTCCTGCTCGCCAGCGACACGCCTGCACCCAATCGGCTAAGGACCTTTCTACCATCAACGACCGGAGGATTTACATTTCTGTTCAACGCAGCCGACGCCGGAACATATGCGCTACAGCGCCGAACCCACGCCATCGGCAGCGGGGCTACAGGAGAGTGGACTGAAATCGCACGGCAAACGGGTCCAGGCTTGATCGTTTTCGTGGATGCGAGGCTGCCCAGCGGCGCGCTTTACCGCGTGCGCAGGGTTCCATAACCGAACGGGCAATCGGTTCTATCGCTTGTTAGAACCTAAGATGACCTGACTAAAACTGAAAAAGTACGAGACCCAACCATTATGAAAACATTTGCGACCTTCGTATTCGGCATCGGCGTTCTCTTCGCGGCCTACACCAACGTTGCAGCGGTGCTTTACGGAATTGATAACCGGTCCGGGAACCTCTTCCGCGTATCAACGACAAATGCCTCTCTGACTTTCGTTGGCAACACCGGCCTGCAATCAATTGGAGATGGACCGGGCGCGCTGGAATTTTCCCCGGACGGGCGGCTGTTCGCCTTTACCGTCGGAGCGTCGCCCGCGCTTTACCAGATCAATCCTAATACCGCCGCAACCTCGTTGATCGGACCTCTGGGGATTGGATTCGTGTACGAGGGCGGGTTGGCATTTTCTCCAGGCGGCGGCGCCTACGGCGTCAATCAGCAGAATCTGGTCAATTCATCACTGTTCACGATCAACCTTTCCACGGGGCAAGGCACTATTGTCGGGATGATTAGTGGGCCCGTGCACGACATTAATGGACTGGGATGGCGAAGCGACGGCATGCTCCTCGGCTTGGACCACAATACGGCCTCGTTGTTGACCATAAATCCGACGACCGCGAGCAGTACCGTCCTCAGCCCGTTGAGCCCGCTGAATCCGGCGTTGATCGGCTCGGTTGGAGGCATGGCTCTTGACGGAGATTCAGGTTACTTCTGCACATCGGCCGATGGAGGAACAAGCTCACTCTATTCATTCAACGCGCTCACAGGGAACTACTCTCTCGTGGGAAGTTTTCCCATCTTGCTGACACCAGGAATGAGCGGTTTGGCTTTGGCCCCTGTTCCTGAGCCATCAACGCTGGCGCTGACCTGCATTGGGTTGCTGATTTTCTTGAGATTCGCTCGCCGGGCAACTCACGCCGCCACCGCTTCGCTCTTCACAATCCAATCGTAACCCTTTTCTTCCAGGTCCAGCGCGAGTTGTTTGTTCCCGG
>CAZYYS010000244.1:0-8878 GCA_964651015.1 uncultured Verrucomicrobiota bacterium
TGGAAAACCGGCGTTACTGGGCGAAGCCGCTTCATGGCCCCGATGCGCGTCCAATCTTGGAGGTCGAAGTTCCCCACAAGGCGAGTAGTTCGACGGGCGTTTCCTCACGTCGACTGGCAAGTGCGTGATTGGCGACTGTCGCATCGAACCGGCAATTTCTCGGCACTTGCACCAAAACTTGATGGCCGGCTGATGGATTCTGGCCATCCAAGCCAGGCTTCTGACTACTTCTTCACACCCGGCAGATTCTGGATGCCTTTCAATCCTTGCTGCAGCGATTCGCCGGCTTTTTTGAGTCCAGGCGCATACTGGTCAGCGAGCGAACCGATAAGTTGTTGCTGGGACGGCGTGAGATTGGCGTTCTTGGCAATGTTCTGGATCGCGGGAATGGCCGTGGTGATTTCGCCTTTGCGCAGGGAACTTACGACGGTGGCTACGTCACCCTTGGCGCCATCCAGGGCGGCAAAGTTTTTTTGGACAACGTAGGCGGAGGTGAGGTTGCCCACTTCCTTGGCAAGTTGCAGTTGCTGGGGCGTGAGTTCAGCCGCTTTGACGACCTGAAAAACCGTGTTGAGGGCTTGAGGATCCTGACCCCCGATCAGCGATTGCAACGCGGTATCAACTTGCGACTTGACCGCGGTATTCGCCCCAAGGGATTGACCAAGTGACTTCACCTTGTCAACGAGATCACTGCCCACCGACCCAAGCACTTTGTCTGACTGGGCCGCCGCCATCTTGGCGAATTGGGACGTCAAGTCAGCCACGGCAGCCTTCGTAGTTTCAACGGTCGATTTGACGGCCTCGGTGGCCGGTGCGGCTCCAGCGGGGGGAGGGGATTGCGCGCCGTCGTTGCTGCCTGAGGTTGTAGATTTGGAATCGCCGCAACCGCACAAAATGCAAACGGCTCCCGCGAGAACGAACAGCTCCTGGAATCGGATTTTCATATGGGCCAAAGGTTAGCTGAGTTCAGAATTTTAACAAGACCTAACGGGCGGTCAGCGTCGGGGAAGTAGTGCCAAGGCCGACGGCTTCCTGGCTATCGTCCAAGTTTGTGCGGACAAGCCGGTACGCTTTCATCTAAAGGACATGGCAACCCAATATTGCAGGCATTTGTGAGGGTTTTCAAAAAATCTTAAGTGTGCGCCTAAACGCACAGTTCCCAAACCCGACGACTTTGCTAATTTGCGCCGCGACTCAGATGACACGGATCCATCGGAAATCGAACTTGGCGGAAAAACAGAGCAAACTGGCCGGGGGACCGACGAGACTCGTGTGCCACTTTCAACACCCGGTTGAATGCTTCGTCCCGCAAATCCTGTTTGCATCGACCGGAGAGATTAGGCGCATGAAGGTTCGATCCGCTCGTGCGGGTCAACGGGCAAGCGGCTCGCATCCTCCCTATCGCCCCAGCCTTTCGAGATTCGCCAGCAATGGAATAACGATTTGCAATCAGCCAACGGTTTTGTAAAATCCGTGTCATAATCGAGCGACATGCGACAAGTCATCACCATCGCGAGCAATGCCTTCATGGAACTGGTTCGACAACCGGTGTTCCTCCTGCTTATGACTTGTTCAGCGGTGTTCGAGATCTTTTTGTCCACACCCTACTACTTTGCCTTCGGAGACGAGCCAAAGCTGGTCAAGAACAGCGTGCTGGCGGTGATGTTGCTGGCGGGGCTGTTGGGGGCGGTCTTGAGCGCTTCGGCTTCATTGGCGCGCGAAATCCGCTCAGGTACGGCGCTGGCGGTGCTTTCCAAACCCATCGGGCGAGCGCAGTTCCTGCTGGCCAAATACTTTGGTCTGATGGTCGCACTGGCGCTGCTGACTTATGTGAATCTGGTGGCCGCCCTGCTGACCAGTCGGATGGCATTTGATGCCTACGGCTCGACCGACCTGTTTGCGTTGGGGATTTTTGCCGGGGCATTGGTGGTGGCGTACCTGTTGGGTGGGTTCAGTAATTTTTTTCTTAGCCGGCCATTCGTCTCGGATGCGGTGTTTTCCGTGATTGGCATGGTGACGGTGGCATTCGTGATCATCAATTTCTTCGACAAGGAAGGTCACGCGCAGGCCTTTGCCAAAGGGGTTGATTGGCGGATGGTTCCCGCGACGGTGTTGATTCTGTTCGCGCTTTGGATTTTGGCCGGGCTGGCGCTGGCGTGCTCAACGCGTCTGGATATCATCCCCACGCTGGCGATCTGCTCGGGGCTGTTTCTGATCGGATTGATGTCCGATTATTTGTTTGGCAGACCCGCTGCCCAAGGTTCGTGGTGGGCTTCCGTGCTTTACACGGTCACACCAAATTGGCAGCTTTTCTGGCTCGCTGACGCGTTGGCCACGGATAAGACCACGTTTCAATGGAATTACGTCGGTGTGGCGTTTGCCTATGTCGTTGGTTACGTCGGCGCGGCGTTGGCGGTGGCGGTGATGTTGTTTGAAGACCGGGAATTGAGTTGAACTGTGAGTTTCAAAATGCTGAATCGTTACTTCGTTCGAGTGTCGCCCGGTTCAACGATTCAATGGATTAACGGCTTGACGTTTTGACGTTGCAAAGCATGGATCGAAAAATACATAAAAACGGACTGATCAATCTGCTCTTGCTGCTTTTGGTTGGTGCCGCAGGGCTGGCGGTGGCGTATCGCGGGCAATTGCTGGCGGGCCAGGTATGCACGGTGTTCATCGGACTGGGCTTTCTGGTGGCGGCGGTGAGCTGGTTTCAAATGCGGCTTGAGGAAAGCGAGCGCCTGGAGAAACTGGAGTTGGATGAATTAGCGAAGTCCGCCGCCCGCTCAACCCTGTTCAATGCGACGGACACCGACGTCTTCCGTGCCCAACGTTCCCGCGAGCAGTTCGAGCGCTTTTTTGTGCCGGCGTTCACGGTGATTTTGTTCCTGATTCAAGTTGGTGCGGCGTTCTGGATTTGGCGTTGGTTGCAAAAAGCTACAGTCACATCACTTCGTCAACCGTTGGTGGCGCTGGGATTATTCGCGATCTTCTTCCTGTTTTTGTTTCTGCTCGGCAAATACTCCGCCAGTATCGCGCGTCTCGAAGGGCATCGTTTGTTGCGACCGGGTGCGGGTTATTTGTTGTTGAGCGCGTACCTTTGTTTCCTGGTCGCCGGCAGCATTGTGGGCGTTGAGGCAGGTTTTCCGAAGGTTGATTTGTACGTTGCCTACGCGTTTTGCGGCCTGCTGGCGCTGATCGCGCTGGAAACGCTCGTTAGCCTCATACTGGAAATCTACCGTCCGCGCGTGAAGGGGAAAATTGAGCGCCCGCTGTACGAGAGCCGGTTGGTCGGTTTGCTCGGTCAGCCAGAAGGGCTGATCACGACGGCGGCGCAGGCGTTCGATTATCAGTTCGGCTTCAAGGTTTCCGACACCTGGTTTTATCGGTTTCTGCAAAATGCGCTGGCCTGGCTGCTTTTGGTGCAGGTTGGGGTCTTGTTTATCTCCACGAGTGTGGTATTCATCGAACCAGGCGAGCAGGGGGTGTTGGAGAGATTCGGAAAGCCGGTTGCCAGCCGGGAGATTCTTGGCCCTGGGCCGCATTTGAAGTTGCCGTGGCCGATGGACCGGGTTCACCGCTTCCGGACGTTTGAAATTCAAAGCATCAACGTCGGGTTCGTTCCTGACCCGGAGCGTGAGAAGGATCGAACCGTGCTCTGGACGGTGCCGCATTACAAAACCGAGGTCAACCTGCTTGTAGCCAGCCGTGACCCGCAATCCATTTCCGCCAATCAACCGGGAGACGAGAAAGCCGTGCCGGTGAACATGTTGACGGGCAGTATCCCCGTTCAATACCAAATCGCCGACATTCGTGCTTGGGTTTACAATCACGACAACGCGCCCGAATTGCTTGAGCAAGTAGCCACGCGCGAAGTTGTGCGTTACCTCGTCGGCGTGGATCTCCTCGACATCATGTCCAGCGGGCGACAAAAGGCGGCGGCAGAATTGCGCGACCGCATCCAAGCCCGCGCCGATGAAATGAAACTGGGTGTCAAGATTCTGCTCGTTGGGCTGCAGGATATCCATCCGCCCGTAAAAGTGGCCGATGCCTACCAGGCGGTCATCGGCGCGCGACAGGAGGTGGAGTCCAAAATTTTGAAGGCCGAAGGGGAAGCGGCGCGAATGGTGCCTTTGGCGAAAGCGGAAGCACTGAAGAAAGTCCGCGAAGCTCAGGCAGAAGCACAACGTCGGACTCTCGGCGCGGCGGCTCAGGCCGGGCAATTTACCAACCAGATCGCGGCTTACACCGCATCACCGATCGTCTATCCCAAGCGGCTTTATTTGCAAACGTTGTCCCATGCCAGCGCCGGTACCCGCAAATACATCGTGGCCCCCACCAACACCGACGAAGTGATTCAGCTCGATTTACAAGACAAGCTTCGTCCGGACCTGCTTGATGTAACCGTGCCGCCAGTGAACAAATAATTCTGACTTTATGAAACAAAACTCCCTAAACCTGATCATCGGCGCAATTCTGCTGCTGGTTTTCGTCGCGCTGCTGTTTTGCTTCCAAGTGCGCCAGACAGAAGTTGCCCTGATCACCACGTTCGGCAAGCCAACGCGAACAATCACGGAGCCCGGATTGTATTTCAAACTACCCTGGCCGATTCAGCAGAAGCAAACGTTCGACAAACGTATTCAGAGCTTTGAGGAAAAGTTTGAAGAAACACTAACCAAGGATAGCTACAACGTGATCATTACCATTTACGTTGGTTGGAGCATCAGCAATCCCGCGGTTTTTCGCGAGCGCTTCAACGGCTCCGTCGCTCGGGCGGAAAGCGAATTAACCACGTTGGTGCGCAGCGCCAAAAATGCCGTCGTCGGCCAGCACCCCTTCGCGCATTTTATCTCGACCGATGAGAAGGAGCTTAAGTTCGCCGAAATCGAAGGTGAAATGCTGGCCACCATAGAACCGGTAGCCAAAGCCAACTACGGCATCGACGTTCGTTTTTTGGGCATCAAACAGCTTGGGTTGCCGGAGAGCATCACGCAAAAAGTGTTTGATCGCATGAAAGAGGAGCGACAGCGGTTCGTCCAAAAAATTCAAGCGGACGGTGAAGCGCGCGCCAGTGACATTCGCAGCGCCGCCAATCGCGAACGGTCGGAGATTCTCGCGAAAGCTGAAGCGGAAGTCACGGAACTCCGGGGCAAGGCGGAGGCGGAGGCCGCCAAGTCGCTGGCGGTGTTCAAGGAAAACCCCGAACTGGCGGTGTTTCTACTCAAGATCAACGCGCTGGAACAAACGTTGAAAGAGCGATCCACGCTCATCCTCGATCAACGCACTCCGCCTTTTGATTTGTTAGAGGACATCGCACCCGGCGAGGTCAAACAAGGCGGCCGTAAATAATGGCTTTCCCATGAGCGACTCACACGATCACCATCACGACGAACCGGCTCGCGCCCCTGAACGCGTTCGTCCCGCCGCTGCTGACGCACCCGTTGCAGTGGAGGACACCGGGTCGCAAGCGCTCGCTGAAGCTTTGCGCAGCAGTTTCGTCATCGTCAAGGTCATCATGATCGGCCTGGTAATCGTCTTTTTCTGCTCGGGCATCTTTTCTGTGCCACCCCAGGAGAAGGCGATCAGGCTGCGGTTCGGCAAACCGGTTGGCACGGCAGGAGAACAACTGCTTGGCCCCGGATTGCACTGGGCTTTTCCAAAACCGATTGATGAAGTGGTTAGAATTCCCATCGGCCAGATTCAGACGGTGAAATCCACCGTCGGTTGGTACGCTACCACACCGGAAGCGGAACTGGCGCACACCGAACCACCGGCCGGTCCTTCCCTGAATCCCGCCATCGACGGCTACGCGTTAACGGCGGATGGGAACATTATTCATGTGCGTGCCACCGTAGGATACCAGATCAAGGATCCCATCGACTATGTTTTCAATTTCCAAAATGCATCGAACCTGGTGCAGAACATTTTGAACAACGCGCTGCTTTTTGCGGCAGCCCACTCCACCGTGGATTACGCCCTGCTGAACAACGCCGGTTTCAAAGAAAAGGTCATGGCGCGCGTGAGTGAGCAAGTTGAAGCTCGGAAGCTGGGTATCACTTTAGGGCCAAGCGAAGTCAACGTCATCCCCCCTCGATTTGTTAGACCGGCCTTCGAGGAGGTGCTTGCCGCTGAACAAAACCGCAGCACACTGGTCAGCAAGGCCCAAGGCGACGCGGCCGCCATGCTTAGCAAGGCGCGCGGCGAAGCGAACGCCCTCCTGAACACAGGCCAGTCCGATCGAACCCGCCTGTTGCAATCCGTGGCCGCAGAGGCTCGATCTTTCACCGACCAACTGCCGGAGTACAAAAAGAATCCGGATTTGTTCCGTCAACGCATCCTTACCGAGACTTGGAAAAGGATTTTGTCCGTTGCTACGGATAAATTTTTCCTCCCTACGCGAGCTGACGGAAAGCCGCGCGAACTAAGACTCTTGTTGAATCGCGAACCGCAAAAGCCTAAAATCGAAGAACCGCCCAAACCTTGACCTTGGATTCGTATGCAAGTCACTTCTCTACTAAGCCAGCAGGAGCCTCCGCACGACCACCCACATGATGAGAAATGCTCTTCTTGCGGTCATGACCATGAGCACACGCCGGTGCGTATGCAGCAGACGCTTGTTGGGCTGGTCTTCGTCATCAACGCGTTCGTAGTGGATTGGTTGTTCGAGCAGGGCCAGACTGTTGCCAGTGCCAGCGGCATGATTGGGGCCGTTATTCTCGGTTATCCCATTGTCATGACAGGGATCAAAGACCTTCGGCGCGGAATTCTCAGCATTAACGAACTGGTTGCCATCGCCGTGTTGGCAGCCTTTGCATCCGGTGATTACAAAACCGCGGGTGTCGTCGCGTTTTTCATGCTGATGGGCGAAATCATCGAAACCCGCACGGCCGAGGGCGCGCGTGCTTCCATCGAATCCCTGATCAAACTTACGCCGACCAAGGCGCGTCGCATCAAAGGCAATCGCGAAGAAGAGGTGGCGGCGAGCGAATTAGCCATCGGCGATGTCATTCGCATCCGGCCCGGAGATAACGTCGCGGCGGACGGCGTCATCGCAAGCGGCCAGGGTTCGTTCAACCAGGCCACAATCACGGGTGAATCGCTGCCTGTGGACAAGAAGCCAGGCGACGAGGTTTTCGCGGGCACACAGAACCTCACCGGAGTTTTGGAAATCCGCGTTACTCGAGCGGGACAAGACACGACCCTGGGACGGGTGCGTGAATTGATTCTGGCAGCGGAGAAGACCAAGCTGCCGATCATGAAGATTGTGGACCAATACATGGGTTTTTACACACCGCTTGTGCTGGTCATCGGCGCGCTGGTCTGGGCCTTCACCAACGATTTGAACCGGGTCATCGCCGTACTTGTTGTGGCCTGCCCCTGCGCGTTCATACTGGCTACTCCGACTGCGATGGTCGCCGCACTTTCAGCCGCCGCGCGACTGGGCATTTTGATTAAGAACGTCGGCGACATCGAAGCCGCCGCCAAGATCAACGCGTTCGTGTTTGACAAAACCGGCACGCTTACGACTGGGAAACTGGCGGTGAGCCGGCTGGCTCCGATCGACGACACCGCCCCCGCCGAATTGTTGCGCCTAGCGGCGACGGCGGAAAGATACAGTAATCACCCCACCGCCAAGGCATTGGTAGAGTTAGCCGATGAAGCGGGGGTGCCGCTGGTTGAGCCTAAGAATTTTTCTGAAACCGCCGGCCGCGGCATCAAAGCTGAGGTGGGAGGCGTCAGTATAATTGTTGGGCGTGCGCAATGGTTAAAAGACAATGGCGTGACCGAGGATTTCATGAAATCGGTTGATGTGAACGAAACCGAAGGGTTCAGCCTGATGTTCGTCGCGCGCAACGGGAAATGCATTGGTTGGATCGGGCTTCAAGACCAGACCCGGAGTGAAGCCCGGGAATCACTGGTCGAACTCAAAGAAAGCGGCGTGCGGCGCATCGCCATGATTTCCGGTGATCGCCAGCCCGTCGCCGCCCGCGTGGCACGCGAAATCGGTTGTGAGGAAGTCGTGGGTGATTGTCTGCCGCAGAACAAAGTGGAATTCGTCCGCACTACGAAAGCCAAGGGATATCGGGTTGCTGTCGTTGGTGACGGCGTGAATGACGCGCCCGCACTGGCGGCAGGGGACATTGGCATCGCGATGGGCGCGGCGGGCAGCGAAGTGGCAATCCACAGTGCTACGATTGCACTCATGAACAACGACCTGCGGCGGTTGCCGTTTTTGATCAAGCTGTCGCGCAGCACCCGTTCCGTAATCAACCAGAATTTCTTGTTTGGGGTGCTATTCATTGTTGTCGGCCTGACTGCGGCTGCGTTTGGCTACGTTGGCCCGATCGTTGCGGCAATTCTCCACAATGTGGGTTCGGTGATGGTGATTCTCAACAGTGCCCGCCTGGTGCGCAAAGGCGAAGAACTGGAACATTACCATCCTGAGCCGGTTGAACCGAAATCCGGGGCTGGCTCGCGTCACGACGCATCCGGTCAACTCGTGCCGAAGGTGGCGTAACTTGATTTGCACATCCAGTTGTGGTTTTTTCCTTGCGCCGTTTTGGCGGAGGCAATTTTGTTTGAATGATTCTGCAGCCCACAACGGGGTGTGATAGAGCAGAAGACTCAAATTGAACCAAATGAGTTTTGAATGAACCTGGAACCTGGAGCCAAATCTGAACGATCGAATGGTGAAGTTGTCGTCTCCGTGCGTGGGCTGACAAAAATCTTCAAGGATTTCTGGAACCGGCCCAAGGCGCGCGCGGTTGACAATGTCGATTTTGAAGTGCGGCGAGGCGAAGTCTTTGGTTTGCTCGGACCAAATGGCTCGGGCAAATCCACGACGGTGAAGATGTTGCTCGGATTACTTTATCCGACC
>CAZYYS010000245.1:0-8871 GCA_964651015.1 uncultured Verrucomicrobiota bacterium
CCGATTTGGAAATCGGCGATACAGCCAGGAGTGTCCGGTTATTACTCGAACAAGGACAACTGGTTGGGAGAGTCGGTGAATTCATTTGGAGAACCAGAGACTTGAAACAGTTGTTCTATCGGGGTTTTCTCGAACACGCTCACACTCAGGATTTGGAGAATTTCGTAGAGCGTGCCCGCGCTGTTGAGCCGGATCGCCACCAGCGCATACATGCACACCGCTACCCAGAGTTGCGCGCGCACCGCGTTGGCGCTGGTGCCGTAAAAACTTTTGATCCGCAAATGTTGCTTGAGCCACCGGAAGAACAACTCGACCTGCCAGCGTTGCTGGTAAAGTCGCGCCACCGTCAGCGCCGGCAAGCCAGTTCAGGTAGGCCCGATCCATCAGATAGAACGCGCCGGGCTCGTAAGCCAGTTGATCCAGCCAGAGCACTTCCTGAAAAGTGGCCAGACTCACCAGCAGTTGCGCAGGCAAGGCCGAATGGACTTCCAGTTGCGTGTGAATTTTCACCCCCGAACGCGCGGCATCGAACCGCGCCCACGGATAAACCGACAAACACAAATCGATGATGCTGGCATCCAGCGCGTAAATGGTCTGGTCCAACTCCCGCGCCAGCGGCTCGGTCGCGTAAAGCCGGCGCGCCTGGCCGATGAGGTGTTGGGCCAGCTCGGCGAAGATGCGCCAGTCGCGAACTGCCAGCGCGTCGGCCAGCGTGCTGCGCCTGACCTGCTGACGCAGCCCCAAGTGATAGAGCTGGCTGGCGCGCGCGTTGAGACAGGCTTCGATGTCGCGCAAACTTTCGCGCCAAGTCAATTGGGCGAAGGCCAGGCAGACGAATTGTTGCCAGGTCGAGAAGTGGCGGACCTTGTAGTCGCCGCCATAGCGTTGCACACACCGTCGGAACACTTCGCGATGAATGAAATCGAGCAGTTGGGAGAGAACGAATTGACCGGAGTTCATGGCAGCAGGATAGCGGCCACAGGCGCGGGGCTAAGCGCACCGAGTTCAAATCGGTCACACGCTCAAAATCGCAAATTACCCGCATGAACATTGAGTCAAACCGCTTCGGTCTCTCGCGACAACCGGACACTCCTGGCGATACAGCAGGTTTGGAAACCTGCGCTAGATAGGGGGAACATTCGAGCAGAGAGTTCCGAGGTTTTGCCATTGCCCGAGATTCGCCGTTGTGCGCTAATCCAACGCAGAACCCATGCATTCCGTCGCGCCCCTCACCCGGCCCAGTTTGTTGCTGCGTCTGCGCGACACGAACGATATGGAAGCTTGGCGCGAATTCGTCCGCCTCTACACGCCGCTGGTTTTCGGGCATTGCACGCGGCACGGACTTCAGGAGGCGGACGCGGCGGACGTCGCCCAGGAAGTCATGCGCGTGGCGGCACAAGCCCTGCCGGAGTTTCAATACGATGCTCAGCGCGGAAAATTTCGGGGCTGGCTGTTGCAGACCACGCGCCATCGCCTTCACAAGTTTTTTGCCCGGCAGCAGCGCGCCCCACAGCTTGCCAGCGAGACAACCATTGAACGTTTCCTCGATGGCGAGCCGGGCGCCGACGAGCAGGCACGCTGGGAAGAGGAATATCGCCAACGGCTGTTCGATTGGGCGGCGGAGAAAGCGCGCCCGGAATTTCAGCCGGCGACGTGGGAGGCGTTTTGGCTGACGGCGGTTGATTCAATTTCCGTGAAAGAAGTTGCTGCCCGGCTGGGAATCTCCATTGGCGCGGTGTATATCGCCCGCAGCCGGGTTCTCGCGCGGTTGCGGGAACTGATTGAAACCGTCACCGACGAACCAACCGATCATCTGGAACGCTGACAATGCCTGGTCCTTGCCCAACCCGCGACCGCCTCGCCGCCCTGTTGCGTCGAGAACCTGGCAGTGACGCAAATCAGGAACTGGCGGCGCATCTTGCTGAATGCCCGGCGTGCCAGGCGCAACTCGAATCGTTGGCCGGCGGAACGTGCTGGCTGGAGGCTAAGGCGAGGACTCATCAGGCAGACGCCAGAACGAACCCCGAGGCGCTTCAACGCGCGATCCGGGCGCTCGAATCAAGCACAGGCGATGTTCACTCCGAGGCGTCGGCACCGCCCAATCTCGATTTCCTTCAACCTGCGAACGACCCGGATTTGCTTGGCCGGTTTGGCCCTTACGAAGTCATCGCCCACATTGCCAGCGGCGGCATGGGCATCGTGCTCAAGGCGCGTGACCCGGCGCTGGCCCGCGTCGTGGCGCTGAAGATTCTGCCGCCGGCGCTGGCGGCGAATGCATTGGCGCGCGCGCGGTTTGTCCGCGAGGCTCGCGCCGCCGCCGCGGTCGTTCACGAACACGTCGTGCCCATTTATGCGGTGGACGAGTGCGGCGGGCTTCCCTACCTCGTGATGCAGTTCATCGAGGGCCGGTCGCTCTCGGATCGAATCCGCGCGACTGGGCCGTTGCGACTCGATGAAATCCTTCGCATCGGTGCGCAAACGGCGGCGGGCCTCGCGGCGGCGCACGCGCAGGGGCTCATTCATCGCGACGTTAAGCCGGGCAACATCCTGCTCGAAAACTCCGTCGAGCGCGTGAAGCTCACCGACTTCGGCCTGGCGCGCGCGGTGGATGACGCCGGGTTGACGCGCACGGGTGAACTGGCCGGCACACCGGAGTTCATGTCGCCGGAACAAGCGGGCAACGAAGCCGTGGATCACCGCAGTGATTTGTTCAGCTTCGGCAGCGTCCTTTACGCGATTTGTACCGGCCACTCGCCATTTCAAGCCAGCTCGGTGATCGCGGCGGTGCGCAAGGTGTGCGATGCCCGGCCGCCGCCCGTCCATGAAATCAATTCGACAATTCCGCGCTGGTTGAGCGACATCGTTGCGCGGTTGATGGCGAAGTCGCCGGCAGACCGGTTTCAATCCGCGCGCGAAGTGGGCGAGTTGCTCGAAGGCTATCTGGCGCGCGTGCAGCACGGCGAGTTTGGCGAACTGCCCGAAGCGCAGATTTCCAAATCTGCTGTATCGCCCGTCCTCCGTAGCAATTCTGCGGAGGGTGGACAGGTTTCCAAACCTGCCGCCGGGACGGATTCTCAAGCCCTGCCGATTTGGAAATCGGCGATACGGCAGGTTTGGAAACCTGCGCCACTGCTCGTTGCCATCGTGGCTCTGCTGTTCTTCACACTCATCAACCGCCGCTCGCTTACGTCCACCTCTTCGCCTTCGACCTCGCTTCCCGAGCGCCGCGAAATCAAATCTTCGCCGTCGGCTCCGCTTCAAGAACCATTCATCCTCCTCACTGAAACCGGCACGAACCTGGGCGCTTTCGCTCGCATTGAGGACGCGCTTGCAGCGGCCCCTGCGGGCGCTGTCATTGAGTTGTGCTGGAACGGGTCGCGAGATTTTGCCGCCGTAAAGCTGCCGCCAAAGCCCCTTGTCTTGCGGGCAGGCCAGGGTTTTCGGCCCACTTGGATGTCACCGGCGGTATCAGTGCCGGCGATATCTGCAAGTGCGGCTCTGACTTTAGAAGGCATCGGCTTCATCATGACTCGCCCAAGGATGGAAGAAGCGGCAGGTCGCGACTCCGGTCAACCAGGTGGATTTCAGCCGGAAGTGCCGCGAGTTCCTCCCGGTCTGGCGTTACTCGCAATCACCAACGGCGACTTGCGGGTCACGCATTGCATTCTCAACGTGGCTGCACGCGGAGCGCCGGAACGCGCCTGCATCATTCTGGCCAACGTCGGCAAATGTCGCATCGAAAACTCGCAGTTGTTTGCGGCGAATGCCAAAGCGATCGTTTGGCGGCAGAATCCGCCCGGGAAGAAGGTTGGTGCCGCGGCGACGGTGGCGCAACTCACGATCACCAATTGCGTCGCCATGACCGGGCAAGTGTTCTGGCTCGATTTGCATGAATCCGCCCGCACTCGAATGGAAATCGCTCGTTGCACGTTCGGGGGGCGGGAGACTTTCTATTTTCCCCCTACGTTCACGAAGATGCTCCTGGAAGTGAATGCGCACCGGAACGTCTTTGACACAGAGTTTGTGATCCTCGACGGTCGCGATCCGGCGTCGCCGGCATTGCCGCAATGGCTTGTCTGGCGCGAACTGGAGAATCTATTCAGTCCGGATCGGCAATATGTCGCTGGACCTGCAATCAACAATGGCCCCGCCAAGCTCGATGATTGGAATCGGTGGTGGAACCAAACCGCGGCCAACGCCCGGGAGGTCCAGGTCGAATACGCCAACGGCAGAGGCGACCGGAATCGGAATCCTGGACCGCCTTCGGCGGAACTCCGCAGTTTTGAGCTCACCGATCTCCGTGTGACTGAAGGCCCGCCGTTGTCGCGGGAAGAGTGGTCACGTTTTGGCGCCGACACGGCGAACGTCGGACCCGTCTCTCTGAGGTAATTGGCAGGATTGTACAGCGGCACGCCAACGAGCGGCGGTTTTCCCGGGCTTCAAGAATCTTCATTTTTCCTGAAAGGTTTCCCAGCGAGGAAGGCATCTCTAAAGGGAAGGCTTTGCGGGCTGGCGAAGCGACCACGACAGGCGAACCCATGAAAACGAAAGTGATTTACCCGCTTCAAGAGTCGGTCGGCGCTGTGAAGGTGCGCTCAATTCCCCTTCGCTCGCGGGCAGTCATCGGCTTATCAAATGTATGGCTGGGTCTGGTCTGCTTGTTGCTCGGCGTGTCGTCTTGTTTCGGCGCAAGTTACACTTTCGTCGGGAGCGGTGACTGGTCCGTGGCGGCAAACTGGTCACCCAATGGTGTGCCAGGCTCGACGGATACCGCCACCATCAACAACACGGGCACAGTCACCGTCAGCGCCAACACTGATGTTGGCATCTTGAATCTCAACAGTGGCAGTCTCAACGGCGCCGGCACGCTTACGGTGAGCAACACGATGAACTGGACAGGGGGCGACATGGGCGGCACGGGCAAGACGGTCATCGCGCCGGGCGCCACGCTGAACATCTCCAACACTTCTTACTTAACCATCCAACGCCGCACGCTGGAGAACGCCGGCACGACGATCTGGAGCGGGTCCAGTTTCCTGAATTGCAAAGATCCCGGGACGATCATAAGCAATCGGGTTGAGGCCGTCTGGGAGGTGCGCAGCAACCAGCCATTCAACAATGACGGCGGCGGTGAGTTTTACAACGCGGGCACCTTTCGCAAGAGCGCCAGCACGGGCACCACCGCGTTCGGCTTCCCATTCCACAATACCGGCACCGTGGATTTGCAGACCGGCACGCTCGACTTCAGCACACTTTACAATTCGGGCAGCACCACCGTCTCCAACGGCACCCTCTTGAGCCTGCGGGCCGGCTCGGCCACCGGCCAGTTCACCGTCGGCAGTGCTGCCGGATTGGAGTGGGTGGCCGACAGCTACTCGCTCAATCCGGGTGCGTCGCTTTCGCCCACGGGCAACTACACCAATTCCAGTTCGGGCGTGCTCAATGTGAATACGGCCGTCGCGATCCAAAACTTTTGGCTGGCGGGGACGCTGAGGGGCACCGGCACGCTAACAGTGAGCAACGCGATGAACTGGACTGCGGGGAACATGGGGGGTGGCGGAGGCAGTGGCGGAGGCAAAACCATAGTTGCACCGGGCGCCACGCTGACGATCTCGAACACCTCGCATCTGTCACTGCAGAATTGGACATTGGAAAACGGCGGCACGGTGATCTGGAGCGGGACCAGTTATCTGAATTGCAAAGATCCCGGGACGATCCTCAGCAATCGGGCTGAGGCCGTTTGGGAGGTGCGCTGCGACCAGCCATTCGTCAATGACGCCGGCGGCGCGTTTTACAACGCTGGCATCTTTCGCAAGACCGCCAGCACGGGCACCACCACTTTCGGCTTTTCGTTCAACAATCATGGCACGGTCAGTATCCTCTCCGGCAATGTTTCGTTTTCGCAAGACTTCCATTACTATTCGGCTTCCAATGCTGTCCTTGACCTTGGCATCGGAGGCACGACCCCGGGAACGGGATTCGGAAACCTTCAGTCCAGCGGCGCCATCGCTTTGAACGGCGCGCTCAGCGTCGGCTTCATCAACGGCTTTGTTCCCAACCCCGGCGATGTCTTCACCGGCCTGGTCGCCAGCGCCGTCAGCGGCACCTTTTCAAATTTTTATTATCCGTCCAACACAGTGGGTATGGCGGTCAGCAACACACCCACCGCGGTTTACGTCAAAGTCATCAACGTCTTGCCGACCGTTCCGGTAATCGCCAACCAGACCAACGATGAAATGGTCCTGTTCAGCCTGGCCGTCAATGCGACAGACGCCGACGTGCCGCCGCAAACGCTTACTTACACACTGACGAATTCGCCGACCGGCGCGACAATCAACAGCAGTGGGTTGATCCAGTGGACTCCGACCGAAGAGCAAGGGCCAATGATCACCAACATCACGGTGCTAGTGACAGATAATGGCACGCCCCCACTAACCACGTCGCGCACGTTTCAGATTGTCGTGAACGAGGTCAATGTCGCGCCTGTGCTGACGCTGCCGGCGGACCAGGCATTCAATGAGGATACAACCTTCGCCGCCAACGCCACGGCGACGGATTCAGACATACCGGCCAACCCGTCGCTGGTCTTCGAGTTGGTTAGCGGCCCGAGCGGCCTGACGGTTGGCTCGTCCGGCGCCATAGCGTGGACTCCGACAGAATCGCAAGGCTCGAACAGCTACCCGGTGACGATTCGCGTCATAGACACCAACGAGTTTGCCGTCACCAGCAAACAATTGAGCACCACGAATAGTTTCGTCCTGACGGTCAATGAAGTGAATTTGCCGCCGACGATCACGGTTCCGTCTGACCAGGTGATGTTGGAGGAAACCGCAATTACGCTGACGGCTACCGCGAGCGACCCGGACCAGCCGGCGAACACATTGAGCTTCTCCCTGCTTTCGCCACCGACGGGCATGACGATTGACTCCGCCAGTGGAGTCATTTCGTGGACTCCAACTGAAGATCAGGGATCGAACGCATTTACGGTTCATATTCAAGTCACCGACCTCAACGAGAACGCAGTCAACACCAAACAACTGAGCGTGAGCAATTCGTTCACAATCATTGTCAACGAATCCAATCGGCCGCCCGTCCTGCCATCGCAAAGCGATCGGACAATGGATGAACTCACGTTGCTCACGCTAACCAACACGGCCACCGATCCTGATTTGCCAGCCAACGTTTTGACTTACACGTTACTAAGCGCGCCTTCCGGCGCAGCTATTTCTACCAACGGGGTAATTACCTGGACACCGTCGGAAGCGCAGGGGCCGTCCAGCAATTTCTTTGTCACTATCGTAACGGACAGCAATCCGGGTTCTGTCAACGCCACCAGTCTGGCTGCCACAAATTCCTTCAGCGTCATCGTGAATGAAGTGAACGAACCACCGACGATCACGTGTCCCGCGGACATGACTGCCTATGCCGCCGAACCCACTGGTGTGGCCGTGACTTTTTCCGTCACCGCGACCGATTCAGATGATCCGGCGCCGACAGTCGTATGCAGCCCCGAGTCGGGCAGCGCATTTGCGCCGGGCACCACGACTGTGACTTGCACGGCGACAGATCCAAGTGGCAATACTGCGACGTGTAGCTTTGTTGTTACGGTTCATTTGCCCGACTTCGGTGACGCGCCGCATTCACCTACTTACCATACGCTGCTTGCGCACAACGGCGCGCGCCACGCTATCGCTGGGCCATTCTTCGGCGGCAGCCCACCGGGCGTCGCGCATCGTGATCCCGAATCGGATGGCAATCCCAGTCTCAACGCCGACGGCGATGACGTGACGGATGGCAACGACGACGAGCAGGGAATTCGTTTCCTTGACCCACTGATCGCGGGAAGGAGTGTTCGTATCGAGATCAACGCACCGGTGCCAGGCCTCGTGAATGCATGGTGGGACTTCAACGCCGATCACGATTGGAATGATCCGGGCGAAAAGATTTGTGCCGATCTTTTGGTGGGTTTTGGGTTGTTCACGACTACAGTGGCGATTCCGGCGGCAGCGACAGTTGGGACGCCGACGTACGCCCGCTTCCGCATCAATTCTGTTGGCGGGTTGCACTTCGACGGTCCGGCGACGGATGGCGAAGTAGAGGACTACGCCACGACGCTGCTCTGCGCTGCGCCGCCACTGTTCCTTCCAACAGAAGTGTCGGGGTTGGCCACCAGTTCAAGCGGCACGGCGGTGTCATTCACCGTGACGGCGACGAGTCCCTGCGGTTTGCCGACAACCGTGGTCTGCGTCCCGCCATCAGGCAGCCTGTTCCCAATCGGCACAACGCTCGTAGCGTGCATCGCCTCTGACAGTCTGGGCACATCATCCACAGGTGAATTTCCCGTGACCGTTCGCGAACTGGCGATCGTTCCCAATCCGAATAGCCTGGAAGTCAGGTGGGAAATCTCCGGCATGAGTCTGGAAGAAGCGCCGTCGGCATCCGGGCCTTGGACTCCCGTCGCCGGGGCCACCAGTCCATTCAAGGTTGTCCCAAACTTGCAAGGAAAGTTTTTCCGTTTGAAGTACGGGCCTTGAGCTACGGGCCTCCGCTCTGACTGAATCGTTGGGGCTATGCAATGAGCGGCCCCATCTTCCAAAGCCTTAGCTTTTCGACTCGCGAAAGCCTCCGACACCAAGGCGGTCGCAAAATTGACCTTTGCGTTCGCTGCCGTTTTCCCTAAGCTGGCGCGGACTGAGGCAATGAAGATTTTTATTGATGGCCGGTATTACGACGAGCGTAACGCAAAGATTTCCGTGTTCGATCACGGGTTGCTTTACGGTGACGGCGTGTTCGAGGGTATCCGCGCTTACAACGGCCGTGTGTTCAAACTCAAGGAACACATTGACCGGCTGTTTTGCTCGGCAAAGTCCA
>CAZYYS010000246.1:0-8850 GCA_964651015.1 uncultured Verrucomicrobiota bacterium
CTCTCAGCCCTGTGGATTTACCCAGGCTTTCAGCCATCTGTTTCAACTCAGCCTCGCTCTGTTTCAGAAAAGGCGTGATTGTCTCGTTCATCAATTCACGACCCAGCACATAGTCAATGGGGAACCTTTCCACGACGTGCAACAGGATCAGTTCGGCGTTGGATTCTGCGGCAAGTGATGCAGCCCAGGGCAAGGCGGTTTCAGAAGTTTTCGAGAAATCAATCGGGACGAGGATTCTCTTCAGGTCGAGTGGAGGCATTTTGCCCGTGCGCCTTTTAGTTGTACGAGCCGGAACAGTGAGCACCGGACACGGCGCATGGCGCACCACTCGTTCGGCAGTGCTGCCCAGGAAGACGCGCTTGGCCCCGGTATAGCCATGCGTGGCTATGACAATCAAATCCGTGGCGCGTTCGCGGGCGGCAGTCGTGATGATTCCGTAGAAGGAGTTACCGCTGCGTAGTATCGGGGTGAGCTTCAAATCACCTTTGCTCTCCCGCTTAGCAAGGGTCTTCAAGCGCACACGCGCGTGTTTAACAATTTCGGAATGTTGCAGAGAGAGTGTGACGGCTCGCGGCGTCGGGAACTCAACTACATGGAGCAGCGCGACGGCTGCACCCACCTTTTCGGCCAGGGCCACTGCGTAGCGCACCCCGGCTATGGACTCGTTCGAAAGGTCCGTCGTGGCGAGAATATTTTGGATTTTTAATCGCGCCCGTGGTGACGAGCCAGTGCGCCGGGTAGTTCCAGACTTTTTCGAGAGCTTCATTTTCATAAGAAATTATTTGCGTGATTGTCGTGTGCAACTGTGCGGCAGAAATGGCCGATCTTCCTCGGCCTTGAATTCGGTCAGTTCGGTTTCGAGAAGGAGGTGAAGGTCGCATTTCATAATCACGCTGGCCGGCAATGCGCTCTGCAAAAGTAAACGTCTCTCCGTCGCTAAGAGCCGTTGTTTCGTCCACGGTCATGCCGCAGATTGGGTCTTTGGTCATAAGGGAGCTTTCTTTGGTGGCGACTGTATTGTCTCGTTGATCCAGGTCGTATCCGGCTTCTGGCGCTGCATTACGGTTGGATGTTTGGGAGTTTTCATTCCTGTGGCGGTGTGGTCGTTTCCATTGTGGCCCCGGCTGGCAGCCCCACGTCGATCAGTTCGTATCGTTCGCGAATCGGCGCGATGAGGGATTCAACGAGGTTTGTCACCTGGCCGCGCCGGTATTGCCGCTCAACCTTGCGCATCTCCGCCGCCAGAGGCTGGTCCCCTAACACCTCGGCGATCCAGCGCGAGAAATCACTGTTGCGCGCGTGTCCGGCAATCGAAGCCGCCGGCAGACGCCCCATCGACATGACGAATTCTTTGAGGGTGCGCGCCGAACTGCCGATTGGGTTTCCGTTACAGGTGAAGACGAACGCGTGGTGTTCGAGCATCGGAACCTCCAGGTACTTCGACCGATGCCGGACGTGCGGCGTCATGCGTCCCGCGACGTTGAACCGCTGGAGCTTGCGAGCCGGAGCATCCATTCTCGGCAGCAACGCGGCCTCGTGGATCGTCAAACCGGTAAGCAATGATTCCCATTCGGCTTCTTCGCCGGCCCGGCCATACATGGTCGTCAGGGCGTGCGCCTCACGTGGATCAGTAATCTGCGTCACGATGATCGACTCGACCTCCTTCAGCAGATCGGGAGAAAGATTGGAGACGCGGTGCGTCACCAGCATGTAACCCGTAAGTTCGATGTCCACGCGTTGCCTGAAGTCCGGCTCGTGTAGAAAATAGTGCGCTTCATCGACCACAATCCAATGTGGTTGGCCGGTGTTGCGCCGCAATCCCGCGACCATCGGCAGCAGGGCGCTCAGGTATTCCACCTTCGCCGCGTGCGTGGATTGCGAAAGGTCGATGACGACGCTGACGTCCGGGTAGCGCAAGGCCCGCGCCACATCGCTCAATCGCGGTGGAGGCTCGTCGCCGCCAAACACCACGACTCCCGGCAATGCCTCCAGCGGACCGTAGTCGCCCTCCGGGTCGATGACGCACAGACAGTAGCCCTGCAAAATAAGCTGCTCGCAAAAGAGACCTGTGACCCACGACTTGCCGGAACGCGGATCACCGGCGACAAGAATGATGCGTCCATGAACCGCCATTTCCAGTGGACGACCATCAGCCGTCTGTCCCAACAGCACGTGCCGGCGATCCGTGCGACTCGGTGGCAGCCTGGTGTTTACAATAACCCCGCGAACATAATCCGCGACGGCCGCCGGCCCTTTGCCGGGCAAAACTTCGTCCGCTATTGCGCGGAGCGAATTGCTGCCCCAGGCGACCGCGACCCCAATCTCGGCCGCCTCCAGAAGTTGAAAGTCATTCTCCCCGTCGCCGATGGCGATGCAGTTGTGCAACGACAGGCGGAGTGTGTCGAGCGCTTCGCGCAAGCCTGTGGCCTTGCTGATGCCTTGCGGCAGCAACATCAGCCGGCTGCGATTGAACGCCAGCATCAGCGGATGCTCCAACTTCTGAACGGCATTGAGAATCCGGGGCGCGGAGGAGGCGTCCGCTTCGAGGACGCAATCGCCAAATTTGAAATCCACTTTCAGGCGGCAAAGCTCGTCCATCAGCGCCGGGGGCGGTGGACGGCCCAGCACCCGGGTCCGTCCATTTGGAAAGGCGAGCACCGCTCCGTTCTCCGCCACCACGGCATCGAAGATGTCCAGGTCGCCGGCCACTTTTTTCAGTTCAGAGAGGATGCGGCCCGTCACGAGCACCACGACGATGCCGCGCGCCCGCGCCTCCTGAAGGGCTTCGAGCACGGCGGGATGGGCTTTGCCCTCTTCCGCCATGGTGCCATCGTAATCGAGTGCCAGAACGCAGAATTTCATGGTTCGCTAGTCGAAATTTTATCGTGCCTTGTCTCGCACGATTAGGACAGGACAATGCGCGTGGCGGAAGACCCTTTCCGCAACGCTGCCGACGAGGAATCGATTTACGCCACTGCGACCTTCGCTGCCCATCACGATCAAATCGGCTTTGGCTTTCGAGGCAGCCTCAATTATGACCGCGTGAGCCGCACCTTTGAGCACTTGATGTCTGACCGGAACGTGGCGCCGCACACGCTGATTGCTCAAAGTCGCTAATCGCTTTTTCGCGTCTTCAAACGCTTGAGCACGCAGCGAGCGTAATCGAGGAGAATCGAATTTTCCAGACAAGTAAATAGGAGACAATGCGTGCAACAACCTGATGGAGGCGCCCATGCGTCGCGCCAGCGACACCGCAAAGTCCAGCGCCTTCAACGACCCATCCGAGAAATCCACCGGCACAAAAATCGTGTCTAAAACGAAGTCGCTGATTTGCTTCTGGCTCGCCTGTTGTTGGACCGGGTTTGTTCCGGGTTGAACGATTCGTGTACCGTTTAGGGGTGGAATGCTAAAACGCCTGTTGAACTTCGTGTGTGTCTTCATAGGATTGCTTGTGTTTGTCTGCTGCGTGCCAGCAGCGGTTTGCTCAATGTGAGTACCGGACAGGGCGACAGGTGCATGATACGCGCCGCCACGTTTCCGGAGCGGACCTGTTCCACACGCACGCGGCCATGAGCGGGCATCACGATCATATCGCTTTTCATCTCCAAAGCGGCTTTCGCGATCTCCTGGCAAACAGTGCCGCTGCGAACCACGGCGTCCCAGGACAGACCGGAAGCAAGATGTCTTCGTCCGAGCGCACGCAGCCGCGCGCCGGCACTCCGGACGGCTGGGTTGTTTGTCCTCCGGCGATTCACCGGTCCATAGCCAAAATCATGAACGGAATGAATCCACTCGACGACATGTAGCAATGTGACCTCCGCTTTGCGCTTTCCGGCTACCGCACCCACATACTTGAGGGCGCTCGTGGACTCCGCAGAAAAATCAACCGGCACCAGTATCCTGAGCGGTTTGGCAAGCGCTTGGACTCGCATCCGATTTTTCCGATCGCTGCTCGTCTTGATTGACGGCTGTTTTCTCCATCGCGTTTTCATGTCTTTTTTATTTCTTGGTTGTATTTAGTTGCGGATGACGAGAACCGGGCGGTTGCTTCGCCTCATCACGGCTTCAGTGACCGAGCCAAGTAATTTCTTCTTCAAGGTCGATTTTCCGCGTGATCCGATGCAGATCAAGTCGACGCCGGAGCGCTCCGCCGCCTGGCAGATCGCGGCGGCAGGATGCTGGTGCTCAACTATCTCGACCCGGCTCTGAACACCTCGGACGGTTGAGGCTTTGGGAACGAGCGCGTGCAATCTAGCTGATAGACCCAGCTTCCACTTCGCCTGGGATTCGTCCGCGCCTAAGGCCTCGGGCTAGAATCCACCTACCGGAGAAATCACATGAAGCAAACTCACTTCACCGCCACGGCGCACTGTGCCGTAGGCGAAGGCAACCGCTTTGTTTCCGAGTTGTGAAAAGTCGGTTGGCACCAGCACTCGCTTGAATGCGGGTATGCCGCTGTTCGGCTTCAGTGAGTCAACCGTTATCGGCACACACGCGACGTTTATTGGCGCGTGATGCAGAATTCCACGCGACACCGAGCCGAGCCAGAATCGGCTAAGTCCTAGCCGCTGATTCGTTCCGACAACGATCAGGTCTGCCTTGCTCGCTTTGGCGAGCTCAATGAGATGGGTCTCCTTGCTTCCCCAGCCGGAAACCACGTTAAGCCGGGCTTTGGTTTTGCCCAACATCTCGCGGCATCGCTCTTTAAGATCACGTTCCAACAGCGTATGAACTTCCGGCGAATTGGCGCCATTAGACAAGCAATCACCAATCCCGAGCCGCCACGTTTCCGACGGCGGCCACGACAAATAGGTGACCGTGAGGTTGCACGGCCCAATTTTCGTCAGGGATAAGACCCAACGAAGTGCCGCATCGGCGCTCTCCGAGAAGTCATAACCTATAAAGACGTTAAGCGCCCGTTTACCCTTGGCCCATTCGATCAAACAATCATGGTCACGGACCACCAAAGTTGGCACCGTTGAGTTCTGCGCCGTTCGTTCCGCAACGCTTCCGACTAGCCACCGGCTGGGAGCGATCTGTCCGATGGTCGAAACCACGATCAAGTTGGCCTTGAAATGCTGAGCCGAGTTGGCCAGCACTTCGTGCGGCTTCCCGAGCACCAGCTTCTCCACAACATCGGCCCCCAATGTTCGCAGTCGATTTCCTTCGGCCACGAGTTTTCGTCGGAGTTTGTTCCGCAGAAAATTAACATGCGGCTCGGACAGGAACTCCACCTGAGCGGGCGCAACAGCATGCACCAACTTGAAGGGGACATCGCGCTTGGCAGCCAAGGCGGCCGCCACATTGGCGGCGTGGGCCGAATGCACCGAAAAGTCTGTTCCACAAATGATTTTCATTTCACACTCCACATTTGATTAGTTCATTTTTCATTGTCTCGGCACATTGCCTTCGCTCGTTGCCTCGCAGGACAAGGACAGCACGTTTGCTCTGTGCCATTACGTCTTGAGAAACCGATCCGAAGATCGTTTCCTTGAAACTGGACCGACCGCGCGACCACATGCAAATCAGGTCAGCATCAAATTGATCTGCCGCTTGGGAAATGGCCGTCGCCGGTTCGCGATGTTCCACCACTTCCCTCTGCGTCGTGATTCCGCGATTTGCGGCTGCTTTCGGAATGAGGGCTTCCAGGCGCGCGGAAAGTTCCTGACTTTCAACAGGTCCATGTCCGTCTCTGCGAGCCCCGTGACCATTCTGGTGCGTTGGGGACACGACGTGTATCAGCCGCACTTCGCCACCGTTGCGAACGGAGGCGTAGGCGAGTGAAATCGCTTGCTCTGCTGGATCGGTGAAGTCGATGGGGACCAGCACTCGATTGAACTGCGGCTGTTCCGTCACGACCGTGCGCTCGATTACAGTTGCTGGCACGCACGCCACGTTCATGTGCGCATAGTGTAACACCGCGCGGGAAACGGATCCCAGCCGCGCCAAACCACGTCGCTGACTCGTGCCAACGACGAGCAAATCAGCCCGACTGTCCGCAGCCACCTCGATGAGGTGCGAATCCGGACGGCCCCAATCCGCCAGGATGCGGACCTTCGCCCCATTCTCGCCAAAGATGGAGTCGCACTTCTGCTTGAGTTCCTTTGCCAGGAATTGTTTGATTCCGGACGGGTAGTAAATCGGAGACATCGGCGGTGCGATTCCCAGCCGCGCCCGTTCCTTAGCTGCGGAAGCCACGTAAACAACCGTGATTTCACAAGGAGCAATTTCGCGCAATGAAGCAGCCCAGCGCAACGCCGCTTCAGCACTGGCGGAGTAATCGTATCCCACGAGTACCTGCAAGGGACGCTTGGCGTACGCCCAATCGTTCAACCCGCTTGGGTTGCGAACGACCAACACGGGAATGGTTGAGCCCTGCACGGCTTGATCTGTGGTGCTCCCAACGAACCATTTGCTCGGCGCAATTTGTCCGTTGGCTGACACAACCAGCAACTGTGCGTCGATCGTTTTGGCCAATTCGGTGAGTTTCGTCGCAGGGGTGCCCTCGACGACGCGCGCCTCGACGCGCGCAGCTCTCCGCTTCGCGCGCTCGATCAATGGATTGAGTTTGTTTTGGCGGCTGTCGCGGAGGTGATCCATCAGTTCCTTCGACGGGTTGCTGTAGCGACTCGGATCGAAAACGTGGACAAGCGTGAGTGTTTCGCCAAGGCGCGCTGCCAGAGTCGCCGCCGTCAAGGCAGCTTCATTGGCGTGTACGGAAAAGTCTGTGCCGCAAATTATCTTCATGTCAGTTTGTCTTTCTTTGAGTGTTTGTTGCACTGCGGGCTTTCAGGTTCACGCCCGGCAGTGCAGTGACTGAACGTGATTGAACCGGACATTCGGCGTTCGAGCAGCAACGCTTCGTGTGGCTATGCGCCGTGGGTGTTGTCCGGGGAACCTTTTCGACATCGACCAAACCACCACCGATTAGCATCTGAAGGCTCTGTCTTCCTTTAGCTGACTCCATGCCAGCTTTGGCTTGGCGCGTTTTCCAAGCAATTCGCGCGAAATACAGGAGCCGGGATCTTGATTGAAAGATGGGCGGAATGAATTGTTCCGGCGTCGGTTTGTAATGCACCGTTCCCGCAGGAATGCGAAGGACGATGTCGCACCTGCAGCACCGAATCCGTTATTTCGCCGCCATATCGAAGCGAAGCCGAAGAAGTTGCGGGAGGTGCGTCAGCAACTGTTGAAGAGCTGTGCTGGGTGGTGGTGGAGTGCCGTGGCGTTGGGCCTTTCTTTCCTTTGCGTTAAAGATACGGCGAGAACAATCTGGCCGCCGCATCCCGCAATTTTGCCAGGACCGGTCGACCGTCCGCTTCAGCGAGCGTGACTTCGCGGGCGCCGTGGAGTTTTTTTTGAACAATTGCTTCCATGGCCTGGGCTAACTCGCGTCCATAGCATTCCACGCCCAGCTCGAAGTTCAGTCGCAGACTGCGCGGGTCCCAGTTGGCTGAACCAAACAGCACCCAGTAGCCGTCCACGATCATCAACTTCGAGTGATCAAACGGAGGCGGCGTGAGCCATAGGCGGCAGCCGCGTTCGAGCACTTGCCACCACATCGCGCGCGACGCCCAGTCCACGAATGGAAGGTTGCTCTTGGCCGGCAGAAGGATGTCCACCCGCACGCCGCGCATGGCGGCCAGGTTTAGCGCGGTGGTGAGCGCCGGGTCGGGCAGAAAGTAGGGCGTCACGATCTGCGCGGATGTTTGCGCCTCGGCCAGCGCCGCCAGCAGTGTCCAGCGCAGTATTTCGAAGTCCTCGTCCGGTCCGTCTGGGATGGCGCGTGCGCTGACGCTGCCGCGTTCTTCCAGTTCCGGAAACCACGCCAGGCCATCGAGTGTTTCGTGGGTGGTGAAGACCCAGTCGTTCGCGAAAGCTTCCTGCAATTGCGTGACGACCGGTCCTTCGACCCGGAAATGCAAATCTTGCACTGGACGCCGCGGGTTTTCCCGCAGCAGGTTGCCCTGTCGAAGGTTGATGCCGCCGGTAAACGCGGTCTGACCGTCCACGATGAGCAACTTGCGGTGATTGCGCAGGTTCATCGTCATGAAGTGCCAGAGGGGAAACGTGGGGGAAAAGCGCGCGACCGGCACCCGGGCGCGTTTGAGGTCGCGCAAAACCGAGGGCCACGAATAGCGCGCGCCGACATCATCAATCAACACGCGCACTTTGACGCCGCGTTGAACGGCACGCCCGAGCGCCGCCACGAAGTTTTTCCCGTTTTGGTCACAGTCAAAGATGTAGGTGGCCAGCGAGAGGGAAGTCGTCGCGGATTCAATCGCGGACAGCATGGCAGGAAACGCTTCATCGCCATTGATGAGCGGTTGGACACGGTTGCCGCCGGCGAGCGGCCGCGTGGCGACGCGATCCACCACCCTGGCCAACAGGCGGAGATGCGCCGCCTCGGGTTGGTTCGGTTCGCCCATGTCCGAGGGAATCGCACGACGCTCTGGCTTTTCAGCTCGCATCGAAAGGGCCTTCCGGCGAATGCGATTCACGCCGAGCGCCAGATAGAGAACCGGCCCGATGAGCGGCATTAACCAGATAAATCCAAGCCAGAGGACCGCAGCTCGGGAATCGCGCTTGTTCAACAGGGCGTGAATTGAGGCGAGCAATGCGCCGCAAAAAGCGAGGGCCGCAGTTAAATACGGCCAGATGCGTTCAAGCAGTTCGAGCCAGTGCATCGTTGCGCCTACCTTTATGGCCGGGCTGACGGCGATGCAAGCTCCATGTCCGCCAGTCCGGGGAGCGGGTTATCTGAGTCCCCAATGTGCTCCTCGAATTGGAATGGTTGAGCGCTCGTGTCACTCGTCCCTCCAAAAGCGAACCGCTCCCGCGGGTAAACAA
>CAZYYS010000247.1:0-8759 GCA_964651015.1 uncultured Verrucomicrobiota bacterium
TGGAGGAAACGATCGTTGCTTACGAGCCGGTCTGGGCCATCGGCACAGGCAAGACCGCAACTGCCGCTCAAGCACAGGAAGCGCACGCCTTCATCCGCGGGCTGCTTGTAAATCTCTTTGACGAAACAGTTGCCCGCCGCGTCCGCATCCAATATGGTGGTAGTGTGAAACCGTCCAATGCCCGTGAGCTGATGAGCCAGCCGGATGTGGACGGCGCGCTGGTGGGTGGTGCATCGTTGGAAGCGCGCAGTTTCGCTGATATCATTAAACATTCGATTTAGGAAAGAATATGAGTTTTATCATTGGTTTGTTGACGTTCGTGTTGGTGGTGGACAGTCTGTTGCTGATTTTATTGGTGTTGATTCAACTGCCCAAAAAAGAGGCGGGAGCCGGAGTGGCTTTCGGTGGAGGGGCGACCGATGCACTGTTCGGCGCCGGCTCGGGCAACGCGTTGACCAAGATCACCAAGTATGCCGCCACGGTTTTCTTTTCGCTATCGCTGCTGATCTCGGTTTTATACGCGAAGCATAATCCGAAAGACGACTCGGAGTTTCAAAAAGCATTGAAGAAGGAAGCCGCGGCGGCCGCCGCCGCGCCCGATTCATCCACGCCTGCGCCCGCCGTCGCGCCTCAGGCCTCATCCAGCAACAATCTGCTCACAACCGTCGTCGCTCCTACAAATTCGCCCACGACGGTCACAAGTGCGACGCCAACCCAACCAGCCGCGCCGCAAAAATAGCTCGCCCCGATGAGCCCATTCGCCGGCGTCGCGAAGTTCTGGTTCGAGACGCAAAGCGGCTTGCGGGCGGTCGTTGTTTTGTCCTGCGCGCTTCTGCTCTGCAGTTGTGCGCGTCACGAGGCTCCAGCCGATCTGGTCATCATTAACGGCAATGAACCGGAGTCACTTGATCCGGCAATCATCACCGGACTTTCCGAGATGCGCCTGACGCAAGGTTTGTGGGCGGGGCTGACGCGACTGCATCCCAAAACCGTCAAGCCGATTCCTGATTTGGCGGATCACTGGGAAATTTCGCCGGACAAAAGGATTTATACGTTTCACATTCGCACGAACGCCGTCTGGTCCACGGGCGAGCCAATCACGGCGGACGACTTCGTCTATTCATGGATTCGCGCGATTGACCCTGAGACGGCCAGCGATTACGCCGGGCAACTTTTCCCGATAAAGAATGCAGAGGAGTTCAACGCCGGCAAAATCAAGGACGCGTCCCTTGTGGGAGTGCGAGCGTTGGACGCGAACACATTGCGCGTCGAACTGAACAATCCCACGGCGTTTTTTCTCGATCTGTGCGCGTTTCCGACGCTGAACATCGTTCCACGATACACCATCGAAAAGCATGGCGACCGCTGGCTGATGGCACGCCCCTTGCCGGCCAGCGGCCCTTACGAACTGGTGACTTGGCGACTCAACGACAGGATCCGGATGCGCAAAAACCCGCGCTATTGGGACGCAGCCAATGTTCAAACGGAGGTTTTTGATTTTCTGCCGATTGGCTCGCCGAACACGGCGCTTAATCTTTATGAAACCGGCGCGGCAGACGTTGTCTGGGACAAGGACTTGATTCCGGTTGAATTGTTGGAAGAACTGAAGAACCGGCCTGATTACCACACGTTCACGTACCTCGGCACCTACTTTTTCCGGTTCAACGTCACCCGAAAACCACTCGACGACCCGCGCGTTCGCAAAGCTCTGGCGCTGGTTGTCGATAAAAAGAGATTGGTGGAAAAAATCACCCGGGCTGGCGAGCAACCGGCCTCGCACTTGGTGCCTCCGGGAGTCGCCAATTATCAGCCGGTGCCTGGGCTTGGCTACGATCCTGAAAAAGCCCGGCAACTTCTGGCCGAAGCTGGTTTTCCGCGCGGCAAGGGCTTCCCGCGATTTCAATACAAGTTCTTCGCGGCAGCAGGCGGGGCGGCCAAACTCCACGCCAAGATCGCCGTCGAGTTACAACAGATGTGGCGCAATGAACTGGGAATCGAAATCGAACTTCAGCAAATCGAGCGTAAAGTGTTTTACGCAATGCAATCGAAGCTGGACTACGACCTTTCACAATCCAGTTGGATCGGTGATTACAACGACGCAAACACCTTCCTTGACATGTTCATGAGTAACAACGGCAACAACCGCACAGGCTGGAACAATGCGCGCTACGACGAGCTCATCCGTGCGGCCAACAAGGAGACCGATCTGAAGGTTCGGGAAAGGAGATTTCAGGAGGCGGAGGCGTTGTTGGTCCGTCATGAGCTACCCATCGTGCCGCTTTATTTTTATGTTGGGTTCAATTACTACGACCCGGCCAAAGTCGCGGGAATCTATCCCAACATTCTCGATCAGCACCCGTTGCAGGACATTCACAGGATCTCCGGTGGCAGCCGACGTAAGGAGGCTCATTTCCCTTCCGCTGATCGCCAAGCAAGTCAGAGCCTCCTTACGTCGGCTGCTACGAGCGATTGACCATGTATTTCCTTCGTCGCCTTGCCTTCATCGTCCCCCTGCTGCTGGTCATCAGCTTTCTCGCGTTCGCGCTGGTGCGCGTGGCTCCCGGCGGACCGTTTGATCGCGAGCGCAAACCGGCGACGCCGGAAATCGAGCGCAACCTCAAAGCGAAATATCACCTGGACGAACCGCTCTGGAAACAATATGCGCGCTTCCTCGGCGACCTTTTGCAGGGTGATTTCGGCACTTCCCTTAAATACCGCAACCACACGGTCAATGACATCATCGCACAAGGATTGCCCGTTTCATTCGTTCTGGGGACGCTGGCGTTCGGGTTCGCGATGGGAGCTGGTCTGCCAGCCGGTTTCATTACGGCGGCAAAGCGCGGTCGGTGGGAGGATTACACAGGAAGTCTGCTGGCCGTGCTGGCGATTTGTATTCCCGGTTTCGTTGTGGCGCCACTCCTCATCATGTTCTTTGCGATCAAATGGCGGGTATTGCCCGTAGCGTTATGGGGTTCGCCGTGGCAGGTCATTCTGCCCACGATTGCGCTCGGTCTGTTCTTCTCTGGAAAAATCGCGCGACTCTTGCGCGAGGGAATGTTGAACACGATGCAGGCGGAGTTCATCACGACAGCACGCGCCAAGGGCCTCAGCGAAAATGCAGTGCTGCTCAAACACGCGTTCCGGCTGGCGGTGCTGCCGGTGGTTTCGTACTCCGGCCCGCTGCTCGCCGACTTGTTGACCGGTTCATTCGTCATTGAGAATATTTTCCAGCTTCCCGGTATCGGTGTGTTCATCGTCAACGGTTCGTTGAACCGTGATTACACAATGGTCGTTGGTTTGGTTGTTCTGTACGCCGCGCTTCTGATTGTGCTCAATCTTGCGGTCGATTTTGCCTACACGCTGCTTGATCCCAGAGTGAAGTATGAGTGAAATCGTCCATAGCCTGGCGGTGGGAAATGAGAGTCCGGGCGCCAGAGCCTGGCGTCGATTCAGGCGCAACCGACCCGCCGTTCTCAGCGCGTGGATTCTCATTACCGTAGTCTTGTTTGTTTTGATCTGGCCGCTGTTTTCCTCCTATGAGCCAGACTCGCTGTCCGACGCGCAGTTCCAACCGCCCGGTGCGCACCATTGGTTCGGGACGGACGTGCACGGGCGTGACTTGTTGGTGCGCGTCTGTTACGGGGCGCAGATTTCGCTGATGGTCGGGATCGTGGGCGCGGGTGTCAGCCTGATCATCGGCGTGCTTTGGGGCGCCGTAGCTGGCTATACGGGCGGGCGGATTGACAGTGTGATGATGCGCTTTGTCGATATTCTTTATTCGCTGCCGTCGATTATTTTTGTGATCGTTCTGATCACGACGCTTGAAGAGTTGTTGAAGGACCGGTTAATGACAGACTTGAGCTCAAGTCTGGCCAAAACGACACGGCTGCTATTTCTGTTCATCGGGCTGGGCGCGGTATCGTGGCTGACGATGGCGCGGATTGTTCGCGGGCAGGTGCTGTCGCTACGCACGCGAACCTTCGTGGATGCCAGTCGCGTTTTGGGCGCCGGACACGCACACATTTTGAGGCGGCACATTCTGCCGAACATCTGGGGCACGGTAATCGTGTATCTAACCCTGACTGTGCCAGCAATTATTTTGTATGAATCGTTCCTGAGTTATCTCGGTTTGGGGATCCAACCGCCCATGGCTAGTTGGGGTTCACTTATCGCCGAAGGTGCTGATCAGATGAATCCGATTCGCATTTATTGGTGGTTGATCGCGTTTCCCGGTGGCTTGCTTGTCCTGACTTTGCTCGCGTTGAACTTTTTGGGCGATGGTCTGCGCGACGCTTGGGATGTGCGGGGAAACTGATTGAATGCTTTGGAGGCATTGGAGACAACAATGATTGAATTTTTCCGGTTGAGAGTCCGAGTTTGGGGCTTAATCACGATAGGCGGTGTGCTGTCTTGCTTGTGCACCATCACCGGCTTTATTGGCCAAGCTTGGTGGATCTTTGACCTTACTTCCCATTTCAGGGTTCAATATGCCTTTGCTCTAACGTTTGTCGCCTGCGCATTCGCGAGCAGAAAGAAGTTCAAGCCCGCTTTGATCTTCGTCGGTTTTGCTGCACTCAACCTAGCAATCGTTCTGTCGCACGGTTGGTTTGGGCACGTGGTTGCCAAGCCGGCAGGCCAAACCTTGCGAGTAATGTTGATTAACGTGCACACTGAAAACCAAAGGTATGATTTGGTCAAAGCGCGCATTCGTGAAAACAATCCCGATGTGGTTGTCGTTGAGGAAGTCAACGGTCGCTGGCTCGATCAACTCGCCGGACTAAGCGACACGTATCCGCATTCCTGCTCTGAACCCAGGGAGGATAATTTTGGAATTCTACTGCTCAGCAAGCTGCCGCTGGAGAACCCTGAGATCGTGCATCTGGGCGATGCTGAGTTGCCGTCCGTAACGGCGCTGATCAAATTCGGGAACAAAAGCATCACACTTCTTGGGACTCATCCGCTTCCGCCTGCCAGTCGGGAAAGCACACTTTTACGCAATGAACAATTTTCCGCGATCGCACAGTTTCTTAATGGTCTGAAGGGTTCGGCGATTTTGTTGGGTGATTTGAACGCCACCCCGTGGTCGCACAGCTTCAAACAGCTTTTGCAAGAGACTGGTCTGGCGGATAGTTCTCGTGGATTTGGTTTGCAAACAAGCTGGCCTGCGAATCTTTTCTTTCTGCGAATTCCCATAGACCACTGTCTGCTGTCTTCGGATTTGCGGGTCGCAAACCGGTGGATCGCGTCCGACATTGGTTCCGATCATCTTCCCCTGGTGGTTGAAATCACGACCGACCCATAGTGTCGGACTCGAATCTTGACGCTCGTTTGAGTTACCACTGATGCTGCAAGTTGCAGGTCCGAAACTTGCGGTATTGCAAATCTTGGATTTCACAATTCTTCGTTGACGCTTCAGGCTTCGTCGTTAACATGCCGCCCCTGAGTTTTAGTCGGATAAAGAAAGAAACAAAATTATGGCAATCAAAGTTGGCATCAATGGGTTCGGTCGAATCGGTCGCCTGGTGTTTCGCGCCATCGCGGAGCAAGGTTTGCTGGGCAAGGAAGTTCAAGTTGTCGCGGTCGGCGATATCGTGCCGGCGGACAACCTTGCTTATCTGCTCAAATACGATTCCACTCAGGGCCGGTTCAATGGCACGGTGGGTTCAAAGAAATCTTCACCTGATAAGGCCGAGGACGACGTGTTGGTGGTGAACGGCGCGCACATTCATGTCGTCAGTGCCAAGGACCCGTCCGGGTTGCCATGGAAACAACTGGGAGTTGAAGTCGTAATCGAATCGACCGGCCTGTTCACCGACGCCGAGAAGTCCAAAGGGCACCTCGCGGCCGGCGCCAAGAAGGTGATCATTTCCGCTCCGGGCAAAAACGAAGACATCACCGTTGTGATGGGGGTGAACCACGAGAAATACGATCCCGCCAAACACCACATCATCTCCAACGCTTCTTGCACCACAAACTGCCTCGCACCGCTGGTGCATGTCCTCCTGAAAGAGGGTTTTGGCATCGAGGAAGGATTGATGACAACCATTCACGCCTACACCGCCACTCAAAAGACCGTGGACGGACCGAGCAAAAAGGACTGGAAAGGCGGGCGAACTGCGGCAATCAACATCATTCCTTCTACGACCGGCGCCGCCAAGGCGGTTGGGTTGGTCTGTCCTGAAGTCAAAGGCAAGCTTACCGGCATGGCTTTTCGCGTGCCGACGCCGACCGTGTCCTGTGTTGACCTGACCGTCAGGACGGTCAAGGACACGAGTTACGCCGAAATTTCCGCCGCGATGAAGAAGGCAAGCGAAACCTATCTAAAAGGCATTCTGGAGTACACGGATGAGGAAGTTGTCAGCACTGATTTCATCCACAGCAGGTCCTCGTCGATCTTCGATCAAGGTTCGGGCATTGAATTGAACAAACGTTTTTTCAAGCTCGTGAGTTGGTACGACAACGAATGGGGCTACAGCTGCCGCGTTGCCGACCTGCTCAAACACATGATCGGCAAGGGGCTGTAATTGAGTTGTCGCAGATCAATGGCCGCCGGCAAAGGTCCCAGACAGGTTTGCCATCCGCTTGGAAAACCGTGCGCGCGGGCACGTGTTCCAGTCGCTCGTGCGTGAAGGCGTCTGCCCAAGAGTGAAAACGTGAAGCAACCGGCTATTTGGCCGGGGACTTAAACGTTTGCCGATACCAACCGACCATTCGTTTAAGTCCTTCCTGCAAATCCACCCGCCACTCGAAATCATCGCCTAAGGCTGCGAGCAGCAGTTTGCTGTCGGCACTCTTGATAAAGCGGCCTTCCGGCTTCGTCCGGTCGAAAACCAAGTTGACTTCCACACCGGCAAGCCCGGCCAGGCGTTTGACCAAGTCCTTGACTGAAACAGTTTCTTCCCGACCAATGTTAATCGGACGCTCGAAGTAACCGTTTTCAACCAACTGCATCATCACCCGCGCGCAATCAAGAGCGTGAACGTAATTACGTCGCTGATTGCCGGTGCCCCATACCAGCATCGGATTTTCGCCGTCCATGATCCGTTTGGTCAGCATCGGGATTGCTTGAGAACTGTCGCCCACCCAGTTGTAATGTTCGCCGTAAATGTTGAATGGCCTGACCACGGTGATGGGAATGCCGGTTTCCTTCTGATAGATCACGACCTTTTGCTCCAGAATCCGCTTGGCCCAGCCGTAGCCCCAATTCACGCGCTCCGGTTCGCCGGTGACCAATTGGCAATCCGACATCGGCGTCGGCCCATCGTCAGGATAGATGCAACTGGAACTGACCACCAGTGCTTGCCGGGGACGATGGTGCGCAATGGCATCCAGCACGTTCGTGTTCACCAGGTCGTTGAACCTGAACATCTCAAAATTGTTTTTTTGACTGAAACCTACGCCATAGGCCCGCGATGCCAGATGGAACACGAATTCACCTCCCGCCAAAGATGTGATGGCCGCCTTCGGGTCGGCCAAATTTATCTGCCGATATTCCACTTGTTGACGGAGCGTCGGAACATATTTCCAGGACCCCTTTGATTCGTCATCAATCAGAACAACTCGCGCCCCGGTCGCGCACAGTTCCTGACAAAGGAATGAACCAATCAAGCCAAGTCCGCCGGTAACGGCCACGGTCTTATCTTTATAAAACGATGTCATAATCTTGTGCCGCTCAACGTCCCCCTCTCCCTAAAGGCGTCAAAATCCTCGAAAGGAAAGCCACGGCGCGGCAATCGTGACGCAGAGTAATGATTCGGTGAATGGCTGTAAACAAGTTACAAATTGTTTGAGCATTACAAATCGTGCAGATAGCCGCGAAAGCCGACAACGGCCGCCCGATATTCTATCGATCTTGCGAGAATCGCTGTTTGCCGGAGAGCAATCCGCGGGCTGTGCCGAGCGCACCAGCAAGGAAGAGGAGTGGGTTCAAAACCAGCATGACCAAGGTTTTGGGTGATTTGACGCGCCAAGCCTCCATGTTTGTAAAATTGGTCAACACGAGCAGCGTCAGGCCGATGGGTTTTGGGGCAAAGGGCAAAATCAACAAAAGTGGATAAAGGTACTTTGCCAGATGATGGGTCCAATTCCCCGAATAGGGTGCCCGCCGCAGTTGGAACCCCCATTTGCGGAAAAGTGCGCCAAATGATTCAGCCAGTTGAAAGGTTTTCGTGAATAATTCCTTCCAACTCGTTCTTTTGGATTGGTTGTGAAGATGCAGAACGCGCGTCGAGCTGATGTAAACTTCTCCCTCCTGGCTCAATCGCATGTAGATGTCCTGATCCTGGCCGCCGGCGCTGAAGCGGTTGATATCGTAGCCACCAATCTTGTGAAAGGTTTCCTTGCGGATCAGATCAAACTTGTCGCTGATGCCTTGCCTGACATCGCCCACCCAACGCGCCATCAGAATTTTTCCCCAGAAGTTATATTTCTCCCAGATTTCAAGTGGCAGCGTGACGGTGCACGCGACGGCAACCCGGCCCGGGGTCAGCGCGCTGAACAGTTCTTCAATGGCCCGCTCGTCTCCGGGCAGGCAGTCCTGTTGAACGATCAATAGGTAGTCTCCTGACGCGGATTGAGCGCCGAGGTTGATGTCCGCACCCAATCCAATGTCCTGCGGATTTTTTACATAAAGCACTTCCGAGGGCGGGTGCTCCAGCGGTTTGGGGCTGCTATCGACGATTATTATCTCGTGCGGCTGTAAAGTTTGACCGCGTAGTTGGTCAAGCAAACGGCGCACATCGCCCATGTTTCCGAAGATT
>CAZYYS010000248.1:0-8749 GCA_964651015.1 uncultured Verrucomicrobiota bacterium
GTACCAAATGCTCGCGAACAAATTTGGCCCCGGCGCGCGGCAGACCGCCGGCGCGTTTTTCCTCCTGAGCGAGACCCTCGCCGCCGGGGTGCGCGTGTATGTCGTTTGCATTCCAATCCAACTCATGCTCGGTATCGACGTGTTGCCGGCCATCGTGTTGTTCATCGGGTTATCACTGGTTTATTCGTACATCGGCGGCGTCAAGGCCGTGATCTGGACCGACGCCGTGCAATTCGGGCTGTTTCTCGCGGGTGGAATCTTCACGCTTTTCTACATTCCGCAACTCACGGAGGGTGGCTGGGCGACGTTGTGGAACAAAGCTGCTCAAGCGGGAAAGCTTCACTGGCTAAACACCGGATTCAGTCTGGCCGCACCGATCAACATCTGGATGGGCGTCATCGGCGGCACGGTGCTCGTGATGAGTTCACACGGCGCGGAGCAACTTATCGTGCAGCGGGTGCTTGCTTGCAAAAACACTGCGGACGGCCGCAAGGCACTCGTGTTGAGTGCGGCGCTGATCTTTCCGCTGTTCCTCGTGTTCCTGCTCGTGGGCGCGATGTTGTTTGTGTTTTACCAGGAACACGCAATGGCTATTCCAATTCCCGAAAGGACCGGCGGTATGAAGGCGAACGATTTCGTTTATCCAATCTTCATGCTCACGGAGGTGCCGCACGTGCTGCGCGGATTTCTGATTGTCGCGATCCTTTCGGCGGCGATGTCCTCGGTTAGTTCGGCACTCACGTCGTTGGCTTCGGTTTCAACCATGGATTTCGCTAAAAAGTTTTTCGGCGATCGGAGCGAAGAATATTACCTTCGCTTCAGTAAATACTCGACCGTGTTTTGGGCACTGGCACTGATTGGTTTGGCGTTCGTCAGCCGCGAAGTGAAATTTGTTTTTGACGCGGCTTTCTCGTTGCGCGGTCTGACCAGCGGCGCGTTGTTGGGCGGAGTGTTGCTGGCAGTTTTCTGGCGACCGGGGAAATCGCTGCCGGTGGTGGCTGGGATGTTGACGGCGTTGTTGGTGATGACGGGCATCGAAGTTTTGCCGAAGTGGGCGGTCACCAGGGAGATTTGGAAGAAAGTCGTCGGCGTGGAAATTTTCTGGCCGTGGTACACGGTGATTGGAACCACCGTGACATTCGCAGTTGCCTGGATCGTCGATCATATCACCGTTCCCAAGCACCCCCCGGCCAATCCGTGAATCAAGATTTGGTTCGAGAATACTATGGATTTGGCTACAAACATCCGGCGACTTTGTAGCTGCCGAAAACACGGTCAAACGTCATGCTTCGAT
This sequence comes from uncultured Verrucomicrobiota bacterium, assembly GCA_964651015.1. Taxonomy (GTDB): domain Bacteria; phylum Verrucomicrobiota; class Verrucomicrobiia; order Limisphaerales; family PALSA-1396; genus CAZYYS01. Next base: position 1,295 of record CAZYYS010000248.1, read on the forward strand.
CAAAATATTTTTGGAAAGGCAAACTATGAACCGGATGCACGAAGTTGATTACAAAATTCACGGTGATGACATGCAGTTCGTCGAGGTGGAACTCGATCCAATGGAAGCGGCGGTCGCCGAAGCTGGCGGCATGATGTTCATGGACGATGGAATTCAGATGGAAACCATCTTCGGCGATGGCTCGCAACAGCACAGCGGCTTTCTGGGCGCGCTGATGGGCGCGGGCAAACGGTTGCTTACCGGCGAATCGCTTTTCATGACCGTGTTTCAAAATCGCGGCGTCGGGAAGAAGCGCGTCGCCTTTGGCGCACCCTATCCCGGCAAAATCATTGCGGTCCATCTCGGCGAAATCGGCGGCGAGTTGCTGGCGCAAAAGGATTCCTTTCTCTGCGCCGCTAAAGGCGTCAGCGTGGGCATTGCCTTTACCAAGCGTTTCGGCTCGGGATTGTTTGGCGGCGAGGGTTTCATCCTCGAACGATTGCAAGGCGACGGCCTGGCATTCATCCACGCCGGCGGGACGCTCCATCAACGTGACCTCGCCCCCGGCGAACTGCTTCGCGTGGACACCGGTTGCATCGTGGCGTTCCAGCCGACCGTGGATTACGACATCCAGATGGTCGGCGGCATCAAGAGCGCACTGTTTGGCGGCGAAGGACTGTTCTTTGCGACCTTGCGCGGCCCGGGCCGCATCTGGTTGCAATCGCTACCCCTCAGCCGGCTGGCGGGCCGCATCACCGCTGCCTCTCCGCAAACTGGACGTGGCGGACGCGAGGAAGGCTCGGTCCTTGGTGGATTGGGCCGTCTCCTCGATGGCGACAATTCCTGAACACGGGGGAGTGACGGCCGTAGGGTTACAACGGATCAAACTTGAAGCCGAGTTTGCACAAAACCACTCGAGCTCGTTGGCGTGCCCTTGCAGCTACATTCTGCGACTGATACTCTCCGGCTTGTGGACAAAAGAGCCTTCCTGTCAATCGGGATGCTGACGGTCGCCCCGCTGCTGACTTCGTGCAAACCCGACAACGATAAACAATCTGTTTCCGGGACCATTGAAACTGATGAAGTTCACGTTGCGTCGCGGTACGGCGGACGAGTTGAAAAAATCTTCGCCTGGGAAGGCAATCAACTGACCAACGGGCAGATCATCGTCGAATTGGAAGCCGCTGAATTGCGCGCCCAACATGCCGAAGCCGTCGCGGTGTTGGCCGAAGCTGAAGCCGGCCCGCGCAAAGAGGAAATCGCCACTGCCAAGGCTGAATGGGAGTCGCAGATTGCGCAACTGGACCTCGCGCGCGCGGATTGGAAACGCACCGACGAACTGTTCGCGAAGAAAATCATTTCCGAAACCGAGCGCGACCGCACGCTGGCCAATGCGCAGGTCCTCGAGAAAGGCGTCGCGGCGGCAAAGAGTCGTTACGATTTGTTGCTGGCGGGCACGCGTCCCGAGCGCATTGCGCAAGCTAGGGCTAAAGTAGCCGAAATCGATACCCAGTTGCACGAAATGCGAATCGTCGCACCGACCAATTGTGTGCTGGAAGTCTTGAGCGTCAAAGTGGGCGACGTGTTGCCGCCGAACCAGGAAGTCGCCACCCTTCTGTTGACGCAATCCATCTGGGTGCGGGTTTACGTTCCAGAAACCTGGCTCGGCCACATCAAGCTCGGCGATGTGGTCAAAGTCCGAGTCGATTCATACGCCAATAAGGATTTCCGCGGCATCGTGGAACAACTGGGAAGGGCTGCTGAGTTCACGCCACGCAACGTGCAAACCGTCGAGGAACGAATCAAACAGGTTTTTGGAGTCAAGGTGCGGCTGGAAAATCCAGAGGAACAACTACAAGCTGGCATGTCGGCAGACGTAACGTTCCCGAATGTGCCGATAATGAAAGCGAGTAAGTGAGTCGGCATCAGCGAAAGGTGTCGCTAACCGACTGCGGAACATTAACCTGTTCGACCATCTGCAGGATGAGCCATCCAAACCGTTTGCGTTCCCAGCTCCCCTTTACCCATCTCGGTCACGCGCCAAAATGCAGCCAGTGCCAGCTCGAAGCATGGTGGTTTGGGTTGAGAGGATGCGCTGGAAAGCGCGTCGCGCAAAAACTTGAGGTCCTTGAACAGGTGCGCCGCCCGGAAGCCGGGCCGATGATCTTGCGCGATGATCTTCGGGCCGAGATTGACGAGTTGCCAACTGCCCGCCGCGCCGCCGCCACACGCTTCGACCACCAGCGATCGGTCCATACCCAGCTTCTCGGCGACTTGAAAAGCCTCAACCACCGCCAGCAGATTCGCGCCGCAAAGCAATTGGTTCACGAGCTTGAGCGATTGCCCGCTCCCGATTCCGCCCGCGTGAACGATCTTTTTACCCATCGCGTCCAAAAGCGGACGAACCGTTTCCAGGTTCTCGCTGCTGGCTCCGACCATGAACGTAAGCGTTCCGTTTTGCGCGCCAATGTCGCCGCCAGTGACTGGTGCATCCACAAAACTCACGCCGCTCTTGCCAAGTTGTTCTGCAATGCCGCGCGCTTCAACGGGGCCAATGGTGCCGAAGTCCATTGCAATCGCATCCGCGGCCACCAGTGTTTTCAAATCGCGTCCCGGTGCAAACAGGATCGACCTGAGCGCGGGCCCATCCGTAACGCATGAGCAAACCACCTGACTGCCTTTGAGCGCCTCGTCAACAGTTTTGGCAACAGTGCAGCCCCGCGACGCGGCGACGTCAACGCCCGCGCTGGGCATGGTGCGATTCCAGACCGTCACACGGTAACCGGCCTTAGCCAGATTTCCGGCCATTGGCCCGCCCATTGTTCCCGCGCCGAGCCAGGCGATCTTCGCTTCATTGAGGTTTATTGATCTCATCGTTAGCCGATCGTCACGCAAATTCCCGCGCGGGGCACGGCAAAAATGTTTGAATCTCCCACCAACTGGGTATTGTCTTAGCACTAAACCAACTTCACCAAATGAGCACAACCCGACCTTCCAGCAACCACCGCAAGTTAACCTGCTTTCTTCTCCCAGCGTTGCTTTCCCTCTCGAGCGCCGTCGCCGCGCCGACCGATGAGGTATATCTCCTCGGCCCGGATTCGCTGCCGCACGATGGCGTGCCGCGCGGCAAGGTCGTCGGCCCGCTGACACTCGCCAGTCAGGTGTTCACGAACACGACGCGGCACTATTGGGTCTATGTGCCGGCGCAATACGATTCCAACCGCCCGGCGCGCCTGATGATTTTTCAGGACGGCCACGCATTCCTGAATCCGAACGGCGATTACCGCGTGCCGAACGTATGCGACAACCTCATCTATCGCCGCGAAATGCCCGTGACGCTCGCTGTGTTCATCAATCCCGGCCACACGTCCAGTCAGCCGGAATCGTCCTCCACGAACTGGGGAGACAGCATCAACAATCGCGCCACCGAATACAACGAACTCAACGACAATTACGCGAAGCTTATCGTCAACGAACTGCTGCCCGCGCTCGAAAAGGATTACAACATCTCGAAGAACCCGGACGATCGCGCCATCGGCGGCGCCAGTTCCGGGGCTATCTGCGCGTTCACCGTCGCATGGCAGCGGCCCGATCAATTCCGCAAAGTCATCAGCACCATTGGCAGCTTCACGAACATTCGCGGCGGACACGTTTATCCCGATCTCATCCGCCAGAGCGAGCGCAAGCCCATCCGCATCTTTCTTCAGGATGGCCTCAACGACAATCGCGGTCGCCGCCGTGGCGGCAGCGAATACGATCCGAAGTGGGACTGGCATGCGCAAAACCGGAAGATGGTCGCGGCACTGACCGAGAAAGGCTACGACGTGAACTACTGCTGGGGCATCGGCACGCACTCGAATAAACAAGGCGGCGCGATGCTGCCCGAAATGTTGCGCTGGCTCTGGCGCGATTACCCGCGCCCCGACGACCCGATGAATGAGAGCAACCGGAAGTTGTTTGTGCCGGCGGCAGAATCTGCCACGCCCGCGTCACAGAAATAGTTGCGTTGAAAATCGGTGTCTATCGGTGCTCATCCGTGGTTCACCTCATCCGGCTTTGAATTCACCCGCCTGGTTACGCAAGATTTATTTCCGATAAATCAAGCGACACGAGTTTGACCACACGTTATTTTTTTGAATGAGTTCCTCCAAGGCTTTGAACAAATTCGCGGTGTCCGCCAGATGAGCGCAACGTCTGCCGGCCGTCACCAAGCCAAAGCCGTCCCCGTAGGCACGACCATTGGCCACGCAGGCATCGGTGCGACACTCGGCTATCTGGCGTTGCGCCGCGTTGATCACGCCGGCGCGATCTCCGTCCACCTCAAACTTCCATCCAACAAGCAGTGCGCCCGGATACCAAGTTCGCAATTCAGCGATGATTTTCGGAGTGGGCACCAGTTCCGCGAGCAGCGTTCCTTGCCGCGTGGAAATCTTGCCGGATTTGATTTCTGTCATTTCGCCCTGCGGCGAACGATTCCAGATTTTTCCGAAGGTAAAATCACTGACCGCCGCCGCATGAAACACGGCGTCCACCGGTTGTTTCGCCAGCGCTTGCAAGCGGTCGCGTAAATCCGTTGTGGTCGTGAATGTTTCCACCCTTTGGGCGCGTCGCTCGCCGCGATACGTGGCTTGCTGTCCAATCAACAGAGTGACCTGATGGCGATGATCGGCGAGATAATTGACCAGTTCAGAACCGAGTCGCCCGGTGGAAAAATTCGTGAGCCGGCGCACCTCATCCATCGGTTCGTAAGTTGGCCCGGCCGTGACGACGCAGTTCATGGGGCAGATCATGGCTCATCGCGCAGCCGTCTTCAATCTTCTTGGCAAACCGAGCAGCAAACCTCCATGCCCTCGAATGAGCAGACGGTGTAGCGCCGCACGAACGCCATGTCGTCGGTCATCATCTACCTATACATGAACGCTCAACTGGAAAGGGGACAGTTTTTTAATTCTTCACTGGCTCTATCACGAGCCGCGGTTGAGCATAAAATGTTGCATGAATATTCGGAACGACGGCGAAAGTCATCGACGTTGGTGTGCTAACCATAGTCAGAGTACTCCCATCTCGAAACGCGAAATCTCCCTTCCAGAACTGGTGCTGGTTCCAACTTCCGCTTGAATGAACGCTTTTGTTTCCGCGCTCATCGGTAACACACACAAACTTGAGGGCCAAGTCTGACCGATTCGTTGGCATGTCCGCGTGAATCCAAAATGATCCATCCCAGGAAATTTTTACAGGCACATCCATGATATTTGTAGTCATGGAAGCGGATCGCCTCGAAAAACTCACGGTGGCCATGCTTTCAGGGGGAAAATCAGACTGAGGCTCAAAATCTACCTCCAGTTGCCAGACGAATCGCGGGTCTAGCGAGCGATGACTTTGAAAGGGACTCCAGTTGCCGCTGGCGTCTTCGACGTGGACATAAGCCGCCCCCCAATTCGTCAGCACCGCGCCGTTGCTTCTTACCTGAAACGGTGTTGTGACGACGTGATTCCAAATGTCTCTTGGACTGTAAGCTTGAGTCACGACCGTTATTTCGTCCAAAACGAAATCCATCCCGTCGATGGTTTTGGTTGCATGTACCGGGTCGGCAACCCACGGCTTGACCGAGGAACGCACGGTGTTCTCAATTTTGAATTCCGCAACGACATTCCAAGGGCCGCCTTGATCTTGATTCTTTCGTCGTTCCACTCGGAGCCAGAGCCATCTCGAATCACGAGGAAAACTATTTGCCATAACATACCCAAAGTAGCCATCTGAGTATGATTGAAATTTGCCCGGCCAGAATTCCTGGACGTATTCAATCCCGCTTTCCCCTCTAATGACACAACGGAACTCACGGTAAAATGCAGGCTTCACGAGCGGGTGATTTACAAGATCGCTGCCAATGACTTTAAGTTCAGCGACGAACTGGCTTTTCCCGGGAGGAGCTTCAAACTTTTGCATTGTTGGTCGTGTTAGTTTGAAGTTCGACAACTGCACCCCGTTCGTCGGGATCGCATTCTTAAGCAACTTCTCCAGCCCGCTCCCGTGGATGAACCTGTTTGTTCCATCAAAAGACACTCGATTCAGCACCAACAACGAGCCGTCCCCGAGACGCTGTGGTTGCGTAACCGGCAACCGAGTCACGACAAGTGTCGTTGTGCCCGTTGCAAGAAACTGCTGCTGTCACCACAATCGCCGTCTTCGCCTTTGTCCATGTCATTAGTTGCAATGCCCCTTTCAGGAGAGTCAAAATTGAGCCGCCCGCCACCGCACCTTTCACCGCCGTCGCCGCAACCGTGACTGCCAAGCCCACTGGCGCGGCCTGCACGGAATTCGCCGCCATCGCCCCACCAATCGCCGCCGCTGACAGCGCCACGCCGCGCTTCGTGAAAAACTTCCGCAGCTTCTCCACCGCGCGCGTGACGCGCATCTTGGCCGCGTCTTCGCTCGCGCCCAAAGCCACACTCACTTCGCTCATCAAGAACGTCCTTGCTGCGGGCACTGTCTTTCCCTGCATGGCGGGGTCGGAACCCTGATACCTTCCAACGCGCTTGTCTCCCGGACAGTGAAACAAGGAGGCGTTTCCCGAGAGATAGGAACTCAACAAGTTGCGGGTCGGGTCCTTGAGCACGTCGGGATCAAACTCGTTCGGGCCGCCGATCTCCGCGTTACCGCTGCACCAGTTGTGACCGGGGACCGTGTTCCCGTCGTCCGGGTTGGGTGGGAAGAAATCATCGTTGTCACCGCCGTAAACTGTCATCGCGATCATTATCTGTCTGCCGGCGTTCAGGCACAAGACGCCTTGCGCCTTCTGCTTGGTCTTGGAAAATGTCGGCAACAACAACGCCGCCAGAATCCCAATGATGGCAATGACCACGAGCAGTTCGATAAGCGTAAACGCGCGGCGGGTTTGCATGATCATTAAGACATTGGAAGACCGGTTTTGTTTCAAACTATTTCGATGATCCACAACATTTGCCTTCCTCACGCAAAAGCGGACGAAAGAATGTTCAATAGTCCTCCTGGTCGCGAAGGCTGCCCAAAGTTCTTTCAACAATGGAAACGTGCGGCGTCCTACTTTGCGCTTCTGAAGTCCACGACAACGTGAAAGACTTTTCCAGATTCGACAGTAAACGTTAGACCAAGGGCTTTGTAAATCAACTGCTCTTGTCCAGCATCCCAAGGCTTCACCGATGTGGGTTGACCAAACGCCTTCAACACTTCGGTGCGGGTCGAACCCATGCCAATGCCCTCCTTCGTACGTCCTTTGAATGCTTTTACCAAAGGACTATTAGATGTCCCCGAGTCGCCGCACATGACCACTCGGACGAGATCATCATCTTTGCTCGGAAGGACGGAGAACCCCAACCGCCGGTAGTTCAGGGCACGCCCTTGCCTACTATCTGGCTCGCCAAGCTCTGCAATTACCTGTTGGATTCACATGTGTCTGGTTATCGGTTGTTGAACAGCCATAAAGCTATTGATTCATGC
>CAZYYS010000249.1:0-8709 GCA_964651015.1 uncultured Verrucomicrobiota bacterium
GCAAACCTTACTCACTGCTGCGACCGTTGTACGTGAATCCTCTGCGCGACGACGTCAGCAGAATTCTTGCGCCGCAATCCTCCAATTCGTCGCCGCAGCGCAACCCCTTACAGCCCGATCAGTCGAAGCCGTATGAATGTATAAGCTAAAATCCGTGGTTCTCGGCCTCAATCCTGGAGCGCAGCAAGACTCATTTGGCATCCTTCATGGTCTGAAGGATGGTCTTGGTGGTTTCCACATCGAACGCCCTCAATGTCTGCGTTCGGACCGCGCCTTTGGACACCAGTCGATAAAGCAGCGCCGCTGCCTTTTCGTCATCGTCGGCTTCAAAGATCAGCACGCCGTCGTAACTCCCCAGCGTCCAGTACATCCCGATGATCTTGGCGCCATGCTTTGTGGCCTCTTTGCGAAATCGGGTCGCGCGCGCTACGGATTCACTCATGTGTGTCTCGCCCAGTTGCGTTTCGGTGATCAATGATATGAACGTCGCCATAATGCAGTACTTTCAATTATCCTCATTCCGTGTCGCCCCCTTATTCAACGGGGATCCCGCGCTGGCCACTATTCGTCGAGCGATGTGACATTGAATTGGCTCGACGAACACGGGTTTGCAATCTTTGCCAGCAGAACGCGATGACCAAAACTAAACCACCGCTGACCTGCACCGTCAATGGTTTGTTTGACAAGTTATCGCGATCCAAGGGTTCGGTAAGTTTCTCGTGATCGAAGCCGAGGCAGTCCAAGATGGTCGCCTGAAGGTCGTGAACGTGGACCGGATTTTCCACCACGTGAAAACCGAGGTCGTCGGTCACGCCGTAGCTGATGCCCGACTCGATACCGCCGCCCGCGATCCAAATCGGCTAAGCCTGCAGATGATGATCGCGGCTCAGGCATCCGACCGAGCGCGGGGTTGGATTCGACCATCGGCGTGCGCCCGAACTCGCCCCGGATCGGCCGCTTAGCTGGTTTTGGAGTTTGGATAGTTCGCCGACATTACGCTTCTCATTTTGGGATATACGGCTTAGACTGGCCAACAACAGATTTATGTTTGGCAAATTTGCGATTCGCAAAATCATCTGCGCATTGTCGGTCCTGCTCGCGCTTTTGCTTGGCGGGCGGATTCATGCCGGTGATCTGGTCGATGCCAAAACATTCTGGTCGCTGCAGCCCATTAAAGACCCGCCCGTTCCAAAATTCGCAAAGGCAACGTGGCCCAAGTCGTCCATCGATCATTTTGTCCTGGCGAAACTGGAGGAAAAGAAGATGTCGCCGGCTCCCGACGCGGACAAGCGAACCTTGATTCGCCGCGCCGCCTTCGACCTGATCGGCCTGCCCCCGACACCGCAGGAAATCGCTGATTTTCTGGAGGACACTTCAGTGGACGCATTCAAGAAAGTGGTGGACCGGTTGCTGTCTTCACCGCACTACGGCGAACGCTGGGGTCGCCATTGGCTCGACGTCGTTCGCTACGCTGATACCGCTGGTGAAACCGCCGACTACCCCGTACCACAAGCCTATCTCTACCGCAATTATGTCATCGACTCGTTCAATCATGACAAGCCGTACGACCAGTTCATCCGCGAGCAAATGGCCGGTGACATTCTGGCGCGACAGTCTCCCCGCGAGAAGTACGCGGAAAACATCACCGCCACCGGCTATCTGGCGATTTCCCGCCGTTTTGGTTTCGACAGCGAAAACTATCATCACCTGACGATAGAGGACACGATCGGCACTTTAGGAAAGTCGATCCTCGGTTTGACGCTTGGTTGCGCCCGTTGCCACGACCACAAGTACGATCCCGTGTCGATGACCGATTATTACGCGCTCTACGGAATCTTTGACAGCACCCGCTACGCGTTCCCCGGCTCGGAACAAAAACAGCAGTATCGCGCGATGGTCCCGTTGCTGCCGGTGAACGAATCGGTTTCGAAGTGGCGCGCGTTCGACGACCGCATCGCTGCATTGGCCACCGACCTCGAACAATCAAGACGGCCCGTGCCCGCCACCGTGCTTCGGTCGCTCGATGATATGGATGGAGATTTCGAGATGCAAGCCATCGCCGCGGGCGGAAGCAAGGGCGTCCTGGTGCCGCCGTGGACGTACGCGGGCAACATCGCGGTTACAAAGGAGGCCCAAAGCCCTTTCAAGAACCGGTATGCGCTGGGGAAAGTGGGCGTAAGTGTTTCATCGATTACGAATGGATATTTTCTGGCGCAATCGCTGCATCCGCGACGCACCCGTGATGTTTGCCGTCAACTGCATGAAAATCTTGACTTCCGAGTGCCGACCAACCACCCCAATGCGCAAGGGATGCATCGGTTTTGGATCGGCGCGCAGCCGACATCAGCAGCGGTGGAATTTCTCATCTCCTCCACGGCTGTTTCGATTCGCTCCGGTAACATCATCGAAAACATCCACTATTTACAACCAAACCAATGGAACAACCTGCAATTCACTCTCGATCTCGACGGCAATACCGTGTCGGGAAATGTAGTTACTGCGGATACCACAACTCCATTTATCGCCAAATCGCTTTCAGCAACCTGGCCGGGCATCATTGATTTTGTCGCCATCGATTCTCGTGGTGGCGCAGAAGGGTCGCTTCCGGACCTCGAACTCGACAATCTGGGGGTGGACGAAATCCCGATCAAACCTGCCGCCACATCAGTTGCATCCCTAAACTTGGCAGCCAGCGGAGTCAGCACCGTTACGCTTAACGATGAATTGCAAAAGCTCGCCGGCACTGACGGCGATTTTGAGTTGCAGACGGACGACAACCCGCCGGCGAGTCCGTGGCACCCCGGCCCCAAAAGTGTCGCTAAGATTTCGGCAGCGGCGCAAAGCCCGTTCTGCAATGTGTATCCACCCGGCAAACTCGGTGTGCACATGCCGAACAGCAGCGATTACAACGGGTTTGGACTAACACTCACCAATACCTGGAAAAGCGAAAAGACGGAAAAGCTCTTCGCGAGTTTTGATTTTCGCTGTGTGAACAACGACAAGGAAGGTGACGGTTCGTGGCGATTTTACCTCGGCCACGGCGCCGGAAGTTCAGCGGCGGTGGAGTTGTACTTCAATGGTAAGGAATTTTTCCGTCGGAGTGCCGATCTCCGCGAAACTGTTTGTCCACTGCGCATTGGCCAGTGGTATCACGTCCAACTCGCGTTAAACCTCAAGGACAAGAGTTACACGGGCAGCATCGCAGACAAGGTTGAGCAGGTCGATTTTCACGGTAAGTTTGCGAGCGGTTGGGATGGTGCCGTGGATTACACGTTTATCGACAGTTACGGTCACATTGAAGGTGTAAAGCCAGCGCTCGATGCCGATAATTTTGCGCTGCGCGAAACGCCTCTGCCTCTGTTGGGCGCACCTGCAGTTCAATTCTCCGATGGTGAAGCCACCTCGCGCCGCGTAAGAGCGGACGAACTTCGACAGCAAATCGCGGCGCGTCAGACTGAACTCGAAGGCAGCAAGCGGGAGTTGGCGCGCCTGCTTGATACAGGACCGGTTGAAATGGCCTACGCCGTCGTGGAAGGCACACCGCGCAACGCGCACATGCAAATGCGAGGCGACCCGGATAAAATTGGCCCCGAAGTGCCACGTCGTTTCCTGCAAGCCCTCGGCGGCCAGGAGTTGCCCCCTGATGCGACGGGGAGCGGGCGATTGCAACTGGCGGATTGGCTGACGGACCGGCGAAATCCGTTGACCGCACGTGTGATGGTAAATCGGATCTGGCAGCATCATTTCGGCGCCGGCCTTGTGCGCACTCCGAACAATTTCGGCAAACAAGGACGCCCACCCACCCATCCTGAACTCCTGGATTACCTCGCCACCCGGTTTGTGGAGAGTGGCTGGTCGATCAAGGCCATGCACCGGCTCATCATGCTCTCGCGTGCTTATCAACTCTCCAGCGCGAGCAATCCGGAAAACTTTACGCGCGATCCCGACAACGAGTGGTTGTGGCATTTCTCCCGTCGCCGGCTCGACGCGGAATCACTGCGCGACGCCATCCTCCTGGTCAGCGGTAATCTGGACTTGACGGTTGGCGGTTCTCATTCATTTCCACCGGCGGAAAAGCGGAACTACACCCAGCACGGGCCATTCCTCGCGGTTTACGAAAGCAAACAGCGTAGTGTCTATCTCATGGTTCAACGGATCAAACGTCACCCTTATCTGGCCTTGTTCGATGGCGCCGATCCGAATGAGAGCACGGCCGAAAGAACCGTCAGCACGACGCCGCTCCAGGCGCTCTTTTTTATGAACGATGCATTCGTTCATGAACAGTCCGAAAAATTCGCCACGCGATTGATCAACGCCTGTCCTGATGACCAGCAACGAATAACCCTTGCTTACCAACTTGCCTTGGGTCGCGCACCATCGGACAAGGAATCGGACAGTGCAAAGGATTACCTCCGCAATTATCTTGATGAATTGAAGACGATGAACATTCCACCCGCTGAACAACTGGAAACGGCTTGGGCAAGTTATGCGGGTGTGCTGTTCGGCAGCAATGAATTCAGTTATGTCGATTAAGGACAATCCCATGAGCAAATCAATCTGCGGCTGTACGCGTCGCGAGATGATCCGCCGGCTGGCGGGCGGTTCGCTGTTGCTTTCGGGGATTCTGGCGGAACTGGTTTCCGCCGAAGAAAGCGGTCGCATACTCTCCGACCCGCTCGCACCCAAAACGCCTCACTTTGCGCCGCGCGCCAAGCGGGTCATTTTTCTTTACATGAGCGGCGGCGTTTCACACGTCGATTCCTTCGATCCGAAACCCAAACTGTTCAAGGACCACGGGAAAACGGTTTCTGTGAACGAATTCCAAGGCAGGCAGGGCGAGTTCTCGATGCTTCTCAAAACGCCTCAATGGCAGTTCCACCAGCACGGCAAGTGTGGCACGGAAGTCAGCGGCCTTTTCCCGCACATCGCGGAATGCGTGGACGATCTTTGTGTGATTCGCTCCATGAAATCAGATCACACCAATCATTACGAAGCCACCTTGGAGATGCACACCGGCTCGTTCACGTTTGCCCGGCCCAGCATCGGGTCATGGGTCAGTTACGGGTTGGGAACGATGAACCAGAATCTGCCCGCGTTCATGGTGATCGCACCGCAGTCACCGTACGCGGGCGAGCAGGTCTGGGATTCAAATTTCCTGCCCGCTCACTATCAAGGAACGCGTGTCATTCCCGGCGCAACGCCAATCCCCAATCTGGACCGCCGCGCACCATCGACCAAGCTACAGGAGTTGCAACTGCAGGCGTTGAAGTCTCTGAATCAACAACACCTGCAAAGCCGGCCCGGCGACTCGCAACTGGAAGCGCGGATCAAGTCTTTTGAAACCGCGTTCGGGATGCAGACGGAAGCGCCGGAAGCGTTTGACCTTTCCCGGGAATCGGATGCGACGCTTCAACTCTACGGTCTTGAACGCGGCAGCACGAAGGGATTTGCCTGGCAGTGCCTCGTGGCGCGGCGGTTGGCGGAGCGCGGCGTTCGCTTCATTGAATTGATCGACTCTGGTTCTTCCAACAACTGGGACGCCCACGGCGACATGCTTACCCACACGCCACTGGCGAAGAATGTGGACCAAGCCATCGCCGGACTGCTGAAAGACTTGAAGGCGCGCGGCATGTTGGACGACACGCTGGTGGTGTGGACGACCGAATTTGGCCGCACACCGTTTAACAAGGATCCGGGGGCAAAAGGCCGGGAACATCATCACTGGGCTTTCTCCTCGTGGCTGGCGGGCGGTGGAGTAAAACCCGGTATCACTTACGGCGCGACCGACGAATACGGAATCAACGTCGCCCAGAATCCTGTTCACGTTCACGATTTCCACGCCACGATTCTGCACCTCATGGGGCTTGACCATGAACGGCTCACCTACCGTTCGAGCGGGCGCGACTTTCGCCTCACAGATGTTTCCGGCAACGTGGTTCACCCCATCATTTCCTGAGTTGTACATCGATACGACAGCCTTTTCTTTATGGTCGAGGTGTTGTATAAGACCTCAAAGTCATGTCAGCCACGAAGTCATTGATTGCGTTTCTGCTGTTCGCGCCGCTCGTGGGCGCGCGCGGCGCAAGTGACGGCATCGAATTCTTCGAGAAGAAAATCCGGCCATTGTTCACCGAGCATTGTTACAAATGCCACAGCGCCACGAGTGAGAAGATCAAAGGCGGATTGCGGTTGGACACGCGCGATGGAGTCCTCAAAGGAGGCGACACTGGTCCGGCCATTGTTACAGGCGACCCGGAAAAAAGTCTGCTCATCAAAGCGGTCCGTTACACGGACAAGGACTTGCAGATGCCGCCCAAGGACAAGAAACTAACTGACGCGCAGATTGCCGATCTGGTTGCTTGGGTAAAAATGGGCGCACCCGACCCGCGCCTAACCGAGGCGACCACTGCTGGGACGCCAACAAACAAGGCGAAAACATGGTGGGCGTTTCAACCCGTGCAGAAACCGAGCGTGCCGGGCACAGGCCACCGCAATCCAATCGACGCTTTCATCGGTGAAAAGCTCGCAGCGGTTGAGCTAAAGGAAGCACCGACAGCAGACAAGCGCTCGCTATTGCGCCGCGCGACGTTTGATCTCACGGGTTTGCCGCCGACGCCCGAGGAAGTCACTGCCTTTCTCGCCGATAATTCTCCTGAAGCTTTCACGCGAGTTGTGGATCGGTTGCTGGCTTCACCGACCTACGGAGAGCGCTGGGCGCGACACTGGCTCGATGTCGTTCGCTACGCAGATTACCACGATGCCGACCCCAAGGCACGCACGGCGAGTGCCGAGCCATCGGAGGCATGGCGTTATCGTGACTGGGTGGTCGAATCTTTCAATCGCGACCTGCCTTTCGATCAATTCATCGTGCATCAAATTGCGGGGGACCTCTTGCCGAATCCAACGGGCGAAGCGGCTTATCCGGCAGGATTGATTGCCACCACGTTCCTCGCCAATGGCGCCTGGGATCGGGGCGATGCCGACAAGGAAAAAATGGTCAGTGACATGGTCGATGACCAGATTGACACGGTGGGCAAGGCGTTCCTCGGACTGACGCTGGGTTGCGCCCGCTGCCACGATCACAAGTTCGATCCCATTTCCAACGAGGATTATTACGCGCTGGCCGGAATCTTCTACAGCACGCATTTCATGGAGAGCCTCGGCACCAAGGGCGGTGAAATTACGCTCAAACGCGTGCCGCTGGTCCCGCGGTCAGTGGCGGCCTTGCGTGACGCATACGCGGCACAGCTTGACGCGGTCAAGGCGAAGTTAAAGGCGCTCGAAAAAATGACGCCACCTATCGCCACCAACCACCCCGAGCGTCTCCTGTTGATCAAAGAGCGCGATGCGTTGGAAGCCGAACTGCCACCACCGTATCCGGTCGTGATGACCGTGCAGGAGTATGGAATGCCAGGCGGCCTATTTCCTAACATTCAGGACGTGCCGATTCATGTCCGTGGCAGCTACACCCGGCTGGGGAAGGTAATTCCGCGTCGCATGCCCGCGTTTTTCGCAGGCGAAACCCAACCACCAATCACTCAAGGCAGCGGACGAATGGAACTCGCCAGGTGGATCGCACGTGCTCAAAATCCCCTCACGGCACGAGTGATTGTCAATCGCGTCTGGCAATGGCATTTCGGCGACGGGTTGGTGCACACAGCGAACAACTTCGGTCTGCTCTCAGAACTACCGACCAACCCGGCGCTGCTCGATTGGCTGGCTGCCCAGTTTGTCGAGGATGGCTGGTCGTTGAAGGCGCTCCATCGCCGGATCATGCTTTCCGCCACATATCAACGGGCCAGTTCGATTCCTCGTGAGCAAGCCGCCCGCGATCCTGACAATCGCTGGCTCGGGCGATTCACGGCGCGCCGTCTGGAAGCCGAGGCCATTCGCGATGCGATGATTTTTGTGTCCGGCCGGCTCGATCTTTCACCAGGCGGCCCCGCCGGGGCGGATTTGGGCGCACCGCGACGTTCCCTTTATGTCCAGACAGCGCGTTGGGATCGCAGCAGCTTCGCGACGCTATTTGATGCCGCCAACCCGGATGGTTCAGTGGAAAAGCGAACCGTCTCGACGGTGGCGCCGCAGGCTCTTATGATGCTTAACAACGACTTCGTGCAGGCACAAGCAACGGAGCTGGCGAAGCGCTTGCTCCGCGAAATTGACGGCGATGAGACGGCACGCATCCAGCGCGCTTACCAATTGTTGTTCGGTCGTCCTGCCCGCGCGGAGGAAATTGCAATTGGTCATCAAGTGCTCGACAAGTCCAGTGAATTGGGAACTGAAGCGGCGTGGCGCGACTTCGCTCATGTGCTATTGTGCAGTAATGAATTTATCTATGTGGACTAACCATGGCTAATTACGTTTGGACTCCCCGCAATTATTCACGTCGCGAATGGCTGGCGCGTTCGTGCGGCGCGTTCAGCATGTTGGCGCTGGCTGATCTGCTGGCCACAGAATTGCCGCGTTCAAGTGCTGGAGAGCCAAATCGTTCTGCGCGACCCTACACCGTTCGCCCGCCGCATCATCCGGCGCGCGCCAAGCGGGTCATTTTTCTCTACATGCCCGGCGGGCCTTCGCATGTGGATCTCTTCGACCCCAAGCCGCGCCTGACTCAGGACAACGGCAAGCCACTCCCCTTCGAGAAACCGAAACTTGAACGAACGAAAACCGGGAATCTGCTCGCGTCTCCTTGGAAATTTTCCCGGC
>CAZYYS010000250.1:0-8662 GCA_964651015.1 uncultured Verrucomicrobiota bacterium
TTGGAAGTCTGCGCTACGACGCTTGACAGATTTACGGCCTTTGTGCGTGCTTCGGCGAACACCAGAACTTCTTAGGGCGGGGCTCGCTCACAACCGTATAAAAAGCGTTGAAATGGCTATTGACTTGGCTTGTCCGCTTGCTATTTTCACCGCTCCTAAAATCAGGATTTTGATGAAAACTTATTTGCCGAAAGTGAATTTAGACCAGCGGAAATGGCATGTGGTGGATGCGAACGGGGCCGTTCTGGGCCGGTTGGCAGTGCAGGTTGCCAATATTTTGCGTGGTAAAAACAAACCCGTCTATGCCTCGCATCTCGATGCCGGTGACTTTGTGGTCGTCGTCAACGCGGAAAAAGTGGCCTTCACCGGCAAGAAGGAGAACGAAAAAATGTTCATGACGTATTCCGGCTGGAAGGGCGGCGAGAAATATACTTCGGTCGCTCAGATTCGCGCCAGGCATCCCGAACGGCTCATCACGCACGCCGTTAAAGGCATGATCCCTAAAAACCGGCTCGGCCGACAACTCCTGACCAAATTGAAAGTGTATAAAGGCGCGCAACATCCGCACAGCGCCCAACAGCCGGCGACCTTGACGCCGGCGAAATGATCCCCTTAACCATTTAACGACTGACTATGGCAGACACCAAAGTTCAAGAATTCCTCGGCACCGGGCGACGCAAGACCTCGATTGCCCGCGTCCGGATTGCCGCTGGCTCGGGCAAGATCGCCATCAATGGCCGCGCCTTCGAAAACTATTTTCCGAATGACTTCCTGCGCACACAGATCACTCGCCCGCTGACCTTGACCGGGACGGCGGAAAAATTCGACGTGCGCGCCAATGTGCAAGGCGGCGGACCGTCCGGTCAGGCAGGCGCCGTGCGGCACGGTATCAGCCGGGCTTTGATTTCGGCGGACGCGAATCTGCGTGCCACGCTCAAACCGGAAGGTTTCTTGACGCGCGATCCGCGCATGAAAGAGCGCAAGAAGTATGGCCAGCCGGGCGCGCGCAAACGTTTCCAATACTCGAAACGTTAATCGCACTGGAAATTTCCAGACCCCGCTGGTTCAATCCGGCGGGGTTTTTTATTTGAGACAGCAAAGTTGAATACAGAACACCAATTGGTTGGAATAAGAGGTGCCTTGATCTTTGTCGGCGTTACGTCCGTTCTTTTTTTATGTCTCAATTCATACTTAAAGAAGAAGGGGCGGCGAGAGAAGTTGCGTGCGTGGAAAAATCAAACTCAACCGCTGCGAAAATCTTTCGCGCCGCAATCTTGATTCTAATGTTCCTTACGCTGGCTCACATGATCGTTTCTGTAATAAGTCTTGGACTCCTGAAATGGCATTAACTATTTTCTCGGCGTCTCCGCAGCGAAAGAAAGTCAAAATGAAAACTACAAGGGTCGCCATCGTCGGCGCGGCTGGTTACTCCGGTGAAGAACTGGTGCGTCTGCTCCTGTCGCACCCGCATGCGGAACTGGCCGCCATCACTTCGCGGCAGTACGCCGGGCAGGCGCTCGCGCAGATTTTTCCAAAGTTCGGTCACCTGCCACACGCCAACGCGCTTCGATTCAACGAACCAAACGCGGAGCTTTTGGCCAGGCAAGCGGAGGTGGTATTCCTCGCGCTGCCGCATGGTGTTGCCGCTGAATTTGCCGTGCCGTTGCTCCGGCTCGGTTGCCGCGTCATTGACCTGAGCGCCGATTTTCGTGTCAAGAGCAGCGTGGTTTACAAGGAGTTTTATGCGCACGATCATCCCGCGCCTGATTTGCTCGCCAGCGCGGTGTATGGATTGCCGGAGGTTTACCGGACGCAAATCAAGAACGCCTCACTGGTTGCTTCCCCAGGTTGTTACCCGACGAGTATTTTGCTGCCGACGCTTCCGCTGTTGCGGGCAGGGTTGATCAAGTCCGCCGGCATCATTGCTGATTCCCTGAGCGGGGTCAGCGGCGCCGGCCGCAAGGTGGAACGTGACTATCTGTTTGTGGAATGCAACGAGAGCATGCGGCCGTATGGCATCCCCAAACACCGGCATCTTTCCGAAATCGAACAGGAACTCTCACTGGCTGCACAAACTGCGGTCACGATCCAGTTCACTCCGCACCTGATTCCGGTCAATCGCGGCATTCTCACCACGCTTTATCTCGCGCCGGAAAAACATTTCACCGACGGCGAGGAACTAAACGAGTTGAACAAAAGGATTGCCGCCTGTTTTCACTCGGCCTACGGCAGGGAACCATTTGTCCGATTGCTCGACGACAAGGCGTTGCCAGACACAAAAAATGTCACGGGCACGAACGTCATCGAAATCGCGTGGCGACTCGATCCGCGCACCGGGCGGCTCATCGTCCTGAGCGCTGAGGACAACATTGTCAAGGGCGCCAGCGGCCAGGCGGTTCAGAGCTTCAACATCATGTGTGGTTATCCCGAAACGGCGGGGCTCATTTGAGTATGCATATTTCTCCCCTCGTTTCGCTCGAATCAGTCGCGTCTTTAGCGTTGACTCTCACATGAATATTTTCCGCGGACTCCCCTTAACTGTCGTGTTGGCTGCCGTTTTGCTGGGCGGTTGCGCCACGGAGCCGCAGAAACCTTTCGCATTCCCGGAGGCTAGTTTGCTTCCACCGCAGCCGTCATTTCCTGATCCACTCGTCATGTCCGACGGCCAGCGCGTCACTTCAAAGGCAAAATGGTTGAACGAACGCCGGCCTGAGCTGCAGACGCTCTTTCAGCACTACATGTATGGTCAGCTCCCGCCACGACCGCCGCTGGTGCGGGCACGAGTTCTCAATCAGTATCAAGATTTTCTTGGTGGCAAAGCGACGCTCAAGCTTGTGAGTCTGGAGACCGGCACTGGCAACGCGCCGCGCATCGATTTGATGTTGGTTGTACCAAATGAGCGTCGCGGCCCGGCGCCCGTGTTCTTGGCCATGAATTTCTGCGGCAATCACGCCCTGACCGACGACCCACGCGTGCCGCTCGCGCGCGGCTGGCTTTATAGCTCGTGCAAGGGCTGCACAAACAACGCCGCCACCGACGCGGCACGCGGAGGTCAGATGGCGGATTGGCCGTTAAGCCGGATTGTTGAACGCGGTTATGCGCTCGCCTCATTTTGCAGCAGTGACGTCGATTCGGATCGCAAGGACGTGAGCGATGGCATCTATGCGTGGCTCGCGAGCACCGATCCTGCGAGGAATAACAACCCGACGAATCGCGGTTCCATCGCCGCGTGGGCCTGGGGCTTTCATCGTTGCGTGGATTACCTGGTGACCGACCCAAGGGTGGATGCAGACCACATCGCTGCCGTTGGTCACTCGCGCAACGGCAAGACGGCGTTGCTTGCGGCAGCGTTCGATGAGCGAATCGCCCTGGCCATTCCGCACCAGGCCGGCTGTGGCGGCACGGCGCCCAGTCGGGGCACAATTGGAGAATCAGTCCAGCGCATCAACACCGTGTTTCCACATTGGTTCAACGCACAATTCAAAGAGTTTAACGATGCGCCAGAGCGCTTGCCTTTCGACCAGAATTGTCTCGTGGCTCTGTGTGCGCCACGACCAGTGCTTTTTTCCAACGCGCAGGAAGATCAATGGGCTAATCCATCCGGCCAGTTTGAAGTGCTTCAGGCCGCCGCGCCGGTGTATCGTTTTCTCGGCGTTGAGGGATTGACGGCAAAGGAAATGCCGCCGCTGCGCCAACTTGTGGGCGGCCGGCTTGGCTATTACATCCGCGAGGGAAAGCACTCAATGACGGCGGACGACTGGGAAATATTTATGAACTTTGCGGATCGCCAATGGGGGAGGCCGACGAAGTAAATCAAAGTTATCTCACTGCGACTGACGAACGAATCTTACAAGATGATCATGCTCAGAGAAATTTCCGGTTCCATCACGGCGCCGCAAGGCTTCCGCGCATCTGGCGTATTCTGCGATATCAAACGCCTCGGCACCGGCAAAGGTTCCCAGAAGGGCAACAAGCGCGATCTGGCGCTCATCGTTTCGGAAACGCCCGCGACCATTGCCGGCATGTTTACCACGAACCAAGTCTGTGCGGCGCCGGTGAAGATATGCATGGATCGCGTGGGACGTGGCACGGCCCAAGCCATTGTAGTCAATTCCGGCAACGCCAACGCATGTACGGGTAAACAAGGGTTTGCGGATGCTCGTGAAATGGTCCGGTTTACCGAGCGCGCGCTGGCTCTGCCAAAAGGCTCGGTGCTGGTGGGTTCGACAGGACGCATCGGAGTCACAATGCCGATGGACAACGTCCGGACCGGCATCATCGAAGCCGCAGCGTTGCTCGGTTCGGGTGTCCAGCACGCCGCTCATGCCGCGGAAGCCATCATGACGAGCGACACCCGGGCGAAAGAAATCGCCGTTGAATTCAAGCTCGGTGGCAAGACCGTTCGCATAGGCGGCATCTGCAAAGGCGCAGGTATGATTCAACCGGGGATGAGCGCGACAGGCGCGCGGCCCGCCGCGCTGCCGAATAGCGCTCGTGCGCGAGCATTTCACGCAACCATGCTTTGTTTTATCACCACGGATGCGGCGATTGAATCCAAAGTATTGCAGGCCGCGTTAAGGGAAGCCGTCGCACAAAGTTTCAATCGCATCACCGTTGACGGTGATATGAGCACCAACGACACGGTGCTTCTGTTGGCGAATGGACTGGCGGGAAACAAAAACATTCAACCTTCAACATTCAACGTGCAACGTCGAACGTTTCAGTTGGCGCTCAATCACGTTTGCCTCGATCTTGCGAAGAAAATTGTGCGCGACGGCGAAGGCGTTCATCGCGTGGTGACCGTCCGCGTGAACGGCGCCAAGAGCGTTAACGACGCCGATGCCGCCGCGCGCGCGGTGGCGAACAGCGCCCTCGTGAAAACAAGCTGGCACGGCGGCGACCCCAATTGGGGGCGCATCATTGATGCCGTTGGTTACAGCGCGGCGACCGTGGTGGAGGGAAAAGTGGA
Organism: uncultured Verrucomicrobiota bacterium; assembly: GCA_964651015.1. GTDB lineage: Bacteria > Verrucomicrobiota > Verrucomicrobiia > Limisphaerales > PALSA-1396 > CAZYYS01. The sequence continues at coordinate 4,970 of CAZYYS010000250.1, forward strand.
CATTGGTTACAGCACACCGGGTGGGAAAAGGATTTTATGGAGCTTGAAACGCGGCCAACCGACCAAGACAACTTTCAAGCAGCTCTGTGCGGCGGTTGCGCCGAAGGAATTCGAGTTGCACATCAACCTGAACCTCGGCAAGTTCAGCGCCGTCATGTATGCCGCTGACCTCACGGAGCATTACGTGGACTTCAACAAAGGGGATGTGACCGACCCGACCACTTTAGGAGGATGAGCCATGAAAACGATAATGACCGCTTTCACTCTGTTTGGATTGATCGCCACATTGGCGGCTGAATCCGCAATTGACGCATCCGCCATTGCCGCGCCCGGCGCGAAGCTGGAAAGACTGGCGAGTGATTTCAAGTTCACCGAAGGCCCGACGTGTGATAAAGACGGCAATGTCTTCTTCACTGACCAGCCGAACAACCGCATCTTGAAATGGAGCGTGGATGGCAAGCTCTCCACGTTTCTGCAACCTGCCGGGCGGGCGAATGGAATGTTCTTTGACGCCAAGGGGAATTTGATTGCCTGCGCAGACGAGAAGACCGAGCTGTGGTCCATCACTCCGGACGGCAAACACACTGTTCTCGCAAAAGAATACGAAGGCAAAATGCTGAACGCGCCGAATGACGTCTGGGTACGTGCCGACGGCTCATTGTTTTTCACTGACCCGTTCTACAAACGCGAGTGGTGGGACTACAACAAACCGCCGCAAGGAACTGAACAGGTTTATTTCCTCAGCGCCGACCGAAACACGCTCAAGCGCGTGACGACCGATCTTGTCCAGCCCAATGGCATCATCGGCACGCCTGACGGGAAAACTCTTTTTGTGGCCGACATCAGGGCGGGAAAAACCTACGCCTACGATATCCAATCCGACGGTTCGTTGACGAACAAACGTCTCCGTTGCGAACTTGGCTCAGATGGCATGACGCTCGACACCGAAGGCAACCTCTACCTCACTGGCAAAGGCGTGATTGTGTTCGACAAAAACGGGAAGAAGATTGCCCACATTGACTTGCCCGAACCTTGGACGGCTAACGTGAGTTTCGGGGGCAAGGACCACCAAACGCTTTTTATCACAGCGAGCAAGGGGCTTTATGCGATCAAATTGCGGGTCAGGGGCGCAAACTTGGCGAAATAGATGTCCTCAAATGCAAGACCTCATCGCCAAAGCCGCAACGTTGCTCGAAGCGCTGCCATACATCCAGCGCTTCCGCAGCCAGACGTTCGTCGTCAAATACGGCGGCTCGTTCATGGATTCGCCCGACCCGGCGGTTCGCAATGGTGTCGCGCGCGACGTCGTGTTCCTCGAAGCCGTCGGCATCAACCCGGTAGTCGTCCACGGTGGTGGCAAGGTCATAACCCGGGCGATGGAAGCCGCAGGCTTGCAAGCGAACTTCATCCAAGGTCAGCGAGTCACGGACGAGCGGACGGTGGATGTGGTGGATCGTGTCTTGTCGCGCGAGATCAATCCCGAAATCGTCAAAACCATCGAATCACTCGGCGGCAAAGCGCGCGGGTTTTGCGGCGCGGACATTTTCAAGTGCCGTAAGCTCTGGCTTGACGACAAGGACAAGCCCGGCGCGAAAATTGACATTGGCTTCGTTGGCGAAGTCGTCGAGGTGAACACCGACCCGTTGCGCCAGTGCATACGGCGCGGCGTCACGCCGGTCATCAGCCCCGTCGCGCTGGGCGAGGACGGCAAAATCTACAATTGCAACGCCGACGTGGCCGCAGCGCAGTCCGCCATCGCGCTTAAGACCAAACGCCTGGTGTTCATGAGCGATGTGCCGGGCCTGATGCGGGACCCGAAAGACCCGGCCACATTGATCACGCATTTGCAGACGGCTGAAGTCCCCGCCCTCAAACAGGCCGGTATTGTGGACAAAGGCATGATTCCCAAAGTCGACAGTGCTGTGGCGGCCATCAAATCCGGGGTGGAAAAAGTATCCTTTGTGGACGGGCGCGTTCAACACTCGGTGTTGCTGGAAATCTTCACGGACGAAGGCATCGGTACAGAAATCGTTTTGTGAACTCGCTTTTTTCTCTGAGTCTCAGCGTCTCTGCGGTTTAATAATGTCAATGAAAGAACTCGTTCCTCCCCCTATCGTGCGCAACGATGTGGCGGCCATTCAGGTGTTGTTTCAAAAAAACGTCGTTCCGAGCTACGCGCGGTTCGACGTGGCGCTCAGTCACGGCGCGGGCAGCTACGTCTGGGATGTTACCGGCAAGCGTTATCTTGACCTGGGCGGCGGCATCGCCGTCTGCGCGCTCGGTCACGCCAACGCGGAGATTACCGAGGCATTGATTGAGCAGTCACGCAAACTCGTCCACGTTTCCAATCTCTACTACCACGAACGACAAGGTCGGCTGGCTGAAGCGCTCGTGAACCTAATCGCGCCCGGCAAGGTGTTCTTCTGCAACAGCGGCGCGGAGGCGAACGAAGGGTTGTTCAAACTGGCTCGCAAGTTTGGCCACGACGAAGGGCGTTTTGAAATCATCACGACGTTAAATTCCTTTCACGGTAGAACACTGGCAGGAATCGCTGCCACCGGGCAGGACAAGGTGAGGAAAGGATTCGAGCCCGCGGTCGCAGGCTTTCGCCACGTCCCATTCAACGATCTCGGGGCGATGCGCACGTCAGTTTCACCTGCGACCGTGGCTATTTTAATCGAGGGGATTCAAGGCGAGGGTGGCGTCACACCGGCAACGGCAGAGTATTTGCTTGGCTTGCGGCAACTCTGCGACGAGAGGAAATTATTGCTGTTAATGGACGGGGTGCAGTGCGGACATTTTCGGACCGGCCGGTTTCAGAGCTACCAGCGCATTTTGGAAGGCGCCGAAGTTGGAAGCCGGAACGCGCAGTCGTTTCTGCCCGACGGCATTTCGATGGCGAAGTCGCTCGGCGGCGGTTTCCCAATCGGCGCGTTCTGGGTGCGTGACCAATACGCTGACCTTCTAAGCGCTGGAACGCACGGTACTACCTTTGGTGGTAATCCATTAGGTTGTGCCGTTGCCTTGAAAATATTGGAAGTCATCCAGAGGGAAAAACTCGCAGAAAATGTGCGGCAGACCGGTGAGTTCCTAAAAGCCGAACTTCACGCCCTGGCTCAACGATATTCGCACATCCTCAAGGGCGTGCGCGGGTTGGGCTTTATGCTTGGTTTCGAATTTTGGGAGAAGGAAAAAATCCCAGTTCTCGCTACAGGTGAGAAGTCGGCGGCCATTCAGTTCGTGAACCGGTTGCATGATGCCGGTCTGCTGGCGATTCCTTCCGGCAATCAGGTGGTGCGGCTGTTGCCCGCGTTGAACCTGCGGCGAAGCGAAGCAGAAGAAGGCATCGCCATTATTGAGTCGGTAGTTGCCAAATTGGCCTGAGTTTGATGAACGCTGCCGCGCTTCGCCATCTGTCTGTTGCCGACCCAGTGATGAAACGGCTCATCAAGGAAATCGGACCCTGTACGCTGGAGCCGGAGATACGTCGTCCGCCATTTCAATCGCTCGTGCAGGCCGTGGCCCATCAACAGCTCAACGGAACGGCCGCAAACACGATTCTAACGCGGTTCAGAAAGCTGTTCCCCGGCAGAAGGTTTCCCCGTCCGGAAGATTTGGATCGGGTGACGGATGCACAAATTCGCGCGTGCGGTTTCTCATTCGCCAAAATCGCCGCCATCCGGGACATCGCGG
>CAZYYS010000251.1:0-8607 GCA_964651015.1 uncultured Verrucomicrobiota bacterium
GACGATCCTACAGGGGCGGCGACACATGTCGATTTATTTATGCGCGTCTAAATAGTGCCGCCATTGATGGAGTCACCAACGGTAATCTAGGTTGGGCGAATTCGACCGGGGATGTCCCGGCCACGATTGTTTTCCAGACCGAAACCAACGTGGGCTTCAGCAATGGCACTCTATTGACCTTTACCCTCTTCCAAGGCACATCCACTGCCACCGCAACCAATTCCCAACTCGGACGCTTCCGGCTGTCGGTGACCACCGACGACCGCAGGACTTTTGCCGATGGCAACTACACCAACGGACGAGTGGTGGCCAATTGGACGGTGCTTGAACCGCTCGATTACACCGCCGCCAACCAAGCCACGCTGAACAAGCAGGCCGATATGTCCCTCCTTGCCAGTGGCGGCACGAACACGGTTGATACCACGTACACCATTACGGCGTTCACTGCGCTTATGAATATCACTGGCTTTCGGTTGGAGGCACTGGTGGACACCAACCTGCCTAATGGCGGACCTGGCCGGTCACCACTTGGCATATTTCAGTTGCAGGAGTTTCAGGTGAACATTGCACCGGCGTTGACCAACCCGCACCCCCAGGTTCAGGTCAGTTGGGGATTGGCGCTCACGAATTCAGTCCAATCCGCGGCTCTAGGGGACACGCTCGTTTTTTCCGGAACACTGAACAATGCGCAAGGCATCCCGCTGGCCATCCGCAGCGTGGGTTTGTTCTTTGATACCATTCCAGTCACCACGAATGCTCATCTGGCATTTGATCCAGCATTTCTCCCGACAGTGTCAGTGATTCCTGTTAGCGGCTACGTCGGTCCATTTTTTCGTGTCACACTGCCCGCGAACTTGCCCACGGGTTTCTTCGCCGGTGGCGCCTTCGAAGTTGTGCTTGAACCACAGCAAGCCTTTGGCGAAATCGCACCTGCCGACGAGCATCCGCTGGCGGTCCAGGTTCCCTTTACCATCAACGGCCCGCCGTTGACGATTGAGACAACGACTGACGGCGTGGTTCTTTCTTGGCCCGCTGCCGCGCAGGATTTCACGCTTCAATCTTCGACGAATTTTGTGCTTCCGAATGCCTGGGGATTCGTCGCTCCGACGCTGTTCCGCGAAAACAATCGCCTCACTACCACGTTGCCTGTCGATGAACAGCCCCGCTTTTTCCGTCTGAAATTGCCCTGAACCTCGAACACTCAACTGCACCATGTCTCCTCATTTTCGATCCTACGAAGTTCAAGTGTTGATGGCACTCTACGCTTTGGCGCTGACTTTAAAGGTACACGCGTTCGAACCAGAGACACATTCCGCTTTGTCAATCCTGGCCGCGCGAAATCACTATCAATCGCAGGTGGGTGAATTTGTCGCATGTCAGCTCCGCGAACCCAGAGGGCTGTTGACACTCGGGTTTGTCGCGTCTGACCTCACCGTCCCTCTGCCAACAGCTGTCTTCGCTCATACATACCTAGACGCACTGGGTCTTGGAGCTAAGGACGAAGATTCTAATCAGAGTTTTTGCGATTCGATTAAACGCCATCGCATGGCAAATCACTTCTATGATCCTTCACGGAATGGTATGGGCTTAAATGACACTACATGGTTGCTTGAGTATTTACGTACCCATCTAGATACCTTCCCTACTTGTGGCCCGGTCACGCTCTCGCCAATTCCTCAAGTGGACTCACTGCATTGGGCATGGGATAATCGTGGTGCCATTGGCACCCTTCGTGGTGACGAGAATTACAGTTGGCTCGCCGCACGGACGAATTTTATCAGCTGGCTTACGAACGCCATCCCCTCGGAACGACAGCGGTACGCGGGGGAGACGTTCTACGCTTTGGGCCATGTGATTCACCTCGTTCAAGACCTGGCTCAGCCCCAGCACACTCGAAATGATGGTCACATGCCAAAAATCCTTGGCGGCGACAACGCGCCGTTCGAGGAATATTGCCTCATTCACTACGGGACGCCTGCTCAAATAGCGGCGCTGCCATTTGAGGAGGTGCCCGAATTCAAAGCACTTCCAGCCAAAAGACCGGACGGCATTCCACCCGAGTTCAGAGCATTTTGGAACACTGATCAACTGTTCCTTAATCGATCCGATTCTCCGACTTATTCCAGCGCACTCGGGTTAGCCGAGTTCTCCAACTTTTTCTTTGTCACGGACGACACTATGTTCAGCGGTGAGCCGCGTGTTCAAATCTTGCGCGGTCACGAAATCACAAGCCCGTTTGATTTCGAGCAACGGCATTTCTTCCGATGGCCACGCTTGTCGGACGTGTTTGGTTGGGAGGCGCTCTTACCCCTGACCCCTGCTCAGATCGAAATAGCCAGGATCGGCGAGAACCAGGTCGTGGTGTGGGAAAAGCAGGATATACGGCGAAATACGCCTAACGTGGCAGACTTCTGCTCGGCACACATGGGCGCGGAACTGTTTTTGGGCCTAACGGACAAAAACCGCGAAGCCCATGCTCGAGTTCTTCTTCCCAAGGCGATCGCCTATTCAACCGGGCTGCTGAACTACTTCTTCCGGGGACGGCTGAAGATGGAATTTCTTTACCCAGAAACCTCAGGCAATCCACAACTCAAGATCACCAATCTGACCATCAACGAATCTGCCGGGCGTGGCGAATCCTTCGGGACTGGCTCATTTACTTTGTTGCGGGAGGATCCCATTACCACCAATCGCACCGAGATCGCGGGCACCTCGATCAACAGCAGTTATCCCGGAACTTTGGAGTTTGGACAATCCTTCACCGCCAATCTCGGTGGTAGCATTCCTCGGGACGGCAACTTGATACTGGTTTTCAAGGGGACCATCGGCAACGAGACGGACATTGCTGTCGCCGCTGTTGTTTCGCCCGGTCTCTGTGGCAACTTCGAGCTCCTCGCCAATGGCGGAACGAATACCACCGTCCAGGCGGGCGAAATAATTTGGTTCGAGCGTCATCGACTGAACGCTGATGGGACACGCACTAATGTGCCGGTGACTGCCAATTCTTGGAATAGCGCGTACGGCACATGGCGTGGAACCCCCATCAATGGCTATAGCGAGACGGGAGATCACCCATCGTACGCGTTTATGCGCCACGGCGATGGCGGGCTACGAGCGCTCAGGCGCGGCACCTGGACACTCAGGCCCAACGGCGGAGGGTGTGTGACAATTGTGGTCGAGAACGATCTAATCATGGTCGGCGGCTGCGATATCGAGTTTGCGATCGACGGAAAAGGGTTGGGAATTGTCAAGTCAACCGGTGGCAACGCCTTGGGGGGGCCACCGTTTGGGAGCCAGCATGGATATGGATTCCGAATATCCTTGAGCGCTGGACCACACCAATTGACTATGAAGAATTGCACGCCGGTGCCGGGCCCGGGGCAGGCGCCGGGCCCGTGTGGAGATACGGGAGGGACGCAAGGCTGGTTCGGGTTTTTCGGGGGCGTCAGCCCCCAAGGCCAAAACTTCAATCTCTTCCCGAAACAGGAGGTCACCATATTAATTACAGCGCCGCCTGTGCCCGGCGATTGAGTGTCTCTGAATGAAGACCGCAATAACGTCGTCGTTTACTGCTCATCGGTCTCCAACCAAAGACGGTCAGACCTCTTCACAAAAGGGATTTGTTGTGAAGGTCGAAAGAATCAAACAACCAAATAGGGAGCAACCAACATTATGAAAAATATCATTCTTGCAACCGCCCTCGGCATCGTCGCTCCCGTTGCGCCATCCTACGGACAAGGAAGCATATTTTTTAACAACTACGGCGCCACCACCGACGCCATAGTAACTTGTTCCGGCCGATTCGGTCTCGTGCCTGTCAGTAGTGGTTGGACGGCCGGACTTCGATACGGGCTTGGCACGATCACCGATCCTGCTTTGTTGATTTTGTCCGGCATCACCCAGGCCTTTAATCCTGCAACCCCGGGCTACTTCCAAGGTCCGATTGTTACAATTCCGGGTTACTCCGGCGGACCGATTACGTTTCAAGTTCTCGCCCTCGCGGCGCTTTCTGCGGCGCGCTCGAACTCCTACACGATCTTCACGTCAAAACCCACCCCCGCACCGTTCAGCAAGTAGGGCGGGACTTTCGCCGGCTGTTCGAACCACTCCTATTGCAGCGGCGAGAACAGCACGTCCAAGTCATCCGCGGTCAGCTTGAGGTTGTCCGGACGCTCTTCGTTCAACAAGCCTTCGACAAGCTCGCGCTTGCGGACCTGCATCGCGGCAATCTTTTCTTCCACCGTGCCCACGGTCATCAGTTTGTACACGAACACCTTTTTGTCCTGGCCGATGCGATGGGCGCGGTCGGTCGCCTGGTTCTCGACAGCCGGATTCCACCACGGATCGTAATGGATGACGGTGTCAGCCGCGGTGAGGTTGAGACCGGTGCCACCCGCCTTGAGGCTGATCAGGAACAACGGCACTTCGCCGTTTTGAAATTGCGCCACCGGCGTGGCACGATCGCGGGTCTGACCGGTGAGCTGGACGTAGGGGATTTTCAGCTTCGTCACCGCCGGCTCGATCAGCGCCAGCATGCTGGTGAATTGCGAGAAGAGCAGCACGCGCCGGCCTTCCGCGATCATTTCCGGCAACAGGTCGAGCAACAGTTCCAGCTTGGCCGACTCCTCAACTTTCTGCGCGCTGGGCAGCTTGAGCAGTTGCGGGTGACAGCAGATTTGCCGAAGCTTGAGCAGCGCGTCGAGGATGATGATGTGAGCGCGCGAAAGGCCCTTGCGATCCACCTCCGCCTTGACGCGCTCGTGCATCGCCAGGCGGACGCTTTCGTAAAGATCGCGTTGCGCGCCGCTGAGTTCGACGTTCTGCGTGATCTCGGTCTTGGGCGGCAGTTCCTTGACGACCTCCTCCTTGCGCCGGCGGAGAATGAACGGCGCCACGCGGTTGGCCAGGAGTTTGCGGCGTTCGTCATTTTTCCCCCGTTCGATGGGCCGGCGAAAGACCGAGTTGAACCGGATTTCGTCGCCGAGAAAACCGGGCAGCAGGAAATGAAACAGCGACCAGAGTTCGCCAAGATGATTCTCCATCGGCGTGCCGGTCAGACAAAGATGATGCCGCGCTTTCAACTGGCACGCGGCCTGGGCATAGGTGGTTTTTGGGTTTTTGATGAACTGCGCCTCGTCCAGAATCAAATAGTGAAACTCGTGTTCAAGCAGCACTTCCTTATCGCGCGGCAGCAGCGGATAGGAGGTGATGATGAGATCATGCGCGGCGATCTGGTCGAAGCTCTGTTTGCGTTCCAACCCATGCAGCACCAGTGCTCGCAAACCCGGCGCAAAACGCTCGGTTTCCTGCCGCCAATTCGTCATCAAACTCGTCGGCGCGACCACCAGGCTGGGCCGGTCCGCACGACCGCTCTCTTTCTCGGCCAGCAAGTGGGCGAGTGCCTGCACGGTTTTGCCGAGACCCATGTCGTCAGCCAGAATGCCGGCCAGCTCATATTCGCGGAGGAATTGCAGCCAGTTCAACCCGTCCTGCTGGTAAGGACGCAATACTGCTCGAAGATCAACCGAAGGCACGACCGGCTTGATGCCCGCGAAGCTCCGGAGACGGCGGCTGAGTTCGCTTAACTCCGCGCCGCCAAGCCAGCGCCAATCCGTTTCACCGGCGAGTTCGGCGGCGCGGAGTTTGTTGAGCCGCAACTGGCCGCTCTTATTGAGCGCTTCGGGGTTCAGCAATTCGAGCAGGACGCCGAGCATCTGGCGCGCGCGGCTGGCGGGAAACGGCAGCGTCCGGCCATCAGGCAGTGGCACGGGAATCATGGCGTCGTTCGGCAACTGCGCGAGCGCCGCGCTGTCGAACGTGTCTGGTTGGTCTTGAAGCAACCGCACAAGGATCGGTAGGAGGTTGACTTTTTGCCCGTCGAGTTTCACGCCAAGCTCGACGCCGAACCAGTCGTTGCCACCGTCAGCTTCCGCGTCACCATACCAATCCTCCGGTTCTGCCAGTCGAAAGCGGAAGCTGTCGTCCAACTCAATCCGCCAGCCAGCTGACTGGAATTTGGGCAGGACATTTTGCATGAATGGAAACCACTCATCGGCTTCAGTGAAGACCAACTCGCGCGCGAACTTGCCGAGGTTGAGGTCGAATAGAGCCGCATTCGCCGAGGTGAAGCCGGCGTCGGACAATTCTTTCCACGCCTTGCGCTCGGCGCGGAGATCACGCCGAACACGCCGCAGCCGGCCATCGGCAAAATGTTCCAATCGTTCACCCGGTTGGCCGGGCGCGACGCGCGTTCCGCCGTAGTCAAAATCCAGGTGCGCGAAGTTCACTTCCTGTTCCAACGGCAACTTCGTCCCCGAACCGTAACCGTAGTGGTTGTAATAGGACCGCTTGAGCCGGGTGGAGTAAAGCCGCAGACACGGCACGGGTTTGACGTCAGCCGCCTCTTCGATTTCCACTTTCACCGGCAAAGGCAGGCCGAGGCCACCGAAGCGCGGCGCGAGTTCCGTTGCCACGAGCCAAGCTTCCCCCGGTTCGATTACCGGCGAGGATAACCACGCTTGCGCCACCGCCGGTGACACCGGAATGTCCAGCGGGCCGCACGTGGCGGCGGTTTCGTCCAAGTACCAGGGCGGCGACAGCGGTAAAATGTGCGTCGCGGCCGGCGCCGCCTGAAAAGCGGGCGCCTGGCGGCCGCGCGCGTCGGCAACCCAGACCGGCGTGGCGGGGCGCGGTGCGCCGAGCGACAAAGTCGGACGGTGTTTGCCGCTGCCCCGCCAATGACAGCGCTCCGTGGCCAGGAGTTCTTTCAAAACCTCGGCCCCCGGCGCGCCTTCGAGGAACATTTCGTAAGTGTTGAACGTGCTCTGGGCGAGCATCAGTTTGCGCACGAGTTCGACGTCCAGCGGGCGCACGAACCGCGCGGGCGGCTGGCCGTAGAGCACATTGCTGAACTGAAAGCTTTGCGGCTGTCCCCAACCACCGGCCTTGAGTTGGCGGGCCACCGCCAGTTCGACCTTCAACCGGCCTTGGTGCGGCTTCAAAATGTAAACGATCCGCTCCGGCACGTCCTGCGCGGACGCCGGTTGATCCGCTCCATTGGAAGCGGGTGCGGCGGCGACCTGATCCAGGCGGCGCAGCCAGGACTCCCAGCGGTAATCGAGTTGCGGCGTGACCACCGAACCCAGCACCGGCGGGTGGCCGCCGCCGAAGTCAACTTGATAGAGCGGCGCAAACCATTGCTCCGGCCTTTCCAACACGTGCAACAGCGCGGCGGCGACGTGCTTGCAATCCATTTCCATCGGGCAGGAACAGACCCCGTCAATTTCCCACCCGCCCTCGTACTCCGCGATTTCGACCTCCACCAGATAAGGTGCTGGGCGTGAACCGCGCACGTCCGCCGTGATCAACCACCCTTGACCGAGTGTGCCCACGACGGTACAGCTTAAAACCCGCCGCTGCATTTGATACGCGCGGCCTTTGGCCACCGTGCCGGCATCCAATTGCGCGTGCAGTGCCGCGCGAAGTATTTTGCCGTCTAGTTGTGACATCGGGGGCGATTGTGGCGTCGGTTTCGCGCCTGTCAAAGAATCGTTGCGTTGGTGACGGTTGAGGATTGGCTGGCGACGATAAATCAACTGTTGAACCCTTCTCATCATCGTCCCCTTCTGAAATTGCGAGGAAAATCCTCCGAGCCAGATTTGCCAAACTTCGCTGACAGGATTCGACCCAAAATTCCGCATGTATGGGTAGAGAACGAAAGGCCAACCATGAAGACCTACACCAAATTCGCCTGTATCTACTGCGCACTCGAGATGTTGTCCGATCCACGCCTGGCCGGACGCCAGCTTCTTTGCCCGGCGTGCCGGCACCGAATCGTCATCCCGCCGCCGCACGGCGGCAGACCGGCTATCCAACTCCTGCTTATTCGGGACACGTGGGACACCCATGTGCCGTTGCCGAGTCTCGAAATCCCCACCCGCTACCGCAATCGCGTGGCCGCCCAGGCAAGCGCAGCCGCTGATGCAACGAAGGGGAATTCGCTTCGTAACCAAACTCCGCCTCCCGACCTCGGCGGCTACCGGGGCGGGAATCCAGTGTTGGCACACGCCGCTTGATTAGCTAAAACGAACACAACTCGCACAGCCATGAACGCGGACAAATCGGAAAAAGACCTGTTCGTGCAGGCCTTGCAGTTCACCACTCCGGAAAAGCGGGCCGAGTTCTTGAAAGAGGCCTGCGGTGACGACGAGCAACTCCGCCAACGCATCGAAGGTTTGCTCAAAGCGAACGAGGCAACCGGCCAAACATCTTGTAGTCTTCGGCAAAGTAACGGTCGCCCCCATAGGTCGCCCCTGGCTGCAACTGCGCGCGCCAGACTTTGCGCTCGCAGACCTTGCCGGGGGGGACGGCGACCTGGGCCGGTTTATCGTCCCAAAGATGAAAGGAAACATGCAAGCGCACCGCGTGGTTGGGCTGGCCGGCTTTGCCCGCGCCGTACTGTGCCCAAAACATCCGGGCGGTGGCCGGAAAGATCGAACTGTCCCGCGCCAGCCACACCGGCCAGGGCTGGCGGGGATCGGTCGGCCGCGGCCGGCCGCGCTGAGGGCGCGGAGGGTTTTGATCGTCGGGTTGACCAACCCCAGGAGC
>CAZYYS010000252.1:0-8562 GCA_964651015.1 uncultured Verrucomicrobiota bacterium
CGGAAATGAATCCCGCGAGTGACAAGGCGCCAAAACGGCTAAGGAAATGAGGCCGCGGAGCGGGCTTCAAGCCTGTCTCACTACACCCGACACAGTCCGGAACAAATTGTAGCGAAGTTGCACCTAGCGGATACTGGGTTGGCCGGGTCAAGATCGAAGAAGTCTGCAACCGGGCGCATTCGACGGTGCAAAAATCACCGCACCAGATTGCGCACGGCTGGGGCCGTCATCCTCGCAACCACTCTGGCAAGGTCAGTCATATCTGGTATCAGTCTTCGCGCCGCAGTGAACACCCAGCGTCCGGCTGCGCTCGTCAAAATTCCATCTGCCGTCTCGGTAAAGCGATTCTTGAACGTTCCTGAAAGATCGAGGTTCTTTCAAACGTATTAAGAGTGTGAACCCTTATCTCCTGAGCGTTGACGAACTTCGCATTGTTATCAGGCAAAAAGGATTCAACGTGAAGGTGCTGGCGGTTCATAGCGGTCTGGGTGTTCGCACATTGGAGCGACGTTTCAGCGAGCAATATCGGACGACCCCCAAGGCATGGATCATGCACGAAAGAATGAGCGTCGCCCCACCACTCCTGGCCGAGGGCCTTTCCAACAAAGAAGTCGCCGCATCACTGAACTACACTTGTGAGTCAAACTTCTGCCGTGATTTCAAACGGTATTTCGGTTGCACGCCAAAACGATTTGCGCACAAGCAGGTCAGCGGTTCTGACCGTGTCGCGTTGTGATAAGGAATTGTCGCGTATTGATAACGGTGCGGGATTGCATCGGCAAATCACATCGAGAAATGTAGCGGCATGCTACCCCACCAACCGAAAAGACAACAAACCGGAGCCGTACGTTAAGGCCCCGCACAATGACCTATGCCACTTGGAGACGGAATCCGCCGGAACATCGCGTCAGTTGATCCCACAGAAAGAGCTCTCTTGCGTGACGCGTTCGTTGAATTGAACAGAAGGTACTTCCCGGGATTGACCACCGACAATCCTCCGGGCGGGGTGACCTGGTGGTTCAAGCAGGACGAAATCCACCAATCCACGCACGTTCACGGCGGCCCGGAGTTTCTGCCTTGGCATCGTGAAATCGTAAACCGGCTGGAGGAGTTGCTCCGGCAAATTGACCCGCGGCTTTCGCTTCATTATTGGGACTGGACACAGGATCCACGGGCCATCCCGAACGCAAATCTTGGCGGCGGCCTCACCGGGCCGCTGAATTTGTTCACGCCGGACTTCATGGGCTACGGAGGCGCGACCGATGCACCGATTGGCGAACCTTGGTTGAGCGCGGGCTACTACGTTCCAGGCGCCAATCCTCATCGGGACAGTTCCTTCTCCGACAATGCCGAGGATCCGCCTCAATCGGTCAATCGCCACGTCGCCGGCTCTCCGGCGACAGTCGGGCAGGACACGAATACCCTGAACCAGGATGATTACCAAGACATGAGGGAAGCTCTCGAGATTGTCCACGATTCGATGCACGGATTCGTCGCCATGGGAGGCCAACACATTTCTTTTCGCGACCCGTTCGTGTTCTTACTGCACTCGAACGTTGATCGCCTTTTTGCCCGTTGGCAGACCGACCCGGCCCACCCGACGCGGGTGGATCCGGTATTTGTTTACGGATCGGAAAGCGCCGATCCGGGTCTTAATGGCAACATCGAGCCTTGGTCGGGTGGTACCAACACCCGTCCTTGGGCGCCGCCGGAAAACCAGCAATTCCCTAAAAATTACAAGCACCCATCCGTCGTTTTTCCGCCGTGCTACGACACGAACGGCTCTGCTGTTCCCATCGTTCAGGTCATGAACGCGGGCGTTCCGCCGGTAATCAACTTTAACGATGTGCCGACCGGGGAAACTGCGGTCCGCGCGGCGGTGTTTCGGATTTATGGCTGCGGCGATGTCACGGTGCGCGTCAAGGTAGGCGCCGGCCCTGCGGCTCCGTTCTCCGTTTTGCACCCTCCCCCACCCGTGGGCGGCGTCAGTAGCGTGACCGTTCACCATGGTCCAAATCTTTATGCCGAGGCCCGCGTTTGGCTTGCCTACACTGCAGGCGCAGCGGGCGTCGCCGTACCGGACGGGGCCGTAACTTTTCAGTGCCCCGAAAATGGCAAGGAGTTCATGTTTGTCCTCAAGGCAAACTCGATCCCCCGCCCCACGGTCGCGGTGGTGCTGGCGCTCGACCAATCCTGGAGCATGTCATTCGCGGCCGGTACTTCTGGCGCGACCCGCCTGGAGGTGCTGAAAGACGCAGCGCGCAAGTTTGCGGAGTTGATTCAACAGAATAACGGCGTGGGACTCGTGCGTTTCGACCACGACTCGTATGCCCCGAACGACGCCACGTTTCCTGGGCTGCCGGTAACGAAAATCGCCTCGAACAACATCTTCGACCCGGGCCGCGTGGCTGCAGTCAATGCCGTAAACAACCATAGCGCCAACCCCGCTGGGAACACTTCCGTCGGCGACGGAGTGGATCGCGCCCGTCAAGTTCTCAATGCCCTGCCGGTTGCGGACTATCAGCAGAAGGCCATGATCGTCCTGACTGATGGACTGGAAAACCGGCCGCTCTCCATCGCCGACGTAACCGGCTCGATTGACAACCGGACGTTTGCCATCGGCTTGGGCAACGAGCATCAGGTGAACACTGCCGCCTTGCGGGCGCTGGCTCGCAGCACCGGCGGGTTCCTCTACCTCACCGGACTGCTGAGCGCCTCGATTGACGACTACTTCCGCCTGAGCAAGTTCTTCCTGCAAATCCTTGCCGGGGTGACGAACACCGACATCATCACCGATCCACCGGGATACATCGCGCCGGGAACGAAAGTCAGGGTTCCCTTTGACCTCACGGAGGCCGACATTGATTGCACAGCCTTGGTGATGACCGATGCGAACGTTGTGGATCTGGAGCTCGAAGCGCCGGACGGATCCCTCATCCAAGCGCCAATGGCCGCAGGGCTGGGAATGACCTATGGCGCCGGGGCGCAAACCAAACATTTTCGGTTCACACTGCCCGTGGCGATCGGAGCCGGTCAGCGAGCGGGGCGTTGGCACGCCGTCCTGGAGGTCAACAAAAATGACTTCAAAAAAATGCTGTCGTATTTGCGCGAGCGAAAGGATGAGCGGTATCAGTCCTTTGCCACACACGGAGCGCGCTACAGCGTCGTCGCCCAAACCTACTCGAATTTGAGGATGGCGGTTGCGGTCGAGCAGACAAGCTACGAGCCGGGCGCGGACCTGATTTTCCAGGCGGTCTTGACTGAATACGACATCCCGGTGGAAAAACGCGCGCAGGCGCAGGTTGAGTTGACGCGACCTGGCGGATCTGTCGTGACGTTGCCGATGTTCGAAACGGGTCCAGGTGTTTTCGAGGTAACGACGACGGCTGTATTTGCCGGCATTTATCACGCGCGGATCATGTCGAAGGGCGTCACGTTGCGCGGCACACCATTCACCCGCGAATGGCTTGCCAATGCGGCGGTCTGGAAGGGCGGCGATGATCCGTATCAGCCGCCGCGCGACTCTGGCAAAGACGAACTGTGCGGACTGCTGACTTGTTTGTTGAGCGAGAAGAATCTCACGCGCGCCTTTGAAGAGCGCTTGAAACGGGACGGCATCAATCTGGACGGTATTCGGAAGTGCGTGAAGGCGTATTGCCGCAGCGACGACCAGCCCGTTCGATAAGCCCCGCAAGCGTAATGAAATCAGATGGATTTCGCGATGAATCAAACCGAAAACTAAAACTAGGAAAGGCGAACGTATGCTTCGTGTAGAAGTAGATATATTCTCGGGTCGTCCAAATCCGATGTGGATTGTGACAAGCGACACCATCACGCAAAAATTGCTCAAGGAAATAAAACGAGATCGCGGCCTTGCGGGCAAACCAAATGACGGATTTCAAGGCTTGGGCTTTCGTGGCGTTGGAATTCAAGTCATCGGGGACAATGATGATGTCCGCGCGGCCAAGGTTCCAACCAGCTTTATACTGGCCACCGGAACCGGTGCCACACTGAAGCGAGGCGGAGCCCTGGCTTCCATGCTGGTGAAAGAGATGACCAAATCGGCCGAGATTGTGATGCCGGAGCATTCGCTTACACCCATCAACAAAGAGTTGCAGGAACTAATCCTGTCCGAATTGAGCAAGTCTATCGCAAACCCTTTGAAAAGCCCGCCTCCGAAAAGGACACTGTCCGTCGTGCGCCGACAGACCATCCACGATTCGCGATGTACCAAGTGTGACTATGAAATCAGTCTGTTCAATCCCGGGTTTTGGAACAGCGATCCGAATGTTCGGAGCAGGAACAACTGCTACAATTACGCTCGCAACTGGCGGACGGACACATTTGCTCAGCCGGGGCGGGCTTCAGGGCATCCAAACAGTGTGATGCAATGTGCGCAGGTATCGGCCGCGGCTCGATTTGACGGGCTCGTGGACCGGTGCCGTTGTCTTCCGGCATCGGAATATCCGCGCCGTTTGATGGCTCTGGTGATCTGGCCTGGTGTTGACTATCACTGGTACCGCCACCAGATGGGAGGATTCTGGGGCCACAAACCGGGTGGCACTGCTGCGCGCAATACCGATAACAGCGGAGTTGTAATTGCCAACCCCGAAACGTGTAACCGAGGCGGTTATACGAATTTTTGCGGCTATTTCTATGCAGGCAAAAGCGTAAAGATCATTTAATTGTTCTGAACATGAGTCTGAAAGTCGAACTCGACATCCTTAGCGGGAAACCGAATCCTGCCTGGGAATTAGGAGAACGTGACGCGAGTGAGTTAGAATCCATGATTCAGCGCGCTCGCCCTGCGCGAGGTACGGTTGAGCCTCCGGCCCTGGGGTACCGCGGTTTTGTCGTAAATCGATCAGAGCTCCTGCGTGTTTTTCGGGGTCAACTGTTCAAACCTCAGGACAATACTCCAGTCGAGCTGTGCTTCGCGGAGGTTGGAACAGACGTCGAGCGTTGGCTATTGGAGAGAGGAAAGGCTCTCCTTGACGGGAGTGTTTACGATGCTGTCCGCGATGCAATACGATGACGTGGTGGTTACGGGACCCGGTGTTTAATGTTTTCCCCCGTCAGTGGTTGACTGCGGCGCCGCACCAGCAAATCGAAAGATACAGTTGATCTCAAAAACAAATTCCTTTTATGGCCTCATTTGAATTAATACCCGCAAACTCGGAGATTCTCGCAATCCATGCCGCTCTTCTTCCCATCGGGACCAAGGGCAAGGTCTTGATCTTCGGGGGCGATGAACATAATCAAGCTCAAGCGGGCAACGACGCTACGCCGGCAAATCCCGCGAACGTGGACAACACGCGTCTTTACGACGTTCAGGCAAAAAGCATTTCGCCGGCACCCTCCCCCAGCACGGACGTGTTTTGCAGCGGGCACGCCTTCCTGGGTGATGGGCGACTCGTCATCGGCGGCGGCACCGAATCCTGGGAGGGCGGCGGCGGTCCTGGTGGAGGCCACGTCCACGAGTTAGGAAGCTTCGGCGGACATCCCGCTTGCTGGGTTTATAATCACCTTCGTAATGTCTGGGAGCGCATTGCTGACTTCAACTTCGATAACGCGTTTGGAAAAACAGGCGGCGGTCGCTGGTATCCCACCCTCGTCACCCTCCCCAATGGCGACGTCATCGCTTTTTCGGGGCATCCCAGTCGGCGCAGCGCTCAGTGGCACAACAACAACATTCCAGAGCGTTATTCCCAAGCTACACGCCGATGGAGCTGGATAAAGCCGACGGCCAGCGACATCACATTTTATCCTCGCGTTCACCTGATCAAGGGCGGACAGCTCTTTATTTGTGCCGTCGAGGATGGAAACAGCCATTTCTACAACCCGACTACCGGTGATTTTGAGGGGCCGGCCATCGCTGCCCCCGGAGGCATCTATAACGGCTGGGATGCGACCTCGGTCCTGCTTCCGTTGTTGCCCACCGAGAATTACAACGCGCGCATCTTGATGTGTGACGCCGTGAACCCGAAGCGCATTGATCTGGGTGATACCCCTCCCGCTTGGAGCAACGCAGGCAATCGCACCGGCGCCGCAGCCAATAAGGTGAGAGTCTATGGCATCGGCACCATCTTGCCAGACGCGAAAATTCTGGTGTACGGCGGTGTCAACGAAACTCACCAGGATGCGACTGGTGTTCTGGAGCCGGAGATTTATGACCCGGGAATCAATTGGGCCTCGGGTACTTATTCAAATCCGCAGGCGTGGCAGTCGCTTGCCGCCGACCCGAACGGTGTGGTCAGGAACTACCATTCCACCAATATTCTGTTGCCCGATGGCAGCGTTTTCACTGCCGGTTCAAGTCACAACGCCGGTTCTGGGAACCCGGCGACCGCGGGCGAAATGCGGATCGTCCTTTTTAAGCCCGACTATTTCGACAACCCGGCGAGGCCCGATTTGGTATCGATTCCACCGAGCACCACCTTTGGCCGCCAAATACGGATTGGAACTCCGAATGCGGCGAGTATCCAGCGCGTTGCATTGATCCGTTGCGGATCCAATACCCATGCCTTCAATTCGGATCAAAGGTACGTGGGATTGACTTTCGACCGTGCCGACGGCAACACGCTTATCGCGTCGGTTCCGAATGATCCATCCGTGCTTCCCCCGGGTTATTACATGCTGTGGATCGTCAACAACAACGGCCTCCCTTGCAAACTGGCGAAGTTCATTCGCATTGCGTACCAGAGCAACGAAATCATAACGGATCGGAGCACCTATTCGGTTCTCGAAGTAAACGCCGGGCTCGCGGGGGGAAGTGGCGGCGCACTTTTTCAGCGGGCTTTTTATGTGGTTTACGACGGTTTCATCCCGTCTGAGTTGAGCAATTTTTCCGTCCCTCCTTCCATTCAGTTCGGCTTCACGAGCGGTGGCAACGTGCCGGGCATGTCCGCGGCCTTGGCCGACATAGAACTGGAGGATCCATCGAAACCGCCGGAAGCCCCCCAAAAGGTCACGTTTATTTTCGATGTCACTTTTGCGAATAGTACGGCGTTCAATTTCCCGGAACCATCCCGCGACGTAAACATCACTGCCACGCTCGGTCAAAACAGGGCTTCTGCGGTCATTAATCTGATCAAGACTCCCAATCCTTATATGGTGGACGGTACCACCACTTGGCTGAGCGTGGATTTGCGCGTGTTCCAGATGCGACAGGGACAGGTGAAGTCCACCGTCGCACAGGGAGCATCGGGAAACGACTTTATCAGTTTGCTGCTCGATCGCTTTAACGCCCTTCCGGACAACGATTATCATCCCTTCAAGGCGCTGACAATTGACCAGAACGACAGCAAGCTTGAGTTCTCGGAAACAGTGGGCGGTGCCACGGTCTACAACTACGCGGTAGCCAAGGTGAGGTACAAAGCACCAATTCCGACGCTGCCTCCACCAGATGCCAACGACGCCAAGGAGGTAAAGGTTTTCTTCCGCTCGTTCAATACCGCCGGCACCGCCATGCAATTCAATCCGTCCACGACCTATCGGCGGGCGGGCACCGGCGCCAACACCATTGCCTTGATCGGCAAAGAAGGAAACGCCATCAGCTCGATTCCATTCTTTGCCGCTCCGCGCGTCAACTCCTCCGTCGCCCCAATGAGCACGCAGACGGACGACAAAAACCGGCGCACGCTCAAGCCGAACAACAATATCGAGTCCGTGGCCTATTTTGGCTGCTGGCTGGATATCAATCGCGACGGCAACAAGCTTTTCCCACTTAATCCCACGACCGACGGACCGTTCTCCGGCACCCGGAAATCAATTCTGGAGTTGATTCGCGGTGTGCATCAATGCCTCGTCGCCGAGATCTTCTTCGAAGGCGATCCCACTCCGGCCAATGCCACCCCCGGATCCAGTGACAACCTCGCGCAACGAAACCTAGCCATTGTCCAGTCCGACAATCCCGGCACTGCTGCCTCCCACACGGTCCAGCACACGTTTGAGATCAAACCCTCGCCGTTCCAGCTTGGGCGCGGACTGATGGTGGTGGCGGACCAGCCGAACCACATCGCGGCACTCGATCTCGACACTCGCAAACTTCGCACCAGCCCCGATTATCTCCTCGTTCATTGGAACAACCTTCCCAGGGACAGCAAGATCACTCTGTTCATGCCGGATGTCGCCATTGACGACGTTCTGTACCTGGAATCGATTCTGCGAGCCTCACCCTCCAGGATCATCAAAGATGACGAACACACCTGCAGTTTCGTTGCGGCGGACGTGAACCACATTCCCATTCCCGGCGGGTTGGACGGGAACATCCCGGGTTTGATGACGATTGAACTACCCTCCACCGTCGTGAAGGGCCAGTTGTTCAAAGTCCTTGTCCAGCAAACGCGCTACCTGCGTGGCAGCCAGCGCGTGGTTGGATCATTCCAAGTCAATATTCCCGTGACCACCGCACCCCTGATGTTGCCGGAGGAAATGAGAAATCTTGCGGTCCTTAAGCACATTCATCTGGCGATTCCTTCCGGGACAGCCTGGGACCTCATCTTTAATCGTTACTTGAAAGGACTGTCCGACAAGGTGGATGGATTGGGGTGGGTGTTTCTT
>CAZYYS010000253.1:0-8525 GCA_964651015.1 uncultured Verrucomicrobiota bacterium
TGCTCGACAAGGTGGGCGTGAAGCTCGACAAGTTCGCGGACAGCAATGGGAAGGTGGATGAGTTGTTTGAGCCGCTTTCAATTTGATTGAGGTTAAGCCAACGCCCGTGAAAATAGCCGCCTTCATCTTGCTTGGAGTAGGAATCGGATTCTCGCTCTTGAATTGGGCGTGTCTGTTGGGTTCGTGGCTTAGAAAGCGACATATCTCGCCAGTTTTTCCAACCCCTTCCGTTTTCACTGCGCTTGGTTTGGCCCTTTTCGACCAGACGCGCGCTTATTGGTGGGTTGGGTTACTTACAGACTATACTTTTTTCGGACTACTCATCGCGACGCCCTCAATGATTGCCGGTGCGTGGCGGACGAGTGCCTTTACCCGTGTTCAGCTTCTCCGCGCCGAGTCCAAACCTCGGCAATTCGAGTTGTCAGTGCATCGGGGTGGTCACTTTCTTCTGCGTGCCACGTTTGAGCCTCCTGTGCCTTGCGATCATCACGGCGCGCGGGTCAGTTCCTTCAGCGCGGTCGGTCGTTGGCAAGATATGCTGGATGGACGCCTTCGCTTATGGGGTTATCGTGAGGAGCGAATCTTAATCTTGGAACGCATAGACAAAGATTACGCAGCTCACGAAGAGCACTACCCTAGGGAAAGAGAATTTCCATATGATTCACTTGATGGACTCAGATTCCAACCGGCGGCGTAATTCGTCGCTAATGGTAGGGACACCGCGTTGCGCCGTCCTCATCGCGTTCGTCTTTTCAACATTGATGTCGCTTGCCGCCAATTCTCCACTCGCTGATGCCGCTGAGAAATCAAACCGCACCGCCATTCGCGCGTTGCTCAAGCAACGCGCCGATGTGAATGCGACGCAGGCGGACGGCATGACGGCGCTGCATTGGGCGGTGCATCTGGACGATCTCGAAACCACCCGGTTGCTGGTGAAAGCAGGCACGGACGTGAAGGCTACCAATCATTACGGCGTCGCGCCGCTTTCGCTCGCGTGCGCGAATGGGAACACCGAATTGGTGGAACTACTGCTCGCCGGCGGCGCGGACGCAAACACAACGCAGCGCGGCGGCGAAACGGCTCTGATGACCGCCGCGCGCACGGGCAAGGTCGGCCCGGTGAAAGCGCTGCTCGCCCGCGGCGCGAAGGTTGATGCCAATGAAAAACGCGGACAGACGGCAATCATGTGGGCGGCGGCAGAAGGTCATGCACCAGTCGTCGAGTTGCTGCTCAAGGCGGGCGCAGATTTCCGAACACCGCTTCCCGACTCCGGATTCACACCGTTGTTCTTCGCTGCGCGGGAGGGTCGCACCGAAGTTGTTCGCGCTTTGTTGAAAGCAGGCGCAGACGTGAACGAGGCGATGCAGCCCAGAAGGCCCGGTGGCAAAACTCCAGCCAAAGGAACGAGCGCGCTCATTCTGGCGATTGAAAACGGCTATTACGAACTGGCGCTGATGCTGCTCGACGCGGGCGCCGATCCGAACGACCAGCGTTCAGGATTCACCCCGCTGCATGTGATGACGTGGGTACGCAAACCCCCGCGCGGTGAAGATCGAGGGATGCCGCCTCCGCCCGAGTTGGAAGGACTCAACAGTCTGCAATTCATCCGAGAACTGGTGAAGCGCGGCGCGGACGTGAACACGCGACTGGCCAATGGCTCTGGCGGCCTCGGCAAATTTACTACGAAAGGCGCAACGCCCTTCCTGATGGCTTCTGCGACGGCGGACCTTCCTTACATGAAATTGCTATTGGAGTTGCGTGCCGATCCATCCATTCCAAACGCCGAAAAGTGCACGCCGCTCATTGTCGCGTGTGGCATCGGAGTCGGATCGGACGCCGCGAATGAAACCGCCGGAGAAGAGCCCGAAGTGCTCGAAGCCGCGAAGCTCCTCCTGAAACTCGGCGCGGACGTGAATGCGGTTGATGCCAACGGTGAAACCGCGATGCATGGCGCAGCGTTGAAAAACCTGCCGCAGGTCGTGCAGTTCCTCGCCGACAGCGGAGCGAAGGTCGACGTCTGGAACAAGGAAAACGACTTTGGCTCGACGCCATTGATGCTCGCGCGAGGTTATCGGCCGGGAAACTTCAAACCTTCGTCTGAAACGATTGAGGCCGTGCAACGCGCTATGCTTGCTGCCGGCGTGACTCCGCCGAAGGAAGTGAGACCCGCGGATCTCAACAATTCAGACTGGGCACCGCGCAGACCTAAAAAGCTGCCGTGACGCGGCTCGAAAGGATCTTCCGGCGGCCACTGTAATTTCTTGGTGGACAAGCGAAACAGAAAAAGAAGGTCGGCACCATAGCATGGTTCTGCCTGCACTCCTTCGTCATCTGGTCGCAGTCACACTAGCGATTCCTGGTTTCCGCGTGTCTGCTGACATACCCGCCGCCTGGCTGTCCTTGATGACTGATCAACCACCCCAGTACAAATGAAAATCCTAAACATTTCTGAACTCCTGCCCCGTTGCGACGGGTCATTCATTCCCCGTAAACTCGACGACTTTACCGGCCGACAGATCATCGAACGGCAGAGCGGCGACACTTGGATCGGCACTCGGCTCATCTACCGTTTGCCCTGGACAGTATGAACTAGTTTCAGCAGCTTCTGAATTGGAATCGGTGTCCAAAACTCATCATGCGACCGGCCAGCGCGACCCAGATTTCCACGCCCGGCCGGTATGGTGAAAGGACCGCCGTAGATTCGACCATCGAACTCGATGCGGACCTCGCCGTGAGCGCCACCGGGCCATTCCCCTTCGTAAAAATTGACAAAAGCCTGCACTTCGTGAATGTCCACGGGCGATTCAAACTCGATGAATTCATATTCCCGTCCCGGCGAGGAGCGATGATCTTTGTAATAATAACCTTCCGGCGAGCGGACATGCTCAAAGTATAACGTCTCGGCGCCGGGGCGAGGAGTGGCGTAGAGGTCGAGGTCCACATTTTCCTTCCAACGGATGCCGATTTTCATGGAACCAACCATAACCGAGGGCGGCACTTGCGCCAGGGAGAGCGAATCGCGAGTGATCCAGTCATTGATTTCCACACCACGGCTGACTCGTAGCATCTCGATTTTGGTCTGCGTCGTATCAGCGGCCCAATTCCGTGAGGCCGGCAGCAAACCGCTCGCCGACTGGCGGAAGGACTGCAAGGCAGTGGGAAGGTCACCGGTGAAGGATGTGAGTTGCGCGCCGCGCCGCTCCAAATACAAGGTCCAAAAGCGCGTGACCTTTTCCTTGTGCAAATCACTTACCCAGGGATCCCCAAAATACATCCATTGCACCATCAAAGGCGGATCAGGGTTACCATCGAATCCGAAAACTGATTTCTCGCGCGAGGCTTGCAAATGCCCATCCGAAGGAAAATAGCCATCCACCATGGAGAATGCCGTCTCCTTTGCGTCCAGATACAGGGGACTGCCAATCAGCAGCACAGAACACTGGGAGCTTGTTGGTGACGCTTTCTCGGCCAGGAAATCCAGAAATTGCGGCAGGCGGATAGATCCTCCGAATTTGAAGTGCCAGTTGGTTGGTCCAGAGCGTTCCTGCGCGAGAAACTGCTTCAGATCACGAATGGCGGTAGCGAATTGGTTGGCTCGTGTCTTGGGGCTATTGAAGGCACGACCACTAGGTACGGTGACTTGCGTGATGGTCTTCAATGCGAAAGCATCGTAAATGGTCAACGTGCTGTTGAGCGGCAACTCTTCAACGACCAGTCGAACGATGCTTCGATACATGTCATCCTTCACGGATTTTTCCAGATACGGTGAAATTCCAACGATAAAGTCCGCATTGGATTGGTCAGCCGGACTCGCCTGGTCTGCGGCAGAATTTGAACTCCACAAGCAAAGCGCGCAGACGAAAATAATGGTGATGGCGACCGGTCGCTGGACCGCGATTGCGAGGATTGATCCATTCAGGTTCATACATTTCAAAAAGCGAGTGACGCTGTTCAATCGCCGTTCTTTTGGAGGGGCGCCGACACGGACGATATGGTCGCCAGGCGATTGTTCGAATTGGTTGTCTCAAGATGGCTGCGCACGTGTTCGGACAATTGATCCAGGATGACCTGCCTTTTTTCTGTTTGATCTTTCCGTAGTGCCCGTTCCCGGTGAAACACCGACCGGCCATAGGCGACTAAAGCAGAGAGCTGATTCTCCAGCCGCACCAGATTTCCATTCGCTTCTCCCAGATGCTGTCGCTCTTGCGCGATGTTCACTTCCAGATTCCGGCGTTCTTGAGTCAATTGGTTAAAGGTTGGGTCCAGCGCCAGTCGCACTGGACGGTGACGGGCGTAGAGAATTGTGAGATACATGCCCATCACGGCGGAAAGAAAGATTTCCGCAACGGCCTGGCCGGCCACAATGATTACATCGATCCATTTGGCGCCCGCGAAGTTTAATCCGACCGCTGACGAGGGCGACGGGCCGTCGAATACGGTGAGGGAGGCGATGTGCTCGCCGATTCCTTTGGACAACGTTGGATACACGCAGGCATAAGCCCCAGCCCAAACGAGCACGCCCAGCATTCCGAGTCCCAGACAGGTCCACAAATAAGCTTCCCGTCGCTTGCGATCCTGCAGAAAGTCCCAACCGATTTTGACGGCCAAGGCGCCGACTGGCAGCAAGGCGGCCCAGAGATAGGAGCGTATCGGGTTTTCTCGAAACGTAATCAAACCGGACTCGAGCAGATTGAAAGAGATATTCCAGATGCCGAAAGTGACGAGGCAAACAATTCCCAAGCTGCAGAGGGCAAACATGAGCAAGTCCCAGGCATTCCATGGAGAAGTGGGCTTGAGGTCATCCTGACCGTCAACAGCCACGGGCACAAGTTTGGTGCGCGAGTTGAGGATGACGTCCGTGGATTTCAACTGGCCTTCGAGGTAGGCCAGACAATCCTCGTGAGTTTTGGCTTGTTGACGGTACTTCTCCCATTCGACCGCGTGGTGATGAAGGAAGAGAGCGCGGTGGTAATCCTCGACCTGCGCAAGGCTGGTGGTTTCCGGATTCTCAAGCTCGTTTTGAATGAACTCAAGGTGGACCGCGGGAACAATACTTTCGGCATTCGATTTTGGTGCAGTGGTTTTCATGACGTCACCATTCCTTCAATTAATAATCATCAGGCAATTCAGAGCCGCTGATCCTGGTTTCGCAGGACAATTGCTTGCGTGCTTCTTTGGTTGCGAGAAATTGAAGTCCGGCAAGCCTATCGAGTGGCGGACGATTCTGCGGACGACTCTGTAACGCGCTCCGCTTTAGACTCACGCTGGTGCGTGTGGGTGTCGGCCGAGTCTTCGTCTTGTTCGTCGAGCTCTTCCTGGTCTCGTTCGAGCCGCTCGATCTCACGATCCAGTTTTTCTCGTTGACGTTCGAGGGCTTCAATTTGTCTTCGCAAATCTTCGAGCTGCCTTTGGGAGTCTGCTTTGAGGCTTTTGACAGCCTGTCGCTGGTCAGCTTTCCGCGCCTTTTCAACTTCCGCGGTGGCTCGCTTTGCTTGCTCAACCGCCCGCCTGGCTTCGCGTTGAGCCTGTTCTTTGATCTTTTCGATTTCTTGCGGGTTAATTTTCGACGCGAGCGCAGCTTGTTCCTTGGCCAACGCTTCAATCTTGGCCATTTCCTTCCGATCGATCATTCCGTCCCTTTCGAGCTTCAGTTGAAAATCAGAGCGGCCTTTTGGGTTCTGCCGGTTCATCAGTGAGTTGACCATGCGCTCTAAGCGATCAAGACGCTCTTCGAGCGATGCATCGTGGTTCTCCGAACGAGGCACTTTGCTTGGCCGAGGCGCAGGATACGCTGGCGGTGCGGATGGAGGTTCGATGGCGGCCACGATCGGTGGTTGGCCCGGCACAGCAGCGATCACGGACAGCCGAGCCGTCACCGGTGACAATGAGACGGCCGGCGCGGTAATGATAGCCGGCGAAGTGTTGAGCGTGACGGGATTGCCAGGTTTGAACTTGGGACCGGCCCCCACCACGGCTGGTTGAGGCGGAGTTGGCGGCAGGGCGTTATCGGCAGAACCTGGATGGGGTAGTCCGGCGATTGCGGCCGCTGGGACCCCATCGGCTCCCGGCACGATTGGCAGCACCTTGGCGGGCGGTGCGACTGCTACGTCAGCGGCCGGTGTTTCACTCTGCGCAAAGACGATTCGTGGGGCTGCGCTGATGACGGCAATCGCCACCAGTGCGGCCGTCGAGGTGATCAATGTCAGCCTTGCTTTCGCGAGGCGTGGCGAGGCGTTGCGGTGCGTGTTTAGTATCATATTAATCCTTTCTTTCAGTTGAGTTTTGTTATTCGACGATCCCGGCGCGAGCAGCGGAAGCCTTCGCTGCATTCGAGCCGCCAGATTTGCCAGCAAGAGGGCATACGTCTGCGGACGTTTACTCTCCTGCAAAACGTGGTCGTCACAGGCGATCTCCCGCTCCAGGGACAACTGCCGGGAAATCCACCAGAACGCAGGATGGAAAAAGAAGACGGCCAGTAGAAAGTGTTGAATCAGGTTCACCCAATCGTCACGTCGATCTACATGAGCTAATTCGTGGCGAAGCACGAGTTCCGCCTCCTCCAGTTCCATGAGCTCCTCCGCAGGCAGGAGAACCACCGGATGCAAAAAGCCCAGCAGAAAAGAAGATCGATGTACCGGTGACACTCTCAATTCAACTTTGCGTTTCGTGACGAGGTGATCTGAGAGTTTTTGAAAAAGCCGGGTCAGTACTGTGTCGGGTGGAAGCGATTGTTGTTTCAACTTTTGAATCCGAGCTATTTGTAAAAGCAACGTAAAAACTCTGAATCCGGCGATCGTCAGCCACAGGGCGAGAAGTGTCATGCTGGCAAACCTGGAGAGCGTGGATCCAAGCGCGACCTCCACGGGAATTGGATTTAGCAATCGTTCTGTGAGCCGGCGAAAGCCGGTTGTTTCACTGAAAATGTTGGAGGCCAGCCCTTCGTCGTTTTCCGTTCGCCCCGGTTCAATTCCGCTTGATTGTTCCACCTCCGATACCTCTTCAACACTGTCTTGTTGAACTTGGATCAAAGCCGCAAGCAACGGATGCTGCCCCAACCTCGGCCGTTCCTCCCAGTCACTTGACAAGTCGTCGCGAAAGTTGTCCGCATTACGATGACTGCTTCCTCTTGTCCCCTCGGTCTCCGACAGAACAACGGCAGCCGCCCGGGGTATTGTAAGTTTAGCGTTTGAAGAGAGCGCAGTATTATTAGCGGTCATGCGCTGGTGCGGAAAGGAATCAACCAAGCAGTGCGCGACGACGAGCGCAGCAAGCAGAAGTAGAGTGGAGAACCAGACCGCATGACGCGTGGCAGCATTCGTCCGACCTAACCAGCGCAGGCACAACGCTACTAAAATGGTGATGATTATCCCTTGGTAAACGCCATTTGCGGCAGCAGCCACGAGCTGGTCGCAGGCCTGTAGAATTTCATTGTTCATGGCGCTCCTTGCCAGAATCCACGATCTTCCGTTTGATTGCGTCCAACTCTTCCGGCGTCAATTCCTCCTCACGGAGAAAGGACAGCACCAATTCACTGGGCGAACCAGCGAAGAACTTGGACAACAGTTGGTTGACAGCCTTTCGCGCAACGGTGTCACGATCAACCTTGGGCACAAACACAAAGGCGCGCCCCTCCTTGCGCGACGAAAGGTAGCCTTTTTCCTTCAGTATTCGCATCAGGGTGAGAATGGTGGTGTAGGCGTCCCTCCCTTTGAGCGCTTCCACCACATCTGCCACCGTGGCCGACCCTTTGGCCCAGATGACCTCCATGATGCGGTGTTCGGCGTTGGTAAGTGTCAAATGTTTCTTTCGCGGCATCGGTGCAATCTTTCTACTAATGATTTAGTAGTTGGAGAATAACGGTGCCGCGAATCTTGTCAACTAAAACTTTAGTAGTAACGGCGCAGGGCAGGTCGTTGGGCCTTGGAGCAATCGGGCGGCGCGTCAATTCGCCCGTGCCAGTTGATGTTTTGCACGCCCATGCCATCAAACAACTCAATGCTATCCTCAATGAAAATCATCAACCTCCCCGAACTGCTCGCGCGTTGCAACGGCTCGTTTATTCCGCGCACGCTCGACGACTTTATCGGCCGACAGATCATCGAACGGCAGAGTGGCGATACGTGGGTTGGTGCTCGATTGATCGCTGAACTGCTTGCCCAAGGCGTTCAACTCGCCAACGCCAACGAACGCAGCCCGCTGAAATATCTGCTCAACGGCCGGCCCGGCCTCGGCAAAAGCGCGCTCGTCGCGTGGCTTCAGCAACTACTCGGTTGCAACAAGTGGAACACGATCAAACTCAACGGTACGCAATGCAAAGTGGAGACGATTGAGGAAATCGCCCGGCAACTCGCCGGCACCTGCCTGTTTGGAAATTGGCGACTGTTGTGGATTGATGAAGCCGACGCCATCCCGCCTGTTGCCCAAGTTCGCTTCCTCACGTTGCTCGACGACCTGCCACGCGGCATCGCCATCGCCTGCACGAGCAACTGCAAGTTGCGCGACTTCGAGGAACGTTTTCAGACCCG
>CAZYYS010000254.1:0-8521 GCA_964651015.1 uncultured Verrucomicrobiota bacterium
CGGGCAGTCCGCACAGATTCGTGATCGTAATTTCGCCATCTGCCGAACCCGCCTCTTCCGGAGCCGCCGCGGCGCTGGGCCAGTACGGCACTCAACGCCAGCAAACCAACCAAGATGATAAGGCCAATCTGTTTCATGGCTTCGACTGGACGGTAGCCGTTGGCGCGCTCTTTTTTGCCTGCAGTGACTTGTCATTGATTTCAAGCAATAATTGAAGCGCGGCGCGATAGCGAGGCGCTTCCTCCAAAGCCTGCAACACGTGACGACGGGCCGCCGGATCGCCGGTTCGGTGCAGCCATTGCGCCAGCTTGAAATGCACTTCTGCCGGGTTCGGTGGGTCAAGCTGCAACAGCGCGCGGTATGCTAGAATCGCCGTTTCGCTCTGTCCTGATTCCTCGCTTGCTTTTGCCAGAAATCGGTATGGCGCCGCCACCAACGGGTCCACCGCGAGATAACGCTGCGCGTTTTGTACGACTGTTGGCCAATCGGTAGAGGCTGCTCCCAGTTCCATCAAGCGAAGGTAAGCGTCGGTCGCTTCGTTATCCCGTTCTGCGAGCCTGGCTATGACTTGGCGCTCCTCGTTCGTTTCACCCAGAGCGCGATGCACTGCTGCCAGAGTGCGATAAAAACTCTCTGGCCCACTCGAGTCGGGATACAAATTTACCAGCCGTTGCAGAACAGTTTTCGCCTCCGGCCACTGCTTCTTATCAAAGAGAAGTGCGGCCTGTCGGGTCATCACCCAGAAATTCGTGGGCCGGTTTTTGGCCCACGTATTCCACGCATCGTCTCCGACTGCAAGTCGCGGGTCCAACCTGAGAAGATTGGTACTGGCTTCAGGTGGCCTAGCCCGACGGTCGGTTGTCCCTCCCGTCCGGCCTACCCCATGACTTGCTGCGTCCGCCGTTTGGAATTCAGGTTTTTCCCAATCCAGTCCCGGCGCGAGTTTTTCAGCTCGGTCTCGCGCAAACGTGGCGAACTCCTTTTCAATCTCCTCCATCGGCGCCGTGTGCTTCGCGATGGTCTGATTGATCTCCGCGCCTTCCCCCAGTTCGCGGAGGATTGCTTTCAATTTGTCCATCCCAAATTTCTCGATGAGGAATTCCACGACCAGTGATGACTCAAAGTAAGCGAACTGCAAATGCTGCGGCGAACGCGGCGATAGAAACGCGGCGCTGAGTTTGGAAACCGGCGTCAACTCGCCACTCAGGATCATCTCACGATAACGCGGATTCATCTTTTGCCCCCAGGTCGGGTTTGCCTGGCTTTCTTCGTAAACGGAAATCCCTTCGCTCAACCAGCGCGGCATTTTGTTGCGGGTCAGTTGAAGTGTGACGACATGACAGAACTCATGCCAGAGAACGGCTTCCCAGTTTACGGGGTGACCGGGATGCGACGCGGGACTGTTCGCGGTAACCACGCTGCCAAAGCAGACACCGAGATAACCGGGATTCCCCGGCATGCCGAAGGTTCGCACCGCAAAATCCTTTTGTTCCGGAAACACTTCAACCGTCGTAAGCTGCTTCAAGTCGAAACCATATTTCGCGCACAGGTTGCTTTTCGCTCGCCCGAGCAAATTCAACACTCGCTCGCCGTACACCGCGGCTTCATGCTTGCTCATGCGTAGAACGAAATCCTGATTCGTGAGCGTCGCAAACTTGCTCATCGTGTCGTGAAGCGTGCCCAGGTTGTATGCCGCCACGTCGTAGCCATCCTGTTTTTGCACTTCGTCCGCGAGCCGCCAACCCTCCGCTTCTTCACCCAACCGCAGCAGATCGAGCGCGAGTTGCGCTTTCGCGGGGAGATAATCCGCGTCGTACTGCAACGCCTGGCGCTGACGGCCGGAGCCTTCCGCAAAACGATATTTCTGCGACAGCTTGAGGCCAATCAGGTGGTCCACACGCGGATTCGTCGGCCAGAATTTCAGCGCCGTCTCTCTCGCTGTCTTTTCCGATGCCGGCTGATTTTGCAAATGTGCCAGCACGGCGCGATAGGCCCACGCCTCCGGGTGCCACGGGTTCACCGCGTTGATTCGGTCCAAAAGTTTAGCGGCCTCGGCGTAGTCTTCGGCATCAATGTTATGATCGGTCAGCAAAAGCAGGCTGCCCACATGGTTGCTGTTGCGCTCCAAGGCTGACTCCAGTGCGTCGATCATCAACCTCTGGTCACCGGGCGCGTATGCCTGCGCCATGCCGAAATGGAGGTCAGGATCGTCCGGCAATTGCTTTAGCCCTTCCTGAAACTTTTTCGCCGCGAGCGCGTAGTCGTGCTTCGCCAAAGCGAGTTCGCCGCTGGCCAGATAAGCCTCCCGATAAGTCGAATCGGACTTCTGGGCCGTATCAAAGATTTTGTCGAGGATGCGTTTTGGGTCGGCGCCCTTCAGCAAGGCTGCCTTGCCAAACACAACGAGGCTCGGCGCGCCACGATAGGAGCCGGGTTGGGCACTGATCCGCTGGAGAATGTCATCCACCATCTCGGACGCGGTTTCCGTTTGCCCGTTTTGCCGGAGGACCTCCCGCGCCTGCCAGCGCCACCGGATACGCCACGGCTCCTGCGCCAATGCGTTGGTGACGGCCGTCCGCGCCCGGGAATATTGACCGGTCGCCAGCAGTGCGTCGCTCAACAGTAGCTGCCACTCTTCACGATCCCCACGGTTCTGCAGCGCCGTTTCTGCGAGCGCGATGCAACCGGCATAATTTCCGGCGAGGAACTGGCGCCGGCCTTCTCCCAAATCCGGCTCCGCGACTGATGTTACCAGGCCCAATGCAAAGAGAACCGCGGCGAGCGACGTTCGACAAAGAAACCCGCCGACACCCCAATCTCTTATCTGGCTAAGTAATTGAATGATGCACACTAAACGATCCGCTATTCAGGCGCAAGCAATTCGGCTTCGAGAAACCTGCTCTTTCAGAACTTCGGAATAATCGCTTTTAATGCCGCGCTGTCCGATTATGCTGACCACGGAAAATACTCATGCGAAAAACCAAAATCATCGCCACGCTCGGCTCCGCCACGGACTCACCGGAAATGATCGGTCGCCTCATTGACGCCGGGATGAACATCGCCCGCCTTAACATGTCGCACGCCACACATGACTGGGTTCGCCGCGTGGTTCGAGAGATTCGTGCCGCTGCGAAAGCCCGCAAAACTTCCGTCGGCATCATGATCGATACTCAGGGGCCGGCCATCCGCACCGGTTACCTGCCGGCCGCGCTCGATTTGAAGCCCGGCGAAAAATTCACACTCACCGTGCGCGGCGAGCGCAGCGAGGAACTCCATTCAGTCGATGTGAACTACGAGAATTTCGTCAACGACATCGGGGTGGGCGACATCGTACTGCTCGACAACGGCGAAATTCAGATGAAAGTGCTCGCCAAATCCGGAAACAAGGTCGAATGCGAAGTGCTCACGCCTGGCAAACTCGGCAGCCGCCGCCACATCAACCTGCCGGGCGTCAAAGTCAGCCTGCCCGCCCTCACGGCAAAGGACCTGGCGGACATTGGTGTTGGTCTGGAAGTCGGCGTCGATTACATCGCGCTCTCGTTCGTCCGCGAGGCCAAAGACGTTCATCAACTCAAAGCCATCGTCGAGCATGCCCGGCCGCGCCCGCTCATCATTGCCAAGATTGAAGACCAACAGGCCGTCAAGAACCTCAACGAAATCATCACAGAGGCCGATGCGGTCATGGTGGCGCGTGGTGATCTCGGCATCGAGATTCCTTACGAAGACCTGCCGATTGTGCAACGCAAGGCCGTCAAAACCTGCCTGCGAATCGGGCGACCGGTAATCGTCGCCACTCACATGCTCGAAAGCATGATTGAAAATCCGATGCCAACGCGCGCTGAAATCACTGACGTCGCCAACGCCGTTTACGAGCAGGCCGATGCCATCATGCTCAGTGGCGAGACCACCGTGGGCAAATATCCGGTGCAGTGCGTCGGGGTCTTTGATCGCATCGCCCAACGCATCGAGCGCAGCGGCGGCGCAAATTTTCACGAACGCGCCGAACTCACCAGCCCACGACAGAAACTCGTCAAAAGCGCTGTGGTCATGGCCGACGAGTTGCGGGCCGACGCCATTCTCGTCTTCACCATTCGCGGTAGTATGGCACGCCACACGGCCTGGCTGCGTCCACGCTTCTCACCGATCTACGCCGTGTGTGAAACCCAGGCCGTCGCCGATTCGCTGACAATCAACTGGGGCGTAACGCCGGTCGTGATTCCGTTCAACCACGCCGATCCGGAAAAAACAATTGCGCTCGCATTGGCAACGTTGACCGAGAAAGGAATCCTACGAAAGGGAAACACCACGGTTGTCATCAGTTCCATATCCGCCGGCGAACAAATCGTCGATGCCGTTCAAATGCGCGTGGTGACTTAGCCGGAACGGCGTAGTTGATCCAGTTCAGGGAACTGAAACTCGATAAAAGCGGCTGGCGTAATTTGTCCACTGCGGATCGCTGAAATAGGACGAGCCGTCAGTCAGCGTATTGGTTCCCACCGGAGACCAGACCGGATTGGCCAGGTCCGTGCAGGCTTCCACCACGACGGAGAGGTTCGTCGCCCAAGAGATGATGAAACCGAACTGGTTGGTTTGCGCTCCAAAGTTGGGGCTGGGTTTCAGAATCAGAGGGTTTGGAAGCGACCACACCGCTGTTGGACAACCAGAGAATGTCGAGTCCCAGCTCTTCGTGCCCGGGAAGTAATAGATGGTTGCATTGTTTTCATCGTAGTCCACAGGATAACCAAAGCCGGGGGCGTCACCCTGAAAATAGACTCCTGTCAAGCTGGTGCAGCCATAGAATGCCCCGTCACCGATGAAGCCGACGCCATTGCCGATCGTTACCTTGCTCAGGCTGGTGCACAGATAGAACGCATAATTCTCGATGTTGGTAACGCTATTGGGGATCGTCACGGCGGTCAGGCTGCTGCAGACAATGAACGCACTGTGCCCGATGCTGGTGACACTGTTGCCTATCGTAACGCTGCTCAGGTTGGTGCAGCCAAAGAACGCACGACCCTCGATGCGGGTGACGCCATTGCCAATCGTTACGTTGGTCAGGCCTGTGCAGCGAGAGAACGCCCAGTCTCCGATGTTGTGGACGCCGTCGGGAATCGTGTAGCTCGCAGCTTTGCCACCCGGACATTGAATCAGCATGGTCCGGCTCTTGTTGAACAAGACTCCATCCACACTGCTATAGGCGGAATTGAGTGAATCCACTGTGATTGCTGTCAGACTGTAGCAGGAATAAAACACAAAGTTCCCTATGCTGGTGACGCTGTTGGGAATCGTGACGCTGATAAGGCTAGTGCATTCAGAGAACGCCCCACCTCCAATGTCGGTAACGCTACTGGGGATCGTGATGTTGGTCAGGCTGCGGCAGCCGGAAAAGGTCCCGGCCCTAATACCGGTGAGGCCGTTGCCTATCGTAACGCTGGCTAGGCTGACGCAGCGAATGAACGCGCTGTCCCCGATGCTCGTAACACTATTGGGGATCACCACGCTGGTCAGGCTCGTGCAGAAAGAGAAAGCCGAGCCGCCGATGCTGATGACACTGTTGGGGATCGAATAACTTCCGGCTCTGCCCTCAGGACATAGAATAAGCACAGTCTGGCTCTTGTTGAACAAGACACCATCCACACTGCTATACACAGGATTAAGGTCATCTACGGTGATTGCCGTCAGACTGGTGCAGCCACCGAACGCAGAATTCCAGATGTTGGTGACACTGGCGGGGATCGTGATGTTGGTCAGGCTGCGGCAACCAGAGAACGCGTTATTCCCAATGTCGGTAACGCCATTCGCGATTGCGTAGCTTCCGGCTTTGCGTGCTGGACATTGGATTAGCGCGGTCTGGCTTTTGTTGAACAGGACACCATCTACGCTGCTATACACGGGATTGAGTACATTCACTGTTATCGCTATAAGGTTGGTAGAACCAGAGAAGGCATCGCGAAAGTTGTTGGTGAAGCCGTAGCCGATCCTGACGCTGGTCAGACTGAAGCAATCCCAAAACGCCGAGTATCCAATGTAAGTGACGCTGTCGGGAATCGTGACGCTGGTCATACTTGTGTTGTTGTAGAACGCATAGTTCCCGATGCTGGTGACCGGGAGACCATTGACCGTGCTGGGGATGGTCACGTCGCCGCCCGGGCCAGTGTATCCCGTGATGGTGATCGTGCCATTGTCAGTCGTGTAAGTGTATTGGGCTTGCACCGCGGCGGGCAGCAGCAACAAGAGCAGGAGCGGCCGCAGATTTGCGGCGCAAGCAGTCCGCACATGCCCAGCCATGTGCTGCAGCCAGGTTGTTTTAGTAAGAGAGGCGTTTGTTTTCATGGTTGAGATCGGTTGAGTGTTCATAGGTGGTGCGTCCGGGTTTGCTCAAAGGCGAATAGCTCCCTCGCGAGCTCAAGGTCCGGGAACGCCCTCCTGGAGACGTTCGAGGTCCTTGAGGTCTTGTGGATTGGCGGCATCTTGCACGTCGCCCTCCGACATCCCCTTCTTCGGCGACAACCAGTGATACGGTTCAACATGTCCATCGGCGAAGGAGAGGTTGCAGCCCTGATTGTGATGATCCGCCGGCATGCTGGCGCCCCACCAGCCGGGGGCGGTGCCCGTAATCCACGGACTGGGAAGCCCAAAAACACCATCGCCGATGCTCTGCGGGTGCTCGTCGATGAAAACAAATGTCCGCGCTGGTGGCGGCTTTACGATTTGTGAGAGCTTGCGCAGGTTTATAGGTTCATCGTTCACCCCGCCCTCAATGCCAGCACCGGATTCGAAATGCATTCAACCAAGCGTTTGCTGAATAGCTTCGAAAGCGGCTGAGGCCGGGATTATCGGTCACCGTCGATTTATCGGCGGGGCAGCGATAAATCCCTGTTAAGCGGAGTTCGGCAAACAGCACGCCTTGCTCGATGTTGACAGTGTTTGTGTCGTAGCGCGCATTGCCCCAGACCCAAGAGTTGCCCCACGCATTGCTCACGGCAGTATGAATGAAGCCGCGCTTTTCAGAATTGTTTGGCGGCAGCGCGTCGTTGTTGGCGTGAGCATACATGAGCCAGCCGGTTTGCAGTTGTTTGAGATTGCTGAGGCAGGCGGTTGACTGCGCCTTGCCCTTCGTCTTTCCCAACGCTGGCATAAGCAGCGCTGCCAGAATCCCGATGATAGCGATGACGGCCAAGAGTTCGATCAACGTAAAAGCGCGCGTAGCGCAGGTTTCCAAACCTGCCGTATCGCCGACTTCAAAGTGGCTGAACGCTCGTAGTCGCACGCCTTGCGGGTTTGGAAACCCGCGATACAGCAGACTTGGAAGTCTGCGCTACTTCGACTACGGCAGAGCTGGGCCGTA
Source organism: uncultured Verrucomicrobiota bacterium (assembly GCA_964651015.1). Taxonomy (GTDB): domain Bacteria; phylum Verrucomicrobiota; class Verrucomicrobiia; order Limisphaerales; family PALSA-1396; genus CAZYYS01. The sequence continues at coordinate 7,349 of CAZYYS010000254.1, forward strand.
TGACTCATGCAACGTTTGCAACCCATAAACCTTTTAACGCTTTTCATCGCTTTCTCTCCTTGGGTTCGAGCGGTGATAGAAACGTGATTGGAATGGCTTCGCGTTCCCGGCCAGGACCTTGCCAAGCCACGGCCAGATGGTCATCACCCACGCCAGCTTTGTGCAGCACTTCAAAATAGTACTTTCTTCCCGCGACGAGCGGAACTGAACCCGATTGCTGTAAAGTACCGCGCTGCCAATCCCTCGACGGCGCATTCTCAGAGTACGCCATTTGCACCTTGTTCTCAGGGTTCTCATCCGGGCTCAGCCAAAGGGAAGCGGTACTCTTGGCGGCAATCCAGAAAACGTAGTCCCCGGTTTTGGGCGGATGCACAAAGCCGCGCAGCCGCTGGCCGTAGTTGTCCGCCCAGTTCGATGGGAGCTCAAGGCTCGAAAGATTTGTAAGATAATTCCATCCGTCCGGTCGATCGGGATAGTTCGTGTATGTGATAAGAAATGTCCAACTGCCTCTGGCGAGATTGGTCCAATACTCGCGATAGATGGTCCCGGTAAGCGGCAGCGCGCGAAGTTCGTAATTGGTTGCGGCCACGGCGTAATTGCCCGCGTCCACCCGCACCTTTGCTTTGTCGCTCGCGCTAGTGAACTGCACGCTGCCTTCGGTCACCTCGAGACGCGTCATGTTCGCAATCACCGATAAGGTAAATGCTGTTCCAAGAACGCGCGCCTCGGCTTGCGGGGTCGTGATGATCATCGGCTTGAAGAGGCGTTGCCGGGCAACGGTCGCTTCGAGTTCGCCAACGCGAAGATCAAAATGTTTGCCGCTTCTCCAAGTAAGCAATTTCAGTTCGGTGTTGGTCTTGAGTTCGATGCGAGTTGCCTCCGAACCATAGCTGATAACACCCTCACCTGCCCCGGTTGTCCGAATGACATCGCTGGGTTGCAAGCGCAGCCCTTTTTGCGCCGCAATGGACTGATCGCGTCGCAGGATTTGCACTTCACTTCCTGTAAAGGACATGAGTTCAGGCTCGCCCTGGGTGCGGAACAAACCGGGTAGAACGAAAACGCAAACGACGATCGCCGCCGCCAGCACCCAACCAGTACGGCGACCAATGAAATCCACAACAGAGTTGGTAGGGCGCGTCACTCCGTGCGCGCCGTTTCGATGGCTGCTTT
>CAZYYS010000255.1:0-4423 GCA_964651015.1 uncultured Verrucomicrobiota bacterium
AAAGCACCAGGGATTGATTCTCCATTCTGTCTATCATCGACCCAACGGCTGGGATTACATCGCGCCCGGCCAGAAAGTTCCCAATGGCGAGAGCTCGATGTGGGGCGATTATCACGCGCGCGAACTGGCGCTGTTGATCTTGCGTGAAGCTCGCAGCGAACCGTATCTCACTTTTTTCAAACCGGCTGGCTCTCCATGATTCGTCTTCTCCTTCCGATATTCACGACGGTCGTAATGCTGACTTTGACATGGGACAGTTGTTTCGCTGCGCTCTTGGCAATCAACCAACGGACAAACGAAATTGTCGTTACCTGTGATGGTTCGCAGATCGCCACCTACGTCTGGCGTGACGACAAGATATTACGCCCCTATCTCAAACACATTCGCACGATCGATGGATTTCAGGTTACCCGGAATCAGCCGCCAATTGCCGGTAAGGATGCGACAGATCATGCCGATATGCACCCCGGCATCTGGTTGGCTTTCGGCACGATCAACGATCAGGATTTCTGGCGGAACAAGGCGAAGGTTGAACACGAACGGTTCATTGAACAACCATTTGCGCGTGGTGATGCTGCCGGTTTCACTATGCTCAATCGTTATTCATCCACAAATGGTCAGCTGATTTGTCGCGAAACCTGCCGTATCCGAATCACGGCGCAGCAAGGAGGATGGTGGTTGTTTTGGGATTCGTCTTTTGATTCGGACGAAGGAGTGTTTGTGTTCGGAGATCAGGAAGAGATGGGTTTGGGAGTGCGCATGGCTACGCCAATTACAGTCAAGCAGGGAGGCACAATACTGAACCACATCGAGGATCGAAACGAAAAGGGTACCTGGGGCAAACCTGCCGCGTGGGTCGATTATTTTGGGAAGATCGAAAACAAGACTGTTGGCATCCTGGTCATGCCGGACCCCGCAAATTTTCGGCAGGCGTGGTGGCATAGTCGTGACTATGGACTTCTGGTGGCGAATCCATTTGGCCGGAATGCCTTCACCAAAATGGAGGCGAGCCGGGTTGTCGTGAAACCAGGGGAGCGATTCCGTCTGCGCTTCGGGCTGCTGATACATGGAGAGCCGGCCGACCAGCCGCTGGATCGGAGCGCCGCATACCGTACCTTCCTCGAAGAAATGAATCAGTCCCGATGAGGAAGAGAGCAAAGCTAATTGGTATGGTTGGTCTGGGTTTGATGGGAAGTGCCCTGGCGGAGCGATTCTTGAAAGGTCGTTTCGTGGTGTTGGGCTTCGACAGGAGACCAACGTGCCGACACCGGTTGAAAACCCCAGGAGGCATGCCGGTTGACCGCGCGGCGAAGGTAGCATCGACATGCACACGGATTGTGCTTTCCTTGCCGACCACGGCGGTGGTGAAAGAAGTGATTCGCGAAATGATGGATCACCTCAGCCCTGGTTCCATGATCATCGACACCACGACGGGAGAACCGGATCAAACGAGAGTCCTGGCTGAACAATTGGCAAAACGGCGTATCCACTATGTTGACGCCACAGTTGTCGGCAACAGTGAACAGGTTCGCCGCGGTAACGTCATTGTTCTGGCCGGCGGCACCCGGCAGGCTCTGTCCAATTGCGCCGACATCTTCGATTGTTTTGCAACTCGAACTTTTTACGTTGGTCCTTGTGGGAGCGGAGCGCGGATGAAGCTGGTCGTCAATCTTGTGCTTGGTTTGAATCGAGCAGTGCTGGCGGAGGGACTTTCATTTGCCGAAGCCGTTGGCGTTTCACCGAAGCGCGCTTTGGAAATCCTGAAAAGGGGCGCAGCTTATTCGCGAGTGATGGACACCAAAGGCCACAAGATGCTCAATCGTGATTTCCGCCCGCAGGCGAAGCTGTCGCAGCATCACAAGGATGTGCGGTTGATACTGTCGCAAGGGAAAAAAGCAAAAGCGCATTTGCCAATGACGACGTTGCACAACCAGTTGCTGAAGCGAGTCATAGCCGCAGGTAACGGCGAACTGGATAATAGCGCCATCATTAAGGCGTTTGAGTGAAAGCCAGGCGATGAGGTTTGACCACTCAGCTATCGGCAGTACCCGCTCGGTGTTAAAACACGTATGACAGCAGTCTTCAAGTTGACCCGGATCCCGTCACTCAAGACCGTTGAAGAGTTTCGCAAGCACGTGGCGTCGCTCGGTCTCGATCTGCCGTGCGAAGATCAAATCGCGACCGGCAACACGTCGCCACTGGTGCAACCGATTGAGGACGTAACCATCAACGGCAAGCGGATCGGTAATCGTTGGGCAATTCATCCAATGGAAGGTTGGGATGGCACGACCGCTGGCGGCGTGACCGAGGAAATGCGGCGTCGCTGGCAACGCTTTGGCGAGAGCGGGGCGAAGTTGATTTACGGCGGCGAAGCGATGGCTGTGCGCCCGGACGGACGCGCGAATCCGAATCAGATCATTATCACGGAAGAAAACAAAATGGGTATCGCGTCGTTACGTGAAACGCTCGTAAAGGCGCACCAGGAGCGTTACGGCAAGACGGATGATTTGGTCATCGGCTTTCAACTCACGCACTCGGGCCGGTTCTGTAAGCCGAATGACAAGACACGCATGGAGCCGCGCGTGGCATTCCGGCATCCGATTCTGGACCGCAAGTTCAATGTCACGAGCGATGCGCAGATGTTCACCGATGCGGAGATTGGGGAGTTGATCCAATGCTACATCCGCGCGGCAAAGATCGCGTGGGACGTGGGTGCGGATTTCGTGGACATCAAACATTGCCACGGCTATCTGCTGCATGAGTTTCTCGGCGCACACACGCGGCCCGGTCGGTTCGGCGGCAGCTTCGAGAATCGCACGCGCATCTTGCGCGACATCGTGGCAGGCATTCGCGCCAGCAGGAACAGGATTGAACTTGGCGTGCGGTTGAGCGCATTTGACTTCGTTCCGTTCAAGCCCGATCCGGCGTTGTCGCAGCCAGGCAAACTCGGCCCCGGTATACCGGAGGATTTTTCGCATTGCCTGCCATATCACTATGGCTTCGGCGTGAACCCGAACAATCCGTTGGAATACGATCTGACGGAGACGTTCCAGTTCGCGGAGTTGTGCGTGCAACTCGGCGTGAAGATTTTGAACCTGAGCGCTGGTTCGCCGTATTACAATCCGCACATTCAACGTCCCGCCGCGTATCCGCCGAGCGACGGGTACCAACCGGCGCACGATCCGTTGATCGACGTGGCGAGGCAGATTGGAGTGGTAAGGCAGGCCAAGGCGCATTTGGACAGAATCCGAAATCCGAAATCCGAAATCCGAAAGTTGATCCTGGTCGGCACGGCTTACAGCTATTTGCAGGAATACTTGCCGCACGTGGCGCAATACGTTGTGCGCAATGGTTGGACGGACTTGGTTGGCTTGGGGCGAATGGTTTTGAGCTATCCAAACATTCTCGCTGAAGCGGTGGAGAAAGCCAGCATCACGCCGAAACAGATTTGCCGCACTTTCAGCGACTGCACGACCGCACCGAGGAACGGTATGATTTCCGGCTGCTACCCGCTGGATAAGTATTACTCGGCCAAGCCGGAGTTCCAGCAGTTGAAGGAAGTGAAGAAGAAGGTTGGCGCTCAGTACTGACTTGTCAGGCGAATGACTTTGTCGCCGTCGCGAACAGGACCGGCCGTGACCACCTTGGCATTCACTCCACGCAGATGGAGCCGCTTGCCTTCGTGTGAATTGACGAACTTCATCGCATCCTGGCCGAAGCGCGCGGAGAACTTCTTGCAACCGAGATGTGGTGGCGCAGTAATTTTAATGACGGCTGAACCGATGGCGAGACGCGTGCCGGTCGGGACGTTGGTTTCACTCAGATCGAAATCCACGAACAATTGATCGCCGGCCAACGACCAACGTGATTTGTCCTGTGCCAACAATTCAATCACGCGTGAGTTCATGAGGGTGAGTTGCAGGTCGGGATTGGCGGAGCCATCGGTTGTGCTGCGGCTGCCGCGTTCTTTCCAATTGTCGCCCACCAAGCCGTGATCGGGATCAAGCCTGCCTGCGTCGAGAACTTCGCGCTCGTCAGTATTGGGGCGGCGCACAATCAATTGCAGCACGCCGTTGTCCTTGGGTGATTGGCGAATTGTCTCTAGGCAGGCCTCCAACTCTTCAAGCGTAAGATGTTTCACGGTTTTGACTTTGCGATCGAACAGGCCTGCCGTCCAGATGAATTCGCGTTGTGTAAGTTCTGGTTTCGAAACTCGCACACCGGATATCCCGAAGAGAGTCTGTAATTTCAATTGACGCTAGAAAACAGAAACCCCGCCCTGTGGGCGGGGTCGAAATTGGTTGCGGGGGCAGGATTTGAACCTGCGGCCTTCAGGTTATGAGCCTGACGAGCTACCGGGCTGCTCCACCCCGCGTCACTTTCCTCATATAGGCACGGCGCCCACACGAAACCAGATGCTCCG
>CAZYYS010000255.1:4433-8419 GCA_964651015.1 uncultured Verrucomicrobiota bacterium
CGAGCTACCGGGCTGCTCCACCCCGCGATCAAGTGCCCATAATATAGTTGCCGTTGCTTTCCTGGCGCAAGCTATTTTCCCACGAATGTCGGCCTGTTGAGTTTGGCTGCGGCGGCGGCTCAAAACAAGTCGCCCTTCAATTCCCTTATCCCGTTTAACAGGAATTGAATTGCCATGGCCGAGAGCAACAAACCCATGATGCGCGTGGTGATTCGCATGGCGATCGGGTTGAGCCATCGTGCTCCGCGCGTTGCGACTCGCAGGATGGCGTAGCTGGCCATGGAAACACCGATGATGCAGACGTAAAGCGCAATGTGCTGGGCAACGCCTTTCGCTTCGTTCTGAAGCAGAATTACGGTGGAGATGGCGCCCGGTCCGGCGAGCATCGGAATGGCCAGTGGGGTGACGGCGATATCAGCCTTCTCTGTGGCAGCGGCGGTTTCTTCGCTCGTTTCCTTCACTCTGGAACGTTGCGCGCGCAACATGTCGAGAGCCACCAGGAGCAGAATGAGGCTCGCGGCGATTTGAAATGCCGGGAGCGTGATGCCGAGAAATTGGAAAATCAATTTGCCGGCGACGGAAAAGATCAAGAGCACACCGGCCATGATCCAACAGGCGAGACGGGCCATTTTGATCCGTTGCTCCGGCGTATCGAGCGGCGTCATGGCCAGGAAAGCCGGCACGGTCGCGATGGGATCGACGATGACGAACAACGAACTTGCCGCGAGCAATATGAATTCGTGCAGTCTCATGCTGTGCAGGACGCAGGAGTCATTTCGTCATTACGTAGCGATCTAATTTCGTCGGCTTTTTTTCAACAACTCGTAAGCGCGTCTTGCGTTGGGATCACCGCTGTCCATGGCCGCGATGAGTTTGGCCTCAAGGCTGACCATCGAGTTGTGGACCGCCATGCCTTGCTCAAAGGTGAGGTTTTGCCGGGCTTTCATTGCTTCCAAGGACTGAATGGCCTTCTCATAATCGGCAGAGCGCAAGGCTTGTGAAGCGACCTCGGCATTATTCTTCGCCTCGGCGTTTGCGCTTGCGAAAGCCTGTTGGAGTTGTGAAGCAGCTTCCTTCGGAGTAGTTACGGTCACACCACCATTGTCGGCGCGCTTGCCACAGCCGCTGACCAGCAGGAGACAAATTGCGCCAAAGCCGCAGGCGGTTGCAACGAGATCGTTTAGTTTCTTCGTCATAAATCAATGCTGGCTTGAGGGAGTGACCAACTTCTCGGCCTCGGCGATCAGGTTCCGTCCCTCGACCCCGGATTGCACCAGAGACGCCCTGGTCTCTGGCCGGGGAAGCCCCCGATGCCGGCTTCCAGTGCGTAGAGCCTGAATTTGATGAACTCGGTCTGCCCACCGAACATTCCCATCACAATGCCTCCGCTATGTCGCTGGCTGACGCCTTCCGTGGGATTGCTCGTTGCGTTGTCATAGTAGGACGGCTGTTTCTCATCCGATTCCCAGAACAACATGAATTCCGGACGGAATTGCGACATCTTGTAGCTGACCCAGGGTTTGCCTGTAGGGCTCGTCTGGAAGCCTGAAACCGAACCGTTCATCGTGTAGCTGGTTACTTGCATCTCGCGTGCGCGAAAAAATGCATTATTCGTTTGTTCCATCGGACACCAGTAGAGCAAAGTTTGTTTGTGGTAAGGATAAAGCTGCCCCGTCTCGACGACGTCTTTGGGCCTGCCAGCCGTTCGGGTATAGCACCAATTCGGCACGTTGATGGTGCCGGAACTCCAGCCCGTATAGGGCAGCGTGTCATTGAAATCGCCGATATACATGTGCGTGCTCAACAGGATTTGCTTCACGTTGGCGATGCACTTGGCGCGATTGGCCTTTTCCTTGGCTTTGGCAAGCGCGGGCAACAGCAGCCCCGCAAGGATGGCAATAATCGCAATGACCACCAACAGTTCGATGAGGGTGAAACCGGGCCGAGAAAAGCCGCGACGTTTGAGAAGAGAAATTGTTTTCATTGCAACCGCTCCAACCGCGCTACATTTTATGTTTTGAATATGAAAAACCATACGGCTGTGAACGGTGGAAAGTCAATCGCACCCGTGGTTTTTCCGTGACAAACCTTGTCAACTTTGAATGATTTGCCGCAGACTTTATATTATGAAACCGCTCGCCTCCTTGTGGCGTTGTAATCTCATCGGCTTGATGTTTTTTGCATTGGCTATCCGCTGCACATCGGTGCTGCATGCTCAACCCACGATTATCTCCTCCACACCAACTAATTTAGCCACCGGAGTTTCCCCATCGTCTCCCGTAGTCTTCACGTTCAGTGAGCCGATGGATACGGATACGAATTCGACAGCGGCGGAGTTCCGGAGCATTAATGATCCGTTGTCTACGCTCCCGACTTTGAATGTGTGGAGTTCCGGTAATACGGTATTGACGTGTACGCCTTCACCGGCGTTTCCGCCAAATACAATGATTGTCTGGAGTGTGTTTGGCCAGAACCCTAACGGAGATTTTTTGGAAGGAGATACCGGGGGGGTGTTCACGACCGGCAGTGGCTCCGGCGGCGGTGGCGGGAGCGGGACGAATGCCATCACGACTTTCTCCGTGGGGAAGACTCACCACTACAACCAAGCATCCACCGGATTGCCGACACTCGATCCGACTACGCCCTATAATTTCAGTGGAGTGACGGCACTCTCCTCCAATCGCACGGCGACGAGTGTGGTTCTCACATTGCCGACCGGCAGCGTATCCAACTTGACGCAACTCCCCCCTCCCCAAGCGGAAATTTATCTTCTAGGAGGCATTGACACGAGCCTGAGCACCTACGACGCGACATTCCCGGCTGGTGACTACAGTTTCCTCGTTAATGCGACTTCCTCGAACCAGACGGTCGTTGTGAATCTGCCGAACACGAACGTCATGGCGCAACCCGGCGCACCCCACGTGGCTAACTACGCTGCAGCACAAGCTGTCGATCCGACCCAGGCGTTCGTGCTCAGCTGGGATGCATTTCCCGGTGGAACGGCGGCTGACTACATTGATGTGGACGTTGGCACTTACCTCTCCCCCGAGCCCGGGCGGCCCGGAGCTTTGACCGGCACGGCCACGACGTTCACGATCCCTGCCGGTACTTTGCAGCCAAACTCCAACTACTTTTCAAGGGTCGGTTTCTTCCGTTTCGTAGGGGAAACCAACTCGAGTTACGCGAGGGCGGCTTTTCGTGCGACGTACACAGAGTTCACCTTGGTCACCTCTGGCGGCGTTGTAACCGGGCCGTTGGTGCTCACGAACGCAAGCTGGGCTTCCGGCGTTTTCAGCTTCGATGTGTTGTGCGCGATCGGGCAGACGCTGACGGTTGAGTACACCGACGTTTTGTCGGCAGTGAACTGGACGAAATTGCAAACTACTACCAACAGTCCCGCGACCAGTGTCCACGTCATTTCCCCGCAAGCGGCGACCAACAAATTCCTCTTCTATCGCGCGCGAAACGGACCTTAGCTTTTTGCTTCCAAGTTGACACAAATCTAACGGGAGGGCGGTTTGGAACCAAGACATCGGCGTCCAGCCACGCTCCGGTGGTTGACTTGGTGCTCGTACCTTGTCACCGTTATGCCATGAACCGTCACAAAAGCCTGTCCTTTGTTTCCCACAGTCTGGTGAAGCGTATCTCGAAACCGACATGGCCTTGGTCTTTTCGCCTCACCCGCAACTCGACGATAGGAAAATGGACTGAGCGTTTTGTCTTGCCTTTGACGTTGCTGGCTATTGCCAACACATCAGCGCAAGCAGATTGGCCAGAGTTTCGCGGGCCACGAGGTGATGGCCATGTCTCGGCTCCGGGTGACACCAAACTTATCGGCCTGCCGCTTCACTGGAGCGAGACGAACAGTATCAAATGGAAAACGGAGATTCCGTATCGCGGCTGGTCCACCCCGGTGGTGATGGGCGGCCAGGTCTGGTTGACCACGGCGACGGAAGATGGCCATGACTTCTTCGCCATCTGCGTGG
>CAZYYS010000256.1:0-8362 GCA_964651015.1 uncultured Verrucomicrobiota bacterium
TTTACGCCGAAGAAAATTGGCGCGGCAAACGCGCTTGGGAAAATGTCAAACGCGATCTCGAAGCCAAGGGCGAAGTGCTTGATTGGAACGCTTACATCCCTGCGCCCATCCCGGACGATCAGAATGTGTTCAAGGCGCCAAAGATGACAGAATGGTTTGTCAAACCTGGTTGGGTCTCTGCTTCGGCTGCTTCAGCGACCAACGAACTGATGAAACGCATGGGTTCCGTTTCTTCGCAACGGCCGAATAGTAACGCCGCCCCTGTAGCGATAGTTGAGGTGACCATTTTACAGCCCAACGCCAATCGCAACTCTGATAAGGCTGATGCGGTACTTCAACTCGACGATCCTGCCGTGCGCGAACGAGCAGCAGAAGTAGTCCAAAATGCCATCGGCTCCAGCGCACTTGGGGCGCAAATGTTTAGTTTCATTGCTCGATCTTTGAATCAGATCAAGGCGGTACATGCTTTTGTTCAGACTGACAAAACGCCGACGATTGAGGAAATCAAGCAGCTTTTTCCAAGCAGCGCACCCATGCCGTCCAACAGTCGTTTGCAGGTCGAGTCAACGGGAAGCAATTCGTTCCGTATTTCATTAAATCCTTCGCAGGTTTACACCGCAACCGAGTACCTCGCTTGGGGAGACCAACTCGAAACTGACTTCGACTTTGTTCGTGAAGCACTCAATCGACCCTACTTGCGCGCAGACGGTGATTACCAAGCGCCATACTTGATGCCCATACCAAACTTTGTGACGATTCGAAACGTAGCGCAGATTTGCTCCCAACGCACTCAGTGTTATCTGCTGCTCGGTCAGTCGGGGAAAGCTTTTCGCGAGTTGTCGCTGACTTTCGATATACGACGGTTACCGGAGGCGAAGCCAACCGTATTGGTAAGCGCGATGATAGATGTCGCCATTTGCGGACTCTTCGTAGAAACCATCGCCGACGGATTCCGCTTACAGGCTTGGCGTGAACCGGAACTTATCGCGCTTCAGAAACAACTTCAGCAAATCAACCTGCCGCCGACAGTGGTGAACGCATTTCGTTGTGAAAGCGCCGCAAACGGGCGCACGTTTGAATTTCTCACAGGCGGTGAGATCAAAAAAATATTCGGCATCACAAGTCTGAGGGAAATGCTTAAGAGCCCAATGTTCCTGTTGTTTGCGATTGCTCCGCGTGGCTGGGTATATCAGAACCTGGCCACCAGCGTTCCGCTGAAACAAGCCGCCATCAAGGCGTTTGATGCCACGGACAACCTTATTCACCCGGGAAAACTGGAAAGTGCCAACCGTGAGGTGGAACGGCTTCGTTCCCATTGGTCGCCATACACAATCATGGCTACAACTTTTTTTCCTAATTTCGGCAGAGCATGGCAAACCGTTGCGCGTAATCAAACAATGGCCAACGAGGCGTTCATCGTCTGTGGTCTGGAGCGTTATCGCCTCGCTCATGGCAATTACCCTGAATCTCTCGACGTTCTCGTGCCGCAATTCGTTGAAAAACTTCCGCACGACATCATCGGCGGGCAACCGTTGAGATATCGACGGACAGACGATGGGAAATTCCTGCTCTACTCCATCGGCTGGAACGAAAAGGACGATGGCGGTCAAGTTGTCCGCAACAAAGACGGCTCCTTGGTGAATGATGATTGGGTGTGGGGTGTCCCGTCGAAATGAATCGGGGAAGCCGGCTTGAAGAAGTGGCCAACGACTGCGTCGACAACCATCCGTGCCTGCCGTAGCGGGTGTGCATCCTTGCCGTCCGCACACGCTCCTCGGTGTCATTTATTTCGAGTCAACTCGGCATTGCAACTCGCTTGGTTCTAGCATCGAAGGACCGCGCACGGTCTTTCCATCAGGCCGGGAACCCGGCTCCACGGCAGCCGTAAATGCTTGGTTCTCCGCTTGCAATCTCACGAAAGCCGATTCATGCTAGGTCGGAATTTTCACCTGCTTTGGTGTTATTGCATAAATTGAATGAGTTCATCGACCGAAACTGAAATTGATCTGGAGTTACATTTCCTGCCCGCTTGGGCGCAAGTGTCTCCTGACAGAAACCGCTACGCCGAGCACTCCGGTGACGACGAACGACGCGACCGTAGGCAGGATGACCGTCAGGGTCGCCGTCCGAACCGTGGCGAATCGGCGGGTCGTGATCAAACTCGCGGACCGCGTGATGACCGCAGCCGGCCCCCGCGCCGCGAGGGCGGTCCTTCGCCACGCTCCGGCAAAAGCGGATTCCGCCGCGAAGAGCCTCGGGAACGACGCGAACCGCCGCCGTTGCCGGAAATCAACGTTACTCTCCTGCCGGACGACAAGGGGGTCGATTCGCTCGCCCGGCAAATCAAGATGACGGGCCGCGCCTATCCACTGTTTGATATCGCGCAAATGATTTTACAGAAGCCGGAACGGCAACTCGTTCGTTTCTCCGTGATCAAGAAACCGGACGGTGCAATTGCCCAGCCGTTGGTTGTTTGCGCGCTGGATGACACGCTTTGGCTCTCCGAAGATGAAGCGGTAGCGCATGTGTTGAACAAGCACTTCGGCACGTTTTATCAGGCCGAACGGACGGCGACCGAGCCGCCCAAAGGCACCTACACATTTGTCGCGCAATGCGGCATCAGCGGCGTGATTCTTGGCCCGCCGAACTATCACGATTATCAGAATCAGTTGCGCAAGCTGCACGCGGAGCGGTTTGGCCGGATGCCATTCGAAACGTTCAAGTCCCGCGTCAGAATCGTGAAGGACGAAGCCGTCGTCAAAAAATGGGTCGAAGACCAAAGTTTCAAGACGGAGTACGTCTGTTTGAATGTTCCCGAACCGCTCCGGCTCCCGAGCCGCGAGGCTGTGGGAAAACATTTTCGCGAAACCCATCTAACCAACATCATCAAATCGGTGGAGACACACACCCTTGGCGGCACCGCCAGCCGCGCGATGCCCTCTCCCGCCTTGGCGCGATTGGTGCGGCACGCATGGGAGGAACAACGGCGCTTCCCGCTTCAAACCGCCACGATCTTGAGCCAGCAATTCGCCGCGCACGGCCTACAGTTTTTCAAAGTCAATAAGACCGTGACACACGTTTCCGTAGCCCGCCCGCATTTCCTGGATGTCGAAGCAACCCCAGTCTCCGAGGAGATCAAGCGCATCGTCAACTTCATCAATAGCACACCCAAATGCACGCGCCGCAGGCTCATGGAATCCCTCGTTCCCGCTGGCGCCGCCACCGCAGACGCCGCCTCTTCCGTTGTTGAGTCAAATCCGGAGGCGACCGCGTTGATCACCGACCTGCACTGGCTGATCCACCAAGGGCATGTCATCGAATTCGCCAATGGCATTCTGGAAACCTCCAAAAAGCCTGTCGTTAAACCTCCCAAACCCGAGAAGAAAACCGAAACAACCCCGCCCGTGCCGCTTGATACCCCGCCATCGAAAGAATCGGCAGCGGCAGTCGAGCAGAAAATGCCCGAAGGCGAATCCGCTGGGTTGCTTTCCGCACCTGAAGCGACCGTTGAAACCGAGCGAACGACGGTTGCCGATCGGCCCGCTTCAGCGGCCACCGTGCAAGTCCCGGTGGAGGTGCTGGAAGAAAAACAAACGCCGGTTGCCAACGAAGCGACGTAATTCGCCGTTCGCAACCCGAGGTCTGATTATGCCTTTCTCAAAATTCGGTCTTTCCACCGCCGTCCTCGACGGCGTCAAAGCGATGGGGTACGTCGAGCCGACGCCCATCCAACTCCGCGCCATACCGCTTATCATGACCGGCCAGGATGTCATCGGTAGCGCGCAGACCGGCACCGGCAAGACCGCGGCCTTTGCTTTGCCGATCCTTACGCAAATCGGACAACACAGCCCGGCCACACGCGTTTTGATTTTGGAACCGACCCGCGAACTGGCTGCTCAAGTTGAAACGGCCTTCCGTGATTTCGCGCGTTTCACCGATATCCGCGTGGCGGTGCTTTACGGTGGAGTCGGTTATGGCAGACAAATGGATGCGTTGCGAAGCGGTGTTGACGTCATCGTCGCCACGCCAGGGCGCTTGCTGGATCATTTGGGACGCGGCACCTGCAAACTCGACCAGGTGAAGTTCCTGGTACTCGACGAGGCCGACCGGATGCTCGACATGGGATTTCTGCCCGACGTGCGGCGCATTGTGGAAAAATGCCCGCGCCAGCGTCACACGTCGCTGTTTTCTGCCACGATTCCGCCGCAAATCGAAACGCTGATCAAATGGGCGATGAAGAACCCGCAGACCGTAGAAATCGGCGCGCGGCGTTCGCCTGCGGAAACCGTCAAGCACGTCATTTATCCGGTGGCCGAGGATCAAAAAACGGATCTCCTCCGCGCGTTGCTCGACCAGGTGCAATACGATTCCGTGATCATTTTCTGCCGCACCAAACATCGCGCCGACCGTATCGCTCATCTGCTCAAACGCAACAACCATGCCGTGGCGGTGCTTCATTCCAATCGTACCCAGCGGGAACGCGAACAGGCGTTGCGGGGATTTCGTGAGGGGCGCTACGAAGTGCTGGTCGCCACGGACATCGCAGCGCGCGGGCTGGACATTGCTGACGTGAGCCACGTCATCAACTACGACGTGCCGCAACATCCGGAAGATTACATCCATCGCATCGGGCGCACGGGCCGCGCTGAGGCCACGGGCGACGCCTTCACGCTGATGGTGGCCGAGGATTCATCGCATGTGTATTCCATCGAACGCTTCATCAGCCAGAAGATCCCGCGAGTGAAGCTGGAGAATTTTAACTACAAATACACCGCGTTGTTTGAGGAGGGCAAACCAGGTCAGCCGCAAGGCTACGAGCGCAAAGTCAAAGCCGTGCGGTTGAGTGGTGGATATTATTTTGGGCCGGCCAAGCGGCGCAGACGATAAGAGCGGAGTTGCGCATGGAAAAAGAACTCCGATTTTGCATGGCCTAATGATTCAATTTAAGCGGGGACAACTCCGCGGGATCTTTGAAGACAGTCCACAGATCGCGCGGTAAACCCTTGAAGGCGTCGCGATATCGCGGCACTTCCGGTTCGCAGGTGACATCGCGGATGCAGATTTTGAGGATCTGCTTTTCGTGGCGGCGCGCAATGGCACCGTAAATTTCCGGGTCCTTCTCGCCGGAGTCGCCGACGAGGATAAACCGGCGCTCAGAAAAGCGCTTGAGCATTGGTTCAATGACGCCGGGCTTGTAACGCTCCGGTGATTTGAACAGGTCCCAGAAGCTGCCATCCTTAAAGCGGAAGTATTTCATATGAAATGTCCCGGCGGGAAAACCATTGCTGCCAATGAATTCCGACAACGGTTGGTAAAGCTGCCAGGGACTGGCGGACACGTAATGAAATTGGGCTCCTGCATTCGTGCTCCAGGACTGATAGAGTCCCGCCATGCCGGGCGCTGGTCTGAACGGACGGCACAACGTGTTTCGAGCCATCTCAGCCCGATTCCTTACGTCGGTTATTTTGATCGTATCATCGATATCGGAGATGACCGATAAACCAATGGAGTCGAGAAGATGAATTTCACCTGGAGCCGGCCGAACCAGTGCGTTGCTGTGGATCACCCCGAAGGTCATCGTGTGGCTGTCTCCATCGGGAAGTCCGACGGTTGACCCAGCAATACGAATCCTGCCATCGAAGTGCCCGTTCGCCTGGGATTGTTGAAGCTCGTATGTTTGGTCGCGGACGGCCACACTTATTTGCTTGCCCCGCTCGCTATCGTCGAAGAACAGCCTGGCCCGTGAGATGAAGATGTCTCGCTCGTCGGGAGAAAGTTCTTTTTCGTCGATGCCCAGCGCGTGTTGCAGCACAGGGCTTTTTCCCGACTCGAACACCCGACCGTGGATCTCCACTTGCCAGCCATCTTTGACGCGCCAACCAAGCGTCGGGTAAAGGACAACCTGCTCGTCAGGTTTCAGAAACGTGGCCGAGGAGGCAGGTTGAAGCGCCGCGCCCACGCCGATGAGCAGGCGAATCGTAAGGCCGTAAAGACACTTTATGATCCTATCTTTCCACATGGCGCTTGATAAGGTGATAAACGTCGTTCGGGTTGATCTGTGCCGTGTGTAAGAGTTCTGAACGGCCGGTGATGATAAGCGGATAATCGGAAACACTGGCAGGTCGCCGACCGTGCGAGCCTTTGACGAGCGTGGCATCAAGCGGAATAACATCCATCAACATGCGGAAGCCGAGTTTCTTTTGAAGTAACCGCCAGAGAATTTTTAGTTTTACCGCCGGGATTTTTGGGTCGAGGAAAAGTTCGACCGGATCATAACCCGGCTTGCGGTGAATATCCACACAGCGGGCAAAGTCCGGTGCGACACAGTCATCAAGCCAGTAGTAGTAAGTGAACCAGCAGTTCTCAGGAGCCACAGCAATCAGGTCTCCGGCGCGCGGATGATCGATTTGCATCCTGGCCTGTTCCATTCTTCCCAGGACAAAATCCACACCAGTTTCCCTTTCAACGAAATCGCGCACCTTGTTTTCCAACGAGGGATCATTCACATAAATGTGCGCGACCTGGTGATCGGCAACGGCGAACACCTTGCTTGCGCCGCAATCGAGCAGTTCCAGTCCAAGCTCATCCTTGATTGCCAACCAGCCTTGTTGTCTGAAAAGCCGATTGAGGTGAATGGGTGTGTTCACATTGGTAATCCCGTATTCAGAAATCAGGATCACTTGCACTGAACGCTTGCCGAAAAAGTCAACCAAGTCTCCAACGATTGAATCGATGGCTTGAAGGTCGGGAATGATCGCGGGGTTGATAGGGCGCGGCACTCCGTGCGCGCCGCCAGCTTGCGTAGCTACGGCAGCGGGCAGCGAACTGCCCGCCCTACCGCCGGTGTACGGGCCAAGCCGTTGCAAGTTGTAATCCAGGTGCGGCAGGTAAACAAGGCTTAGCGTCGGCGGGTATTTGGTTTCGATCCATTTCGCGGATTCAGCGATCCAGCGCGACGCGGCATCGGCCGAGCCTTGCGGTGTTTTCACACCCGCCGCAGGACCCCAGAAAGTCGGGAAAGGAAATTCGCCAAGGTCTCTCTTGATTTCAGTGCGGATGAAATAAGGCCAGGTGTAGATGTCAAAAACCTTGCGGCCATCGGCGGGATACATCGGGCGCGGTGTAACGGAGTAATCCGCGCTGGAATACATGTTGTACCACCAAAATAACTTCGCGCAGGTGAAACCGGGATGCAGTTCGCGCAACTCCTCCCAGATTTTCCGGCCATGAACGAGATGATTGGATTGCTTCCAGAACTGGAACTCGGCCTGTTCGCGGTTATACCAACCGTTGCCGACGACACCATGTTGCGACGGAGGTGTGCCCGTCACGTAGGTTGATTGCGCCGTGCAGGTGACAGCGGGAAACGCGGGAACAATGGTCGCTTTGGCGCCGCGGCTCAGGAACTCATTGATGCGGGGCGTGGCCGCGCCGAGCAGCGATTCGGTCAGGCCGACAACGTTGATGACGGCGGTTCGTTTCATAAAACCTCAACGTTTAGTCGAAACCGCTGTGACCTTGAAATAACTCGCAATCGCGGGCCGAGCAAATCGACAATTCCACAGTCGCCTTGCCACGCCAATCATTGAGTGTGCTGCTCCGCTCAGTTTCATTGTCGATCTCGGGCGCACCCTCCGTTTTTTCAGCCGAAGGCCCGACGAACTTTCTGCGGCCGTTGGGTATGCCGTTCATGCAGTTCGTGCATGGCTTCGATGACCTTGGGCAGATTCATCTCATGGACCTCAAAGCCGCGACCAATCGCTTTGAGCAACGTTATGGTGAGCTGGCCGCCGAGATGTTCGCGAAACTCTTCCAAGCCGTTGAGTGCGATCAGGCAACCTTCAGAATCGGTATGAAACAATTCGTTGGCGAACAATTCGAAGCCGAGTGTTTCCAGCAAGGCGAGAATGCGCGTGGCGGAACGCTCGTCCAGAAATCCCATTTTGCGGGAATAGACCACATCCAAGGCGATGCCCACGGCCACCGCTTCGCCATGACGGATCTTGTATTCCGACAATTGCTCGAGTTTGTGCGCCGACCAGTGGCCAAAATCGAGTGGCCTGGCGGAACCGGATTCAAAAGGATCACCCGAAGTCGCAATGTGATCAAGATGCAACTCGGCGCAGCGATGAATCAACCATTCCATTGCCGCTGGCTCGAAGGCGCGCAGTTTTTCCGCGTCCCGCTCAAGCTCTTCAAAAAACTTCTCGTCACGAATCGACGCCACTTTGACGGCTTCAACGTAGCCTGCCCGCTTGTCACGTGGCGAGAGCGATTCCAGCAGGTCGAAATCGTTGATGACGGCAAACGGTGGTGCAAACGTGCCGATGAAGTTCTTTTTGCCAAAAGCGTTGATCCCGTT
>CAZYYS010000257.1:0-8312 GCA_964651015.1 uncultured Verrucomicrobiota bacterium
CGTCTTGTGCGAAGCTTGGCGAAAACTCGGCTGGACGGACGCAGAGCTGGTTTGGATTGGTGAGATCACGAAACAAACGGAGCATTTGTTCAAACCACCGCTACCACGACTTCGTCTCGAGAGCGGGCGGCCGCACGTTGAACTGGCTGAGCTCTATCGATCCTGTGATGTCTTTGTCCTCCCCTCGTTCGAGGAAGGACTGGCGCGCGTGCTCCTGGAAGCCGCCGCCTGCGGCTTGCCATTGATTGCAACACCAAATACTGGTGTGGAGGAGTTCTTTACGCCCGGTGCCGCGGAAGGATGGACGATCCCTGCCAACAACACGGATGCACTCTGTGATGCGCTGGCTCAGGCAAAGGCTGATCGGGAAAAAACGTTCCAGCTAGGCCAGGGAGCGGCAAATCGTGCCCAGATCGGCTTCTCTTGGGATGACTATGGGAAACGAGTGCTCGCGAACTACACCAGCATCCTGAAGCGATAGGAATGCCGAGGCGAGGAAGCTTCACCTTATTCTACGGGCTCTCTATCCCGACCTGCACACTTTTCGAAGCAAGCATGCAAACTTTGGCGCATCCGTTTAGCACCGAATTCCTGTGTGGCGCAGCGAAGAATCTCTCTCCGGAAGTGCTCTCGCGCATCTACAGCACCCAACGCGACCTTGAGCTGCGTTGCCAGCGTGCCGACGTCATCGGCACTGGTGCTAATTCCCACTTCATGTCGAGAGGCCATTTTCATGACACTGCTCTCCGGATGGCCCAGGGTGATCACCGGCAATCCAGCGGCAAGGTAAGCGATGAACTTGGTGGGAAAACTAAAACGGTTGTATCGCGGATCTGCATCGGTTAACGCCATCGGGGAAAACCCCCAGTGACAGGCCCGCAATTTTTCGCGCAGTTCCAGCTCAGGCAGGTTTCCCTCAAATCTCATCCATTCGGCATCGAACCATGGCTTCACCGTTACAGGATTGGCGCCAAAAAGATGCAGCCGGATTGGCTTGTCATTGATTGACCGGATTCTACGCAATGCTTCTACAAAGAGTCCGAACTCTTTCTCGACCAGAATGCTCCCGGCGTACGCGATACGAATCTCTGATTGAGGGGCCTTGGAAGTTTGCGTGGCAATTTCTGAGAGTGCGGTTGGTTCGACTCCGTAGCGGATAATAGCGCTCGCAGATTTGCCGGTTCGTTTTTCGAGGTCTTCTGCCATTTCCCGGCAAATCGCATCTGTTGTCAGTGCGCCAGTGTATATCTCATCCGCTTTGCGCGCCATCTGGCTGCATCTTTGCTTGCCAAATCGCGCGGGATTGTCATGCACGTCCACGTAATCGTGCATGCTGACGTGATAGCGAAGGCGTGATTCGCGTATGACTCCATGAATGGGAGCAATGGACCAATCGTGCGGAATGATCCACAGGACGTCAGGGTGGAATTCAGCGATGGTCCTTTTCAAATGCCGGCTTGCCCAAGGCGCCCATAGCTGCTCAAGCAGTTGCGACTTCAAAGCCGTCCACCTGACTCTTGGGTAGAGCTTTGAGGGGACTGAAGCATGGCGATGCCCCGCCACCTTCTGATCGAATCGCGCATCTTTGTCGGGAAAACAACTCCACCAAAACAGCTTATCCTCGGGCCAGTTCTTCAACAGCTGGCGAACAACCGCCGGCCCACCGCCCGAAGCATTCGGAGGGAATTCAGTGACGACCAACAGCCTCAAGCCGGCGCTTCCTGACTGCGCAATGCATTCTTTCGGCGTAGAAATCTCAGAAGTCGAATGAAGGCTTGCTGCCATGAGGGCAAAGCAAATCAACACCGGGTGCGAAAGGCAATCCTCCGGGCTATTAGGAAAGATTGAGAATTTGATTCAGAGCGATAGCCGAGGACTTGAATGCATGACTGATAGCTGATACTCACAGGCGGTGCATGACGTTCCCGCCACAGGATCAACTACTCGTATCGCACTAGCGAGCGGTTGTCTGGACCTCGGCGGCTCGACCACGTTTCTTTGCAATCTGGCGGGGGAACTCGTGCGGAGAAAAATCCCGGTAGAAGTCCTGAGTCTTGAGAACGAGGGACCAATGGCCGCGGACTTCCGCCAATTGAAAGTCCCGCTCTGCTATCAGGCCGGGCCTCCCAGAATTTTTGAGGACCGGCTGCAATTCGTTCTGAACAGCCTGAAGGAGTTCAAACCCACAGTCGTTGCCGCAACTTTGTCACCCAGTTCTTTTGAAGTGCTGCGCTATTTGCCGACGGGTGTCTTTCGCGTCGCGGTTGGCCAATCCGACGAGCCCTTGGTTTACAAAAGCCTTGCCGCCTACACCGCGCACATGGATATGCTGGCGGTGGTTTCGCAGGCGATGAAGCGCAAGGCAGAGGCGATGCCTGAATTCCGCGGAGTTCGCATCTGCAATCTTCCGTACGGTGTCCCCATGCCTGAAACGTTGCCCGCGCGCAACTTTGAGCGTCCTCTCAGGATTCTGTACTTGGGCCGGCTCTGCCGGGAGCAAAAGCGTGTCCAGTACTTTCCCTTGATTTTCGATCAACTCCGTTTTTCAGGCATTCCTTTCCATTGGACAATAGCAGGTGATGGCGAAGAGAAAGCAAGCCTGGAACAAAGCATGCAAAACACCGGCGCGGAACAAACGGTTTCGTTCCCGGGGCCAATTCCTTACAGCAACATCCTCCCTTTGCTGATCGCGCACGACGTTTACTTGCTGGCCTCCGACTACGAGGGGCTGCCGCTCAGTCTTTTGGAAGCCATGGGCTGTGGATTGGTACCTGTTGTCAGTGACTTGCCCAGCGGCATCGCCGAAGTCGTGGATGAGGCCAGCGGCAAGCGTGTGCCACCTGCGAACGTTCATGGTTACGCCGACGCGATCGTTTGGTTGCATTTGCATCGCGAAGAAATGCGGCGGTTGTCGGCGCACGCAAGAGAGAAAGTGCATGCTGCCTACTCGGTGGCCGCGATGACGGACCGCTGGCTCAAGGTGCTGCCCGAGTCTCCAAAATCGAGCATACAGTGGCCTGAGCGCTGGAATATTAGGCCCATCCTCGTTGCTCGGCGGAAATGGCACTTTTCCCCTCTGATGCGCGGTGTTCGAAGGCTGCTCGTCAGACTAAAGCGTTAGCTGAACCCTGGCCCGGCTTCTCCAAACTTTCGTTTTCTCGCCTGCGGCTGCCGGGTGCATCAGTAGTGAATCCAAAAATGACTTGGCAGAAGCGAGTGGGATTCCCTTAAGCTCGGTTGTGACCAGGCAGCGATTGAAGTCCATTAAGCACAGCCGGTGGGCATGGTTTGTCAAAGGATTGCCCTCCATTCAGCGGGCGCGGGCGATGTTTCTGGCGCGTGCCTTCACAATGACCACACCGCAACGATGCAGGAATCTGTGGAACCTTTGCCAAAACACACTCCGCAGAAATATTCCCGGCGCTTTTGTCGAATGTGGGGTCTGGCGCGGAGGCTCGGCGGCGATCATGGGCCTAGCCATGAAGAGTCGCGGCGAAAACCGCGATTTGCACCTTTTTGACTCCTTTGAAGGGTTGCCGGAACCAGGCCCGGAAGACGGCCTCAAAGCTGCGGAATACAGCGGCCAAAGAGGTGAGGGAAAACTCGCGACCATCGCTCGTTATGAAGCCGATCTAACTCTTGTGAGAGAGTACTTGATCGGCCGACTCGGCCTCCGCGAGAGACAGTCCACTTCCATGTGGGCTGGTTTCAAGATACAATCCCAGTTCAAAGTCCCGGAATTGATTCTATTGCGGTGCTACGGCTTGATGGAGATTGGTACGCTTCAACGCGTGTTTGTATGGAGCATCTTTATCCCCGGCTAAGCCCAGGGGGAGCCGTTATTCTGGACGATTATTATTGTTGGGAAGGTTGCAAGAAGGCGACGGATGAATACCGCTCAGCGCATGGGATAACGACGCCTATCGTTCAAGTGGATATTGATTGTGGCTACTGGGTGAAATCCTAGCCCCCCGTTTTGCACTGCGCTGAGCTGTCAAAGTTTTGGTTGTGAAAGAGTTGCCGCCTCTTCCGATTTTTGTGCAAGGATTGTCCAACCCAAAGTATGATTGTCGTGGCGGAGGTGACGGTCACACCAAAGAAAGAAGCAATTGATCAACCATACGACCAGCTTGACGGTGACTGGATGCACTAGTTGAATCACTTGCCCAATGAAAGCGTACGAGCGGCCTCGATTGAAAACGCGGCGCAATTCCAAACCGCTGTCCTTGATCAAATGCAACAGTCCGTCGTACGGGTAGCGAAAAAAATCGTGCGGCACCTCGTGTCGCGGCCAGTACATTGGCGTGCTGAGGATCAAAAAACCTCCGGGCTTGAGCACTCGGCGCATCTCCGCAAGAGCGCGTCGTGGCTCCGGCACATGTTCGAGGACTTCAGTACTCACCACCGTATCGAATGAATTTTCAGGAAACGGAAGATCCAGGGCTGAGCAAATTACATCCGGCTGTGAGCGATCCGTAAGGTAATCGGCACCGATGTACTCCGTTGCGCCGGCAAACAGGGTCTTCTCGTAAGGTCGGTGGCCGCACCCGACATCCAGCAACCTGCCATTGACAAACGGCGCGCATTGTTGCAACGAATGCTCCAACATCACAAACACTAGATAAGTGCGGGAATGCATCGGCTGCGTGCACTTCGGCGTGCCTTTCAGACCGTCCAGCGGGTGTTGCGCCAGCGGATGTGCGGGTATTCGAGCCATAATCAAGGTGCTCCTGGCATTTCAAAAGCCCGCCGAGAATCCCGGGGAGATTGTCATGCACGGGCAAGTTGCCCTTGGGTAAGGTTTTTGAAAGTATGCATAAATGCTGCATCCCCATCTAGGGAACACGAATTTCATCCCGGTTTTCCGGAAGAAGAAGGAAACAATCCGCGGCAGATCGTCCCCGCCCCAACGGGCCGGTTTCCCCAAAGCAGGCGCCAGCCGGTTATGAAGCTTCCAAAAGTATTCCAGTTGTGAACCCACAAGAATGTCTCCGCCACGCTCCACCAACCGCAGGGGAACCGCCTTCGCCAGTTGATCGAAATCCTTGGGAAGCCAGCGACTAACATGATGGGGTGGCCATTGGTGAGGATCCCAAGGCACCCATCGGTACACACCGGCTGCCGATGGCACTGCCACGGAAATACAACCCCCTGGATTGAGCAGTGCGGCTGCCTCTCTCATAGTCTCAACCGGTTTTGGCAAGTGCTCGACCACTTGGAACAGGGTGATGAGGTCAAATCCGCCACCAGTTTCATGCAAATCAAGATCACCCAACAGACGGTCAAAAATTCGGTGGCCATTGGCCCGCGCCTTTTCGCCTGCGGCCCGGCTCAATTCAACTCCACATGTTTCACAACCGGCTTGTCTCGCTTGGTCCAGGAACAGGCCTACTCCGCAGCCTACGTCCAACACACGGCGCAATCGATTCTTGCGTGCAAACTGCAGCGTCCTCGCGAACTCCAGCCTTGACGGACTGTAATACCCGGGCCGCTCGAGTTGATGATAAAATGCTTCGTTTCCAGCAAGGTGAGGATCGAAAAACTCAAACTCGCACCGGGCGCAGCGTTGCCTGACAACGCGAAAAGCGTCGTGTATCGCTCCCCATGCTTCCGTACTGAACTCGCAATCCAAAGCCTTCCACAGGGCGCACAGTTGCTGGCCTGTCAATTCGCCGACTGGAATGAGTTCTTCTCCCTCGCAAAGCGGGCAGATTATTTTACGGGACGCTTCCATTTTCGTTTCAGCCTTGCCGATTCCATACAAATCAGAAAGTGATTCAGCCCGCTTCCCGGCAGCGTGTAAAACAACTCATAACGCCAATGGCGGAGAAAAATGCGCACCATGGGATATGGCGCAATCATAAGCCGCTTGATTCCTGTTCGAACCGGCTTTTCTGCGATTTCCTGCCAGAGGCGCGGCCAATCCGGCGTGTTCCATCGCCAACGGGGCAGGTCTGTTGGCTTCCCGAGGAGAGAACGCGCGATAATTTGTCGCCAGTGATAAGCCTGCCTGCGAAGGATCAAATTCCGATAGCCGTAAGATTTCCGTCTTGGCTGATGCCGCAGCACCAGATCGAGCGCGACCAACTGTCCATCCGGAACGGGAACTTGTTCAGCCATTCCGAAAAACCTGACTCGCTGACGGTTGATAAAGAATATCCTTCCGTCCGGCCACTTGCCGGGTATCGCCCGCCGTCCGTTCCACAGGGGCCAGAAGCACGTGTAACCGGAAATCTCGGCAGAAGGCTCGGGCAATTGCCGGAATTTCTGAACCCAGGCGCGCATTTCGTCGCTGGGGAATTCATCAGCGTCCCACCGTAGAATCCAATCATGACGCGCTTGCCACCAAGCAAAGGGCCAGTGAGGTTCTTGTTGAAACGCGCGCGGCCCTTCGTAAAAGCGCCCGCCATAACTCTCCACCAATTCATGAATCGTGCCGGCACGCGGCGGATTGAGTGGTCTGCAATAGCCGTTGGGAAATGGCGCATCGGATTCCAGTTCGCTGTAATTGATGGCCGGTTGCCCTTGAGGAATGGAATCCTCCTTGAGGATGCCTTCTGAGCCGTCGTGAACAACCACCAAATCGTCGTAACAGCCCGCCGCCTTCTGTAGAAGCCGCCGTAACAATTCGCGTTCGTTGCAGACACAGACGACTAAAGAAATCCGGGGCATGTCAAAGACGAATAGCTATTATGTTAAGTCCATCCCCAAACCCAAGCGCCGCCGATTTGTCCAAGAGCCATTTTATCCGGGGAGCGTATCCATGGTGCGCTAGGCGAAGAACTCGTCTTTGAATGAAAGCAATCTCTAAACGGACCAAACGCATCAGATAAGTGAACACGAGTCGGCAGTCAGTATCCAGCCCCAAATAGCCGGAACCTCTCAACCTGGAGGAACGCTGAAAGAGAGGCTTGCGCAACGTGACATTCGACTCTACGCAAAGTTCAGCTCACGGACGTTGGTTTTAGATTTTCGAAAGATCCCTAGTACTTCACACGTATTAAACATTTGTGAGCTGCCAATTAGATCGCATAGCGGATTGGGAGAAACTGGCCGCAGAATCAAATTATTCTGCGAATAACTTGGCACGGCGGTGCAGAGTTTCTCTCCGCACCCTTGAAAGACATTTCTCGGCGGCTAAAGGACAGCCTCCTCGCTACTGGCTGAATCAACTGCGACAGACGAAAGCAGTCGAATTGCTTCTGCGAGGCAACCTAGTCAAGGAAGTCGCATCACAGGTTGGGTACAGACATGCTGCGAATTTCTCGCGCGACTTCAAACGTCATCACGGCGTGCCGCCTCTGAAAGCACAGGTGTCTGGGCGTACTGTCGTGTCTTGATATGAAATGTCGCGTCTTGATAGGTGATTCGCCTTCCCTCGCCCGCACTTGTGCGACCCGCCGGAAACTATTCTGTTGGGGGTGTCAGTTTCGCGTATATTGATAATCTGTCTTTCGAAGACAACATCGTGGACGCAGTGGGCGGCTTTTACGATCTCGGCTTCTACGAGACAAGCACAAAGCTTGCAAGCGTTAAGAATAACAAGTCAAGCACGGGCATTAACATTACTCCAAAGAAAAACTTCTTCATTTCACCACCAGATGCACAGATTGCTCAATATGGTGGTGGCAATGTCGCCGTCGGCTTCGGGAATACTAGTGGATATTCATACGGCGGATGGACTTGTCCCAGCAATGCGAGCGCCTCCATTCTCAAATCGTTACCATTGCCGAATGACTATTGGTACGGTCGAACCACATATGTCTCATCGTGGAGAATACAGACAAAAACAGCAGGCACTTACTCATTCGCGATCGCCAACGTGTATCTCAAGACTGATGGAACGGCCGGTATTGTTCAACAAACAGTCAACTTTACCGCCGCTTCAGGAACGCACGTAACAACTGTAAAAGCTACGAATTCAGTCTCCACAGCCGCTCTGGATTATCTTGATGCCTTGATATATCTCGGGAATCAAACACAGCCGGGTGATTATCTAATTCTGCAAGGGAATGTGGATTTGCCTCCGCTTTAGACAGTACTACCGTCGGCGTTGCAAGAGTCTCATGTCCTGGTTCATACAGGACAGCGACATGGTACAAAGGCGAATGCGCACTGATCATTTTCACAGCCGCAGCCAAACGCGCATTCAGTGCTTCACACAGGTCCGCATCAGTAAGTCCGGAACAGGTGGGGTATTACCCGCGATCCAAAGTCGAAACGGAGAACCACACGCCGGAACTTCTACAGGTTTTTTAACCATTTGCGCTTCCACTTTACGAGTCTGAGTTGCAAGGCCATTGGGAACAAAC
>CAZYYS010000258.1:0-8284 GCA_964651015.1 uncultured Verrucomicrobiota bacterium
TCTCGAAATACGTGAAGGGCAAGACGGTGCCGACGGGTGAGACGGAGTTCCAGTTTCATGTGGCAAACTTCACCTTCAACAGCACCGCTTATGAATGGCTCGTTGTATCCGGCCCGCTGGCGCAATACAAAGGCAGCGGCACCGTCAACGGCACGGGCAACTACAGTTTCCTCCTGACCGCGACGGACGGACAGATCAGTGGCGGCGGCGGCGTGGACAAGTTCCGCATCAAGATCTGGAATAAAGCCACCAGTGCAGTCGTGTATGACAACGTCTCGGGCGCCAGTGACGACATTAACAGCGCGAACCCGCAAGCGATTGGCGGCGGGTCAATAGTGATTCAGAAGGCAAAGTAGCAATGAAACAGTAACCGGAAAGGGGCGGCTTCGGCCGCCCCTTTTCCATTGCCGGCTTCAGTCAACCGGTTTAGGGGCTTTGATGTGGGGCGGGCGTGCAAGTGACCATCACCAGCGCCGCCAAATTCTTCCGCCTGCACGGACCATGACGAGGCCGACAGGAATGTCGGTGTTACGTGTAACGCCGGTTTTCCAACCGGCGATTTGGACCGCTGAACCGCGCCGACTGGAAAGTCGGCGTTACGTGTAGCGCTGGTTTTCAACCGGCGCCCGGGCCGACAAGAATGTCGGCGTTACGTAACTCGGTCCTTCCACAGAGTTCGAAAAAGTTTTTTCACTTTGTTGTAAGGTCGGGGCCTCGCCTGCGGTTTAACCCTTCAATGGCACAGAACGCTGATTTAACACCGGGGGGACGGAACACGAGTTCCGGCCGGCTTCTTCACGCCTTGAAACTTCACTACCCCGTGATGCCAAAACCAAATGAAAGATAAATTCATGAATACTACTTGCTATAATCCCACCGCTCTCCAACGCAGCGCAGCCGTGCGCGCCCGATCGCCGGTGTTGAACCGCGTGCCGCGAGTTGATGTCGTGACGAGGACTGCGCGCCGTCTGTTGAGCTTGGTTGCGCTCTGTTCCCTCGGCCTGCTGCCGAACCAGATACACGCCCAGCCAACCGTGACCCAAGCGGCTGCTAATGCGGCACAAACCACACTTACCATCACCGGCAGCCAGTTCAACAAGACGCCCCTTACAGTGACCCTGGGCAGCTCGCAATTGGTGATTCTTTCATCGAACGCAACTCTAATCACGGCCGCTTTACCGGTAGGAATCGCCCCGGGTTCATATCCTCTGTTAGTTACTGCCGGTAGTAAAAGCACCACGCTCGATGTCACTCTCGGAACCACCGGTCCGCAAGGGCCGGTTGGCCCGGTAGGACCGCAGGGAGCGGTTGGTGCGACCGGCGCACAGGGTGCCGCGGGGCCAGCTGGGCCAGTTGGCCCACAAGGCACGACAGGACTACAAGGGCCGCCCGGTCCCCAGTTGAGCGGCTCGATGATTGTGAACAGCAGTCCTTCTGCGGCGGGCTACATCTTCACGGGAATCACGTTTTCATGGAGGGATGGTACATGGGCGACCAGGTCGCCAATGCCTACAGCGCGATACTTCCTCGCGGCAGCGGCTTCGGGTGGCAAACTCTACGCCATCGGGGGAGCTGACAGCCTCTATCGCGTGAACACGGTCGAGGAGTATGACCCGGTTGCCAACACTTGGACTGCTAAAGCCTCAATGCCCACTACTCGTTACCAATTCGGAGCAGTGGCTTTGGGCGATAAACTTTACGCCATCGGGGGAGAAACCGGCGGGGGTGACGTGAGCAGAGTTGAGGAGTATGATCCAATTGCCAACAGTTGGGCCAGTAAAGTGGCTATGCCAACTGCTCGCAGACTCCTTGCGGTGGCCGAGGCGGGCGGCAAGCTTTACGCTATCGGTGGATATCACGACAGCTTCTTGAACACGGTTGAGGAGTATGATCCGGTCGCTAACACATGGACAACCAAAGCACCGATGCTCACAGCGCGTGCCGGCCACGCGGTGGCTGAAGTAGGTGGCAAGCTTTACGCCATCGGAGGAGGCAACAACGGCAGCTACTTGAACACGGTCGAGGAATTTGACCCGGTCGCCAATACTTGGACTGCCAAAGCGCCGATGCTCACGGCACGTTCTACCCTCGCGGTTGCTGAGGTAGGCGGCAAACTTTACGCCATCGGGGGTGGATTCGGGGGTGCACCCCACCTAAACACGGTTGAAGCTTATGACCCGGTCGCCAACACTTGGACTACCAATACGCCGATGCCCACGGCACGCTACGGCCATGCGGTGGCGGTTTCAGGCGGCAAAATCTATGCCATCGGTGGAGTCAGCGATGGCGTTGCCGTGAATACGGCCGAGGAATTGACTTTCCCAACGGGCTATATCCTCTTCAAGAACTAAGTGTAGTGTCCTCCCGCAGCCCCTAAGCGATGCGCCGCTTGGGGGCTGTGTCTTTCATCGCCAACCGTGGTGTACGACAATGTATTGGGTGCTTCGGACGACATCAACAGCGCCAATCCGCAGGCACTTGGCGGCGGGAGCATCGTGATTCAAAAGGCGAAATAGCAACGAAACGGTAACCGGACAGGGGCGGCTTCGGCCGCCTCCTCTTTCGTTTCCGGCATCAATCAACCGGTTTGCGAGCTTAAGTGTCGGGCGGGCATGCAAGTGACCATCACCAGCGCCGCCAGATTCTTCCGCTTGCACGGACCTTGGCGAGGCCGACAGGAATGTCGGCGTTTCGCGTAACGCCGGTTTTCCAACCGGCGATTTATACCGCTGAACCGTGCCGACTGGAAAGTCGGCGTTACGGGGAGGCGTCCGAATCTCCGCCAGGTTTTGGATTGCGCCAGCAGAGTAGAGCGGCGACGGCGCTTTCCATGTGCTGCACTTCAACTCACGCAAATTCAGTGCCTTTCGAGCGCATTGACAGAGCAATCGCGGAGGTGGATGATTTCGTGGTGAGCGGCGAATCGAAGAACGAACGGGATTTGTTTCGCATCATGGTTTATTCCTCCTCGCTGGGTTGTGGTGTGATGGCAGCCTTCCTCTATTCGCTGAAGGACATCCGGCGCGATCCGACGCTGGTGTTCACCAGTGGAACAGTCGTCGCATTCGCGCTGGGCGCGGCGGCGTGCTGGCTTTTCTGGAATGCGGTAAGGTATTTGATCCGCAGAAAGGAAGCCGCTCGGGACCGCCACAAATAAGTTAGTTCGTTGGTAATTCACTGGTTTAGCCCGTCTTCGTTGGATCTGTGTGGTCTCGACACCAGCCATGCCGGCCATTTTCCTGAGTGGATGAACAATAAATGGTTAGCCTTTGCCAAGCCCCGGAAAGCCGGTTTGGTGGTCCGCTGCCATGGTCTGGACAGAGATGAAGCGAGTTATTTCCACCAGCGAGATCATCGGCTCGTTCGCCCGGGATGGACGGGAGTTCGAGGTCTGTGCCACCGCCGAAGCGGACTTCGATGAGACCAGTTCACAGTTGCAACTGGAACTCGACAGCTTCATCCGCCCGGTTGACCTCCGTTCAAAAGAGAAACATCTGCCCACCGACTGGCTGCCGAAAAAACAAAACCTCAAGGAATCGGTGTCGCAAGACGAGGCCACTGATCTCGCTAAAGAGATTTTCCATCGCTGGGTTGGCAAGGTGCGCCAATCCGTTCCATTACCGATTCACAACAACTAACCCGGAGGAGCTTATGTTGCCCAAATACACCATCGAATACACGACTCCGTTCAAGAAACATGCGCAGACCAACCACTACTCCAGTGACGACCCGGTCTCCTGCGAGGAATTCGTCGAAGAACTCCTGGAGCGAGGGTTCAGGATTCAAGCCGTGAAACACGAAGGACTTGAACTGCCGATGCACGAATTTGACCGGATGATCAAGACGGCGGCTGGCATGCTGGCCTCCAAGCATATTTGTGCGTCACTTGGAATCAAACCGGAAGAAGAACACTATCGGTTCGGCTTTGCCGCTTGAACGTTTGGCTTTGTAGCAAGCGTTGAGTGGCCGGTTGTGGATGCGTGACTCAACCGACCTTGGGAGGAGCAAAGCCCGATGCACGTTTTCTTCTCAAATGTAACGTTTGCCGAGACGAAGTAATCGCTGAAGCCAGCTTAGAACCTGCCCCTCTGTCTGTGATATGATCACCGCCGGGGCGATTCAAAAGTCGGAAGACTGTTACTACTTCGCAACACTTGATGGCCAGCCCTGAACTTCGAATCTATTTCCTCGATTTGCGCGACGTTTTGCGGCGTGCTTTGCGGAGTCGCGTCTGATAGGTAGCCAACTCACGATGGGCTTTGGCCAGATCCGCTCTCGATTTCTGGAGCTCTCTCTCAATTTTTACGCGCTCCTCTCCCGCGCGGGCCAGTTCCATCGAATGGCGTCGCAGTTCCAGTTGCGTGGCCACGTGGCGGCTGAGCACTCGCAGCGCCTGCTTTTGCTCCGGCCTCAACTCGCGGGGCACTTTGTCGATGACGCAAAGCGTGCCCAAGGCATGACCGTCAGGCGCAATCAAGGGCGCGCCGGCATAGAACCGGATTCTCGGACTGGAAGTCACCAGTGGATTATGGGCAAAGCGTTTGTCCTTCAGCGCGTCAGGTATGATGAACAAGTCCGTCTGCAAGATGGCGTGCGCGCAGAACGAAACATCACGGGAGGTTTCATTGATGCTGAGACCGACGTTTGATTTGAACCACTGGCGGTTCTCATCCACGAGGCTGATCAACGCGATGGGAGCTTCGCAGATGTGCGCGGCGAGTGCCGTGAGATCATCGAACGCCTCTTCCGGCATTGTGTCGAGCAGCTCGTATTGCCAGAGGATTTTGAGTCGTCGCTTTTCGTTTTTGGGCCGTGGCGCACTCATGAGTTGTTCAGCTTAGCTGTTTGAGTTTGACGGTAAATGTCTCGTCATCCGAAATCAACCCATGTTTCAACGCGGAAATGAATTGCAATGAATTGCCTGACGTTCTGGCCTCGCGGGCGGACGTTCTCCATGTTTATCCGCCGAGCGCAAGATCGTTTGCGATCCCCGATATTTATTATCGCCACTCTGCGCACCGCTCGTTAAGAATACGTCAGCCGGCGGAAAATGAAAAACCATGCTCGCGCCATCGCGTACTGTTACTGAAGGTAACGGCAACTTTTCAACGGCGCCAGGCAAAACGGTTGGTATCGATGGCAGTTGGCATGGAGATAAGTTCGTGAAACGATTGAATACGCCGGCGCTGAGTTGAGAATATGTCTATTAAACTTGAAGTTTGTCCTGATTTTATCGGTGGCGAATGGCGGGAATCCAAACTTGCCACCACCCCTGTTCACAATCCATCGACCGGTGATGTAATCGCTGGATGTCCTGTCGGCAGCGCTGCCGATGCGAATGCCGCTGTGGAAGCCGCCGCCACTGCGTTTCCATCCTGGATGGAAACGCCACCAGTCGAACGCGTGCGAATCCTGGCCCGTTTCAAAATGTTGCTCGAAGACAGCTTCGAGGAGATTGTGCGCTGCAACACGCGCGAGCACGGCAAGACGCTCGTTGAATCGCGCGGCGACGTGAAACGCGGGATGGAAGTCGTGGAGTTTGCGCTCGGTGTACCGTCGTTGATGATGGGTGAAGTCTTGGAAAACATCGCGCGCGGGATTGATTGCGAGGCCATCCGCCAACCGCTGGGTGTTTGTATTGGCATCACGCCGTTCAATTTTCCCGCGATGGTACCGCTATGGATGTATCCCATTGCCATTGCGTGCGGTAACACTTTCGTTCTCAAACCAAGCGAAAAAGTTCCACTGACCGCCATCAAAATCGCGAAGCTGCTCGAAAGGGCTGGGCTGCCGAAGGGCGTGTTGAACATTGTTCACGGCGGTCGTGGCGTCGTGGATGCGCTACTCACGCATCCGAAAGTGAAGGCGATCTCGTTCGTCGGCTCGACGCCGATTGCGCGCTACATTTACGAAGTCGGGACAAAGCATGGCAAACGTGTGCAATCTAACGGCGGTGCGAAGAATTACGTTCTGCTGATGCCTGATGCAGATGTAGAGAATTCGGTGCGCGGTGTTATCGAGGCTGCATTCGGGTGCGCGGGGGAGCGTTGCATGGCGGGGTCAACTGCGGTGGTCGTCGGCGGCGCTGAAAAGACAGTTTTGCCCACGTTGGTTGAGGCCACCCGGCGGATCAGAGTGGGTCCAACGGATCGCGAGGCGCAACCGGACATGGGCGCCGTCATCACGCGCCAGCACCGCGACCGCGTTTTGCATTTGATTGACGCCGGCGTGAATGAAGGCGCGAAAATTCCCGCTGACGGACGTGGCATTAAAGTCAGCGAAGCGCCGAACGGGTTCTACGTTGGCGCGACCATTCTGGATTACGTAGAACCTGACATGATGGTAGCCAGGGAAGAAATCTTCGGTCCCGTCCTGAACGTGATGCACATGGATGACTTGGATGCAGCCATCGAACTGACCAACCGCTCGGCCTATGGCAACGGCGCGTCGATTTTTACCCGTTCGGGCAAGGCCGCCCGTGAGTTCAAACATCGCGTGAACTGCGGCATGGTCGGCATCAACATTGGCGTGCCCGCTTCGATGGCGTGGTTTCCATTCAATGGCTGGAACGATTCATTCTTCGGCGACTTGCACATGCAGGGCAAGGAAGGGGTGCAGTTTTTCACCCAGCAAAAAGTAACGACCAGCCGCTGGTTCAGTTACGGCGAGGGCGACATCTGGCATCGCGACGCGAAGCCGTAAGCTGGCTGCCTGCCCGAAACGGCGCATTGGGTCACGGGTTCGTCGCGCGGGTGACGCCTGCGGACGGCGGAGGTCGGCGTGGCGAGGCGGGCGGCTTGGTCGCCTGCGGACGGGTCCTGATCTGGGTCACCGGGCCAGCCTGCCGCAATGTCACCACACCACTACGCGGGTTAACGATCGGTGGGGCCGGCGTGGGCGTTGCCGGCGGCGGGTTGGGTTTCGCCTGAAAGTAGTTCGATCGAGGCTGATAGTAAATGGGGTAGCCGGCATAATAATATGGTTCCGGATAATAGGTGTTGTTGACATAGGTCTGATTTTCGACCACTTGTTCCGCCACATTTGCTTTCGTTACAAAGTTCTCGAGTAACCGCTCGTCCAGCCACACCACTTGTTCGTAAACGTAACTCTGGGTATTGGTGTCTTTCCGCAGGTTGCGAGGGACAATCCACGCTTGGCCAATGAACTTCTGGCCGAGGAAAGCAGGCGTCTGGTAGGGAGTCAAAGTTGGGACTGTGTCGCCGGTATCCTGCTCCGCAATCCGCGCTTGGAGTCCTTCTGCAACTTCACGCAAGAGTTCCACTTGTTTTCCAGATTCCTCCTTTTCGGCGAGCAGCGAGTCCGTGCGCACCCATGCGGACTGGAGTCGGTCTTGAAGGTTTTGATTGGCTTGTTGAAGCTCGTGATTTAGTCGAAGTTTATTGACCAACACCAGGCCACCGGCCACGCATACGACCACGAGGCACACGCTCAACGCGCTCACTATTGTTTTCATGCGATCAGTCCCTTTCGTATTATCCGAGGGTTAGACGTTTCCCGTAAGCGATCAATTCGCATCTAAACAGCCGTTTGATGTGAAATAGGCCGTCGTGCCGCAGAACTCGCTGTAAACTAATGGCAAACTAGCAGGAAATTCCTGCCTGTCACTCCCAATCACTCTCAGTGTCCCGAACAACGATGGCTTTCGACTAAACACACAGTTGCGGATGCAAAACCATTGAAAGCCGCACACGCGGAATACTCTCGTCATGTCACAGGGTGGAAATCTCAACCGTCAGTCCGGGGACGGCCCGCTCAAGAGATAGGCGCAACGCACCAACCGCGAGCCCGGCGGGCAAAGCCAGTTTGGCGCGCGCTTGAAAAAGTAATTCTCCTGACATGGGCGCACTGACACATTCGGTGGTGAGTTCCTCCACATTCGTGTTGTGCGCTGCCAGGGCGCGGGTGACTTCCAGCACAATGCCGGGACGGTCTTGGCCCACAACTTCAAGGGAGGCGAACTGTGGTTCGCCTGCCGGGGCTTTGACTTCGTCTGCACGAACGACGATGGTCAGATCGCTGAGTTTGGTCAGCGCCTGCTCCAACGCCGCGCGACGCTCGGACGGGATGTGCGCGCGCAGAATGCCGGCAAACTCACCGCCCAATCTGCACATGCGGCTTTCGAGCCAGTTGCCGCCGTGGTCGGCGACAATGCGCGCGACCGATTCAACCAACCCGGTGCGGTCTTTCCCGATTACGGTCATGACAAGCTGGACTTGCATGGCGACAGTGTTATTCAGCACGAATGAAGCTGACAAGTCATTCC
>CAZYYS010000259.1:0-8272 GCA_964651015.1 uncultured Verrucomicrobiota bacterium
ACACTCATCGAGAACGACCGTTTTGCGGCTTTGAATGCGACCCAGGAACTTCGGGAAGGCTACGAGCGGCTCGACCCAATGCTGTTGATGCGGCCGTTGAACGTCACCTGCAAAACCAGCTACGCGACGAGCGGTTCGCAAGCGTCGCCGTCAACGGTCGGTCGCGAAATCATGTACTCCGTGGCGCACGCCGTACATCACTACGCGCTCATTGGCGTGATGTGCGGCGTCTTGGGATTGGAAATGCCGCCAGGGTTTGGCGTCGCACCCAGCACTCTCAAGCACCAGGCCGAGGCAGCCAAAGGCAGCCGCGTGAAATATCACCGACGCATTCCAGAGACCGGTTGGGCGCGTCGCTCCGCGCGCGCCGCATTCATAAGTCGTTCAAACGGCGCGCACGGAGTGACGCGCCCTACCAAACCCAAATGACGGACGCCCTTCCTCTTGCCCCCTCTGCGCTCGCCGAGTGGATGCCGTTTGCGAAGGCAGCTGGTTTCTTTCTCGCGACATTCGTATTGGAGGATGTGGCGGCTGTAGGCGCTGGATTGTTGCTTGCGAGCGGCGGAATCTCCTGGCCAGCGGCTTTCATTGCGTGCTTCCTCGGTATCTGGATGGGCGATGCGGGACTTTACGCCCTCGCACGTTACGCCGGGCGCGGATGGTTCGAGCGTTCGTCACTCCGCCGCTTTTCGGCAAAGGTCGCCGAAAGCGAACGCTGGTTTGCTGAACGCGGAACACCGATTCTGATCTTCAGCCGTCTCGTTCCCGGCGCACGGCTGCCCACGTATCTTGCCGCGGGATTTTTGCGCGTGCCCTTGCCACGATTTCTTCTCGTCACCGGCGTCGCATCGTGCCTGTGGACCATAGCCATTCTCTTCCTCGCACAGACGTTTGGCGCACGACTCGCAAGTTGGCTCGGAACTTACAAGCACGCCGGGCTGATGCTGATTGGCGCGGGAGTGATTCTCCTCGCCGTCCTGCAACTCCTCCGTCGAGCGTTCGCGAATTTCAACTTCCGCCGTTTCGCCGACCGGCTTGCCCGATGGCAGCATTGGGAATTCTGGCCGGCTTGGGTGTTTTATCCACCGGTGGCGATCTACTGCTTGTGGCTCGCCGTGAAGTATCACGGTTTGACACTCCCAACCGCCGCGAATCCCGGCATCTTCTCCGGTGGAATGGTGGGGGAATCGAAGACCGCAATGCTGAAGGAACTTCAAGCTACCAGCACGGAATTCACCGCCGAAGCGGAATTAGTCGTAGGCGACTCTGCTGAGGCGAGATTGCGCTCACTCGATGAAATTTGCGCCCGGCTCAGTTTCGGTTTTCCGTTTATCCTCAAACCCGACGTTGGCCAACGCGGAGTGGGCATCAAGCTCATCCGCTCGCGCGAGCAGGCAGAGGATTATCTGCGCCAGACATCCGCACCGCTGGTCGTTCAACGCTATGCGCCCGGTCCGCATGAAATCGGAGTTTTCTATTACCGCTTTCCGCATGAAACCCGTGGACACATCTTCGCCATCACGGAAAAGATTTTCCCGAAGCTTGTCGGCGATGCTCGCCACACCATCGGCGAACTGATTGAACGCGACCCGCGAGCGCGCTTTGTCGCCGACACGTATCTCAAGCGATTCGCGCCACGTTGCGACGAAGTGTTGGCCGTGGGTGAAGAACTGAAACTGGTCGAAGCAGGCAATCACGCGCAGGGCTGTGTCTTCCGCGACGGAATGAGATTCTGCACGCCGGAACTTGAGCGTCGCGTGGACGAAATCTCGCAAAGGCTCACCGGGTTTTTTATCGGACGCTACGACGTTCGTTTTGCGAGCGAGTACGATTTGCGCGCCGGAAAGAATTTTCAAATCATCGAACTCAACGGCGCGGCTTCCGAGGCCACGAGCATTTACGATTCACGCAACTCAATTTTCGCCGCTTACCGAACCTTGTTTCGTCAGTGGGACTTGGTTTTCGCAATCGGTGCTGCAAACCGAAACCGCGGCTGCACACCCACGAAGCTCTCGCTCGTCTGGCAGAAGTGGCGCGAGTACTCCAGAATGGCCGCAACATATCCGATGGCAGACTGAATTCACCAATGTGTACGGTCACTTTCATCGCGCAACGAAATGGTTATTGCCTGGGAATGAACCGCGACGAAAAGCTAACGCGCGCTGACGGTTTGCCACCGACGCGGCACAAAGCGAACGGTCGCGCGGTGCTCTCGCCGTCTGAACCCAGCGGCGGAACATGGATTGCGCTAAACGACGCCGGCGCATCTCTGGCATTGATAAACTGGTATTCTGTCACCAAGAGAGTCGAACGCAGCCCCATCAGCCGGGGCGAGATCGTCAAGGCCGTTGGCGCAGCCGATTCAGCCGAATTCGTTAACGCCAGGCTGAGGGAATTGCCACTGAAGCGCATCAACCCTTTTCGTCTCATTGGAATCTTTCCGTCATCTGGTGAGATCGTCGAGTGGCGCTGGAATCTGGAGCGATTGGTTCGGAAGAATGCGCGTTGGCGAACGCAGCAGTGGATTTCGTCAGGCTTCGATGAGCCGGCTGCCCAACGCGCGCGCGGAAGGGAATTTCGACACGCGCTCGAACAAACTTCAGCACCACGTCTGAGCTGGCTGCGCAAGTTGCACAGTTCCCACACTCCGCACATCGGTCCTTTTTCAACGTGTATGCACCGCTCAGATGCCGCGACGGTCAGCTACACCGAAATCACCGTTTCATCGCGAACTGCCACGATGCGCTACCACAGGGGAACACCGTGCAAGGGTTCGCCAAGTCCCCACGAATGTCTTCGCGTGAGACTGAACAATCGTTCCTGAAGGCTGACTGGGGCAAGTACATCAAATTCAAAGTTCGTTCGCGGCTGCCTTCGATCCTTATGGCCGCCGCCTTCCTCACTCTGAACGCCATGCCGGCATTCGCGCAGGTGTTCAACTCCATCAGCAACAGCCTCGCGGTAATCATGATGTTCGGATTCGTCCTCGGAATCTCGGCTGTCATCTACGGCGGATTTGCCATCCGGCGCGGCGACGTTGACCAGGGCAAAATGAGCATTATCGGCGGGGCGATCACGCCCCTTTCATCGTTGAGCTTTTCATGGTCTGCTTTTACCGGCAGAACCCCGGAACGTGTCAGATTCCGGCTGATCGGTGTCACCACCGTCAGACTCCCGACGCCAGCGCGCGTTAATCGAACCAGGGCTTTGCACCCGTTTGGCCATGTGTGGCTGTGGTCCGATTCCCGCCGAGGGATTTGGAAGTTGCTGAACTTCCTCACCCATTTTGAATCAAACGGCTCTGTCGAGTTGCACGACAGAGTTTTTCCCGCTCGCCCACATTCGCGGCGCATTGAAGTGCATGAGATAGAATTTCAGGATTACTCTCCGGTTGGTAACCGGAGGATTACTCTGAAAAGCCTCTCTCGAACTGGACGAGTCTGTCTCCAGGCATCCAGCTCTACGGGACATGAGCATGACGGGTGGTAAAACCGTCTCCTTAGCCGGATGGTGAATCCGGTTTAACGGGGCTCAAGCCCATCTCAATTCGGTCAAGAAATGCTTTGGCAAGACCTGACACAGCCCGGAA
The DNA here is from genome assembly GCA_964651015.1 of uncultured Verrucomicrobiota bacterium. Classification (GTDB taxonomy): domain Bacteria; phylum Verrucomicrobiota; class Verrucomicrobiia; order Limisphaerales; family PALSA-1396; genus CAZYYS01. The sequence goes on from CAZYYS010000259.1 coordinate 3,590, forward strand.
GCAAACCTCCCGAAGCACTCCCGTTCTAACACGGTTTTGGGCCGCGATTGAACGGTTTCGTAAGCCTGCGGAGGCGTGTTAAGACAGATTTGACCGGGAGTTGAGACAGGAATCACCGGGAACGGAGTTCCCACTCTGCGCACTGGCGCATCGACTCAAACCGGAAGTGAAGACACTGCGTTTCGAGGACCGCATTTGGGACAAGGGGCGTAACGATTGGATTACCCGGCAGTTGACCATCACCGGATCGGATGCACATGGATTGCCTACGGAGAAGGACGACGAAGTTCTGCTTGGCCTGATTCAGCTCACGCGGCTGCGAGGTTTCGGCGACCGCAAGGTCTTCTTCACTCGGCATGAGTTGATTCGGATGCCGACAGGCTTCGTTCTTGGCGTGCAACAGGCGTTGAGCTTCGCGATGGTCTTTTGTGCGGAGGGAATCCTGTTTTCCGGTTTCGTTGTCCTGAGTCCAGTAAACGGAACCCCGGCGGAACATGCGGTATTTCTGTCTCATAACTTTTCAGCTACGAGCTTAAGGAAACCGAAATATCCGCGTTACGGTGCTGTCAGAGTGCTGGCCGGGTGTTGGCCCGGTGCAGTCAAAGTGTCAGCAGTTTTGCTGACGTTTTTGCTGACAGACGCCTCGCGAGTCCTCCTAAATCACTCAGCCGCAGCGGCTGAAGTTTGGAGGCGAGGGTCGGAATCGAACCGACGAATGAGGCTTTTGCAGAGCCCTGCCTTACCACTTGGCTACCCCGCCCCAATGACGTCACGTAGATTAATCAACTCCATCGCCCACGCAAGGGCAAGTTTCTCCAATCCACCAAGCGGTCTTGAAGTAGTCGCCGAACTGGTCTCAATCTTGGCAAGTCGCTTGAATTGTCGCTGGATTGGATCGGATCATTGACTTGTCCGCGCGCGGATAAAGCGAGTTGAAGAATCGGTCGCCACAGAGTTGGTGAACATTGGCGGTCCGCTGCCAAGAATAGTGTTTGTGCTAACGGGCGTCCAGTTGATCAAGTTGGCCGAAGCTTCCAACACGTAGCTTGTGCTTGGTTTGCCCGCTACAATAAGACGCAACTGGCCGCTCACCGGCACGGCATTGTTCCAACTGAGGACCGGCACCCGGCTTTGCAGCGTAAACATGTCCAGAAGCTGGTTGCTCGTGTTATACGTTTCCCAAGAAAGAGTTGGGCCGTTCACTTCCATGATGTCGAAATGATATTGGCTGTATTCTACCTGCACAAACGGCCACGAGGCGACCCTTTCCGTGTCCAGAGTCCCGCCACCTCCGCCACTGACCACGTACACCACGCCATTGGTTGAACCACGTTGATAGGCATGCATGTGCCCGCCGATCACGATGTCCACGTTCTTTTGTGTGAAAAGCGGAACCCAATCGTCGCGAACCCAAGCTTCCCCGATGTGGATGCTGCCATTCCAAAGATCGGTGAATGGCGGACGATGAAAGCAAACGATGCGGAAGGCGGCTTGCTGGGTTTCGGGCCGGCTGAGTTCCGCCTGCAGCCAGGCAAACTGATCGCTGGGGGTGCTGGTCGGCACCTCGCTGTCCAGAAAAATGAAGCGGCTGTTGCCGTAGTCGAAGGCGAACCATGATTCGTTGCCCGGTAAGGTGCTGTAAGCATAAGCAAGCGCGTGTTCGCCATCGTGATTCCCACGCGCAAAAATAACGGGAGTCGTTTGCGCGGCATTCAAAGTTTCGAGTGGTTTGAACCACCAGTTGTGCCATTCAGAGAGAACATTTCCGTTATTCACAACATCCCCTGCCACACAGATCATGTTCGGCGCATGCGCCATCAAATTTGTAACGTGCGTGGCGAGTGTAACTGTACCGTTGTGGTTGTCGCCCCACCAGGCGGTGATGAAGGGACTGGAGCGCTTGGGCGCCGTGGTAAAGGAATATGTCGCCGTGCTGCTGGTGCCGCTGCGGACGCGATAAACGTAACTTGTCTCCGTTTCCAAACTCGGAATGGTCGCACGATGAACAAAATGAGTGGTGTCGATTTGCAGGGTTTCGATCTGGGTGACCGTGTTTTCGTTGACATTCGTACGGCCCCAATCCACATAATGCCGCGCCAAGTTGCTATCAGTCTCCCAGATCAAAGCCATGGCATTAGTGCGCACATCCTGGAGCATCGGTAGTTTGGTGATGGTCGGGACGGGCAACGGAAATGGTTTTTGCAATTTCACAACCACATCGTCCGCCATGCTGTCGTTGTCAGCATCGCGACGATGTTTGCCGATGATTTCGACACGCAATTTCCGAGTGCCCACCGGTAGTAATCCATACAGATTGCGTTGTAACCACGCGCTGTCACCGGCGACGATACACCGCACAGCGGACAATTCCCGTTCGGCACCATCAAGGTAGCCAACCCGATAGAAGACCTGATCGTCGAACGTGTTTGCGCCATAAAAATTCCGTAGCCATGCCACGGAATCCAGCGCTGCGCCCGAGTCGAGATCGTTTGTCGTAAACCCCGCGGTAATGAGGTCGATGTCTTGTCGAACGCTCGCGACGCTGGCCGTGGTGCTAATCCCGCCGTGAAAAAAGTTTGTCCCGCCGTGTGGCGAACCCTTGCCGCCGGCACCGGTAAGCACGATTGGATTGCCAACGATCGTTTGCCAGTTGGCAAATGCGGATTCGAAGCCGCCGTTGCTTTGCAAGGCCTGCCCGAAAAGAGGGTTGAGCGCACCGGCGGATCCAAACACTGAAAAATTGCCATCGGAAAAATCCGCCACCGCCGGATAACTCACTGAAGTGAGTTTGATCCGGTAGTTGTTTGTATCACCCAATGAAGGATTAATCTGCCAGAGATAATTACTCTGACTTAACGCAACTTGCGCAATGCTTTGAAACAATCCACTTCCACGATACAGATCAATCTGGACCTGGCCACTCGGGTTGGCGCTGGTCCACGAGATGGTTTGGGAATTACCAGCCTGAAAGTTTTCACCGCCGTTCGGGCTCGTAATTTGCAGCGTCGGGGCAACTGGCAACGGGATGCCCGCGGCAGACGGCCCGCCGAGCGCCGCAATATCATTGGTCGTCATGACTTCGTCTCGGAGTTGAACGCAGTTTACGAAACCGGCGGCATTCTCCTGGTCCTCATCGGCAAACAGCAATGCGCTCGCCCCCAATGCCCAACGACCGTCCACGGTGGGTCCACCGACCTGCTGAACCGGGGTGCCGTTCACGAAGCTCGTAAGCCTTCCGGAGAGGCCATCCACAACCACCGCGAGCCGATGCCAAGTGTTGCTCGGTACACTCCCGGCATAGACGCCGGAGATTCCGATACCCTGCCCCACCCTAATGAACCATTCTCCGTCGCTGGTGTTGCCAACGTCCGCCTGGTAAAGCACAGCGTAAGGATTCGGGTAATTCGGAAACATCACGTCAAAGATCAGCGTGTATTGGTTCAGTTTGCTCCCGCCGCCGTTGGCGCCCAGAGCGTGCGTTAACGTAAAGTAAGTTCCGCGCGTGAAGTAGGCGACCTGCGCCTGGCTGCCGTTGATCATCACATTTGAATAAGTCACGCTTGCACTGGCGGCAGGCGCGGCAAAACCCGTAGTCAATGCCACGCCACCACTCGAAGAATTCAGATTCTGATTGAAGTCGTAGTGCGCAACGGCACCGCGGGAGGTTGATTGAAAATGAGCGGCGATAGCCAGGAGCAGTCCAGCAGCAATTGTTTTCATTCAAAATTCCGACGGGTCGGTTGATCTCTCATCAGGACGCGAAACCTATCTCACCTTTTGGCGTATAGGTCAAACCTTCGCAAACCTAGCCCGGCCCACCAATCAGGATTGTCCATCAACCCAAGCAACCAAGCCGCTTTCGACTGCTCCATAATTCTCTCGGTTTGAAGATTCCCACCGGAGTGATGATGCCCGTGATCAGTTCCGCGGGCGTTACATCGAATCCCGGATTGAATGCACGACTGCCGGAATTGGCCACGCGCACGTATTCACGGCGACCGGTCTTGTTGCATCCCCACGCGCCGAGTACTTCACCCTCGTCTCGCTCCTCGATGGGAATGTCGAAGCCGGACCTCAGATTCCAGTCGATGGTAGAAAGCGGAATGGCAACGTAGAATGGGATGTCGTGCCGTTTCGCCAGAACGGCTTTCGTGTAAGTCCCGATCTTATTGGCAACCTCGCCGGTGCGTCCCAGCGTACGATCGCTACCGACAATGACCAAATCGATTTCTCCGCGTTGCATCAGGTGACCCGCAGCATTATCAGCGATGACTTGATGGGAAACTCTCTGCTGCGCCAGTTCCCACGCTGTCAACGTGGCCCCCTGCGAGCGCGGACGAGTCTCGTCGCAAAGAACATGAAACTTCTTTCCTTGCGCTTGGGCCGCGTACATCGGCGCCGTGGCCGAGCCCACATCCACAAACGCCAGCCACCCAGCGTTGCAATGAGTCAGGACGTTCATGCCGCTGCGAATTAGTTTTGCACCGTGCCGGCCAATCCCCTTGCAATGCTCGACATCTTGGTGCGCGAATTCTTCTGCCGCAGCCAGGGCCAAAGCCTGCCGCTCTTCCACGGTTTTGCCGGCGACCATCGCCTGCCGCACTTCACTCATCGCATTGACGGGATCGACGGCCGTGGGGCGTGCCGCTTTGAGGGTTCGATAGACCGTGGCCACGTGTCGCG
>CAZYYS010000260.1:0-8269 GCA_964651015.1 uncultured Verrucomicrobiota bacterium
CCGGCTCCTCCTGTTCGGCCATGTAAACGATGCCGCAGCCGCCCTCGCCGATTTGTTGGAGCAATTTATAGCGGCCAACCCTGTCGCCGACTTTTTCCCCAGCCGCCGCAGCGATCTGCATTGGGTTTGAAGCGTCCGCGGGCCGTTGCGCTCCAGGTGCGGGTTCCTGGAGGAAAGCACCCGCTTCCTCGACGGCGCGGAGGAGGTCCTCGACGTGCAGCCGCAAAGCCGCATTACCAGCGCAAGCTTCGTCAAGATACGGAGCGCGCGCTTCAGCAGGCAATCGTCGGGCTGCACTGAAGACAGCCAGTTCGCGATCAATTGGGTTACTCATCGAAAAACACCCATGCTCTATCCTTCAATGCGAAAAGTCAGACCAAAAGGCGCAAGGCGGTATCAGGTAAGAGGCATGTAGGGTTACATTCAAAAAGGCAGGGACTACAAAACCAATGCGCCCCGTTACTGATTCCGCGGAACTCACACCACCCGCTCTAAGCTCAAGGTTGCGTGCGGTTGTTATCCTCGGAAAGTTCAAAGCCGTAAACGTAGTTTCTTTGACGCACGAGTTCGGCGTGGCCATCGCAGAACGCGACGTTGCCACCGAGCGCGCCGTGATTGTCACCGCGGTCCGGGTAATTGCCAATGTTTCCGGTCGAGGCGTCATCTGCGTCGAGAATCAGCCAGACACGCGATGGGCCGGCGATGACACCTTTCAGTTGAAAGGCGTCATTGTTGTGAGCATAGGTGCGGACGGAATTCTGAGTTTTTTGAATGAGATCGGGTTTTGCTCCGCGAAAATAGCCGAACACTTCGTAGCTGGTTCCCGGTGAGGTCTTGCTCTTCGCGTTGTCCATCAAATCGAGCAACTTGCCGGAGGAGCGATTCGTGCGAATGAAATGTTGTGTGCCTGGGCAGGTGAAAGTTTTCAAGGTCGCAATATGGTCGGGATAGAGCCAATTCAGATCGTCGTCGCCGATGGAAGAAGTGTTGGACAACGCGCCCTTCTTGTCTTCGTCCGCGTACATCTGGCTGCCCAGCCCCATCTGTTTGAGGCCGTTCAAGCATCCCGCTCTTTTTGCGCGCTCGCGGGCCTTGGCCAGCGCCGGCAGCAACAACGCGGCAAGAATCGCGATGATGGCAATCACCACCAGTAGCTCGAGGATAGTAAATGCGGAGCGAGGTCGGTGCGCGAGGATGGCCGAAGTAGAAAGCTTGGGACGCATGTTGCTGAGGTGCTTTGTTCCCGATTGTCGCAGCCAAGATATGCGGAAGTTGATATAGCGCAAGCTTGGAGACGGTCGACCAGCGAGTTCGCGTTCGCAATTATTTCTGATGGAGCAAAACGCCTGGCCGCGATTCTGTTGCTAGAATCCGGCAGAACGTTACACTGCGTTGGTGATTCGCAACGTCATCTTCGACTGGTCAGGCACGCTGGTGGACGATCTACCGGCCGTCTGGAAGGCGACGAATTACGTCTTGAGCCAGGCTGATCGTGAGGAAATGACGCTGGAGCAATTTCGCGCGGAGTTCTGTCTGCCGTTCACGACATTTTACGACCGCCACGTTCCGCACATTCCTTTGCCGCAACTCGAGAACTGGTTTCACAGCCGCTTCAAACAGGTCCAGGATACCGTCACTGAACTGCCCCACGCGCGCGAGTTCCTGCAGTTCTGCCGTACGCGCGGGTTGCGCACTTTCGTGTTGAGCACGGTTCATCGCGACCACTTTGAAGTTCAGAAAATGACGACCGGTTTCGGGGAATTCCTGGATCGTCCCTACGTTCAGGTCTGGGACAAGCGGACAATGATCCACGAGATTCTGGCGGAAAATCGTTTGGAGCCCGAAGATACGGTTTTCATCGGCGATATGCAGCACGACATCGAGACCGCCAAACACGGTGGTGTCCATTCCTGCGCCGTGTTGACAGGCTACAACAAGCTGGAGCAACTCCGCGCCAGCGAGCCGGATTTGATCGTGGAACATTTGCGCGAGTTGCGGGAAATCTTGGAACAAAACGGACTGCATTTGAAGCAGCGCTCAAATTCCGGCGAATCAGACGGCGCGCCAATCGTCACCGTGGGCGCGCTCATTTTCAATGACGGGGACGAGGTCCTGATGATTCGCACGCACAAGTGGTCGAATCTCTGGGGCATTCCCGGCGGGAAGATCAAATGGGGCGAGGTTTCAACCACGGCTTTGCGTCGCGAAATCAAAGAGGAAACCAATCTGGAGATCGATGACATCCGGTTTACATTGGTCCAGGATTGTATTCACTCCGAGGAATTTTACCGGGACGCACATTTTGTGTTGCTCAACTACACCGCCCGTTGTTCCGGCAATCCAGAGGTGAAGCTGAACGAGGAAGCGCGGGAGTTCCGATGGGTGTCGCCGATGCAGGCACTGGCAATGCCGATCAATCAGCCAACTCGCATTCTCCTGGAGGCCGTCGCGCAAAAGGCGGAGGAGTCGCGGAGCAGGGGACAAACGCAGAAAGAAACTCGCAATGGATGAGATCACGATTTGCGATCTGGAGGTGTTTTATCGCGTCGGCGTGCCGGATGAAGAACGCGCACATCCGCAACGTTTGCTGGTGACAGTGAAACTGGCCCATGATTTTTCCTCTGCCGCAGCCACGGATGATTTGATAAACACCATTGATTACCACGCCGTCGCGCAGAGACTGCTTCATTTCGGTGAAGGCCGGAGTTGGAAGTTGATTGAGAAACTGGCGGCTGATGTGGCGGAAATGATTCTAACCGAGTTCAAACCCACGACCGTTTCAGTGCAGATAAAGAAATTCATCATTCCTGAAACTCGATATGTGGCCGTTAGCCTGACGCGCAACCGACCACAGAGTTAGCGCAACCGGAAGCTGACAGCAAAGGAGCCGACGCAATTTCGAGTGCGCTCTCTTAGCTCACAATCGGCCACTTGAAAGTGGACGTGAGCGCGATACGTTTCCCGGTTTCCTGCGACTCGCGCGCGCTGGTGATGATCTCCAATACATGCAACGCCTGCTCCGGCGTAACGAGCAATTCCTTTCCGGTCGCGAGACATTCGGCCGCCAGCGCCCCGCCCAGTTGCCAGATATAGCCTTCCGCATTGGTCACCTGCCGCTCGAGCTTCGGCTCCTTTTTCGTTGCGAGATCGACGCCTAACGGCTCCCAATCGTATCCTACCAATCCCATGAAGCCGCCCGACCCAACAATCGTGATCGTGTGGCGCTTTTCATCCTTGCCGCTGTGGCCATGTGGATTGAAGTAGTTGAAACCCGACTGGATGTGCGAGATCACGCCTTTACCGTGGTCGAGCAAAATCATCGCGTTGTCTTCCTCGGTCACTTTGATCTTGCCCTTCTCCCTGATGTCCCGCTCCGGAGTGACAATGCTCAACATCGCGGTCACGTGCTTCGCCGGGCCGAGCAAGCCGGTCAGAGACGTGATGTTGTAAACCATGAGGTCCGGCATGCTGCCCCCACCTTTCTCATAGAAGAACGACGACCAGTTCGGTCCCTCGTGGCCGTAGTCGGCGTGTGCCGCAGCGACGCGTCCCAGCGCACCCTGAGCCAGTTTGCGCGCCATGAACGCGAATTGTGGACTTTGCGCGGTGATCGGCGCACCCCAGAGTCGTTTGCTTTTTTGCTTCGCCAAGCGCAACAATTCCTGACCAGCACTGAGCGAGTTGGCAATTGGCTTTTCGCTCCAGACATGCTTGCCGGCTTCGAGTGCCTGCCGGTTCAGGTGTTCGTGCTCCTGCATGTCCGTGAGGTTGATAAGGAGATCGAACGGCTCGCCCGCGAGCATCTGGTCAATGTGCGGATAATGATGCGCTATCTTGAATTGCTCCGCCCGTTTGCGCACGCGTTCGGGCCGGATATCGCACAGGCTCACGACCTCGGCGTAAGGACATTTGGTCAGCACCGGCAGGTAAGCGCCGGACACGCTGCCGCAACCGATCACGCCAATGCGGATGCGTTTTGTATCGTCGGCCACAGTGGTGACAACGCCTGACGCCACCGCGGCGCCGGCAAGCAGAGTTGTTTTTGCAAAGTCACGGCGGTTCAAGGGTGAAGATGAAGCGTTCATAGATTTGTCGTCCTGTTTTGAAGGTTTGTTTTGTGTTTGGCAACGTGAAATTCATTATCATGCGAAGAGTGCATCAGGTCGCGTTTCTCGATTCCGATGTGAAAGGGTCAACCGGCTTGGGGGGGCAGGCGATCTACGAACTGGAGCGCGATGAGCGTGACGCCAAAGTAGGCAAAGAGTTGGAAAGTACCGTTGTATTCCGCCGTCAGCCACTGACCGAATCCGAGTTGAACAAACACGAAAAGGCTCCAGACGAGCATTGCGGTCAACCAGGTCGGGGGGCGTCGGCCAGTAAATTCACCGCGCAGCAGGGCAAGAAGAGCAAGTGCGAAGGCGAGCAGTTCCGCGGCAGTCAGCAGCCAAAACGCCGCGGTCAATCCGGGAAAGCTGGCCAGGATGGTCGAACCAAACTTGTCGCCAAACCACGACGGAACACCGCCGAGCAGTTTGCCCACGCCGGTAAATCCCCAAACCATGAGGAACAACAGATTGATCGCCAACAGTGCACCACTGCGAAGCCAGAACTGAAGTGTCGTGTTCATAATATTGCGCGTTGTGATTTTGTCAGGCTGCCAGTTGTTGGTGGGCTGATCGCCAGGCTGCCGCCGCTGCACCGATTATACCCGCCTCCAGTCCAGTCCCGGCGCGGATGATCGGCAAATCACGGTGGAGCCCGGACCAGATGTGCCGTCGTGTTGAAGCGACAGAGATTTCCCAATAAGGCCCTTCGCTCAATCCAAGTCCGCCACCGACGACGACTGCTTCCGGATCGAGGACGTTTGCGAGCAACCCGATCTGAGCCCCCAGCGCTTGGGCTGCGGAGCGCACGACCATCATGGCGTCTGAATCGTTGGCGGCAGCGGCGGCAATAACTTCCTGTCCCGATTGTGCTCCATCGACACGCAGTTGATTATATCGCGAAACGAGCGCCGGACCGGACGCAATTTCTTCAAGCGTCCGATGGGTTACTTGACCACAATGTTCGCAAGGAATGCTCAATGGACTGCTGGCCATGGTACCAGTGGCGCCGTGCGCGCCGGTGAACGGTTTGCCATCCAAAACCAAACAGCAACTGATCCCGGTGCCGATGGTGACGTAGAGGAATTGTTTGAAAGGCTTGCCCGCGCCGAAGATGGCTTCCGCCAGCGCTGCTGCGCGCACGTCTGCTTCGATCACGGTCGGTGACAACTTCGAAAGTCGTTCGCGAACGGGCAGGCTTTTCCAGGCGACACAATTTTCGCTGACAACATTTCCGCCAAGGTCCACCAGTTCGCAGATGCCGATGCCAATGCCGGCAACCTGCCGAGATTCAGATCGCGCTGCTGTGTCGAGTTCTTCGCACAAGTGAGACACGTCAGCGAGGATTGCTTCGCCGCCGCGCGCGGGAGTTGTGGGGATTTGTCGTCGCGCGCTCACCACGCCCTCTGGAAAGCTAACCAACCCAGCCGCGATTTTTGTTCCGCCCACGTCCACGCCGATGGCGTAAAACGGACGATCATCTCTTTCGAGAATTGAACTCATGGTTTGGCGTTCAAGGCCGCGGCGGCGGCATTGTCCAGAAAGATACGGACATCGGGATGGCCTTGAAGAAACGACGCCGGGCATTGCGCGGTTCGTGGCCCTTCGACCATGGCCTTGACCGCAGCGACTTTGTGCTGACCGTAGGCCAGGACGATTACCTGTCGCGTGGCCAGGATGGTTTTCAAGCCGACGGTGACGCCGACCGATGGGGCATAATCGCCGCTGAACCACTTGCAATTGGCCTCAATCGAGATCGCGTCCAGCGAAACGAGCCGGCCAGGTGAATCCTCGGTGCTGCCCGGTTCGTTGAAACCAAGATGTCCATTTTGCCCAAGACCCAGCACGATTACATCGAGGCCACGACGTTTCGCGATCCGCTCCTCGTGTTGGCGTACGCTGTCAAGTGCATCCGATTCGAGCGAGCTGACGGTGAAAAACTGCGATGACGGGATGCTCCACGCTTCGGCGACGGAACGGCGGAGAAGGTTGGCGCAGTTGCGTGGATCGGCCAACGGCACACCGACGTATTCGTCCAATACGAAGACATTCAGGTGCGAGAGGTTCAACTTGCGTTCGGCAATCAGCCGATAAACCTCAAGCGGGGAATTGCCACCGGCAACCATGACATTGCGCGTCGCTGGGTGTGTCAGCCAGGTGGCCAAAAAGTCCGCGGCGGAGCTGTTGGCGGCCTCGATACTGGCGTGAATGGACAAGTTCATTTGGACCGAGGCGAATGCTTGCGCGGACGGCCAGGAAAAGCAATTTGAGAACGCTTCATCGGAATGAATGCCAAACCTGACAACCTGTAATCGGCAGGCCGCGTTCTCCAGACTGCGGCAAGAAGTAGGACAGGGTAACTTTGCACTGCCACCGGAGATACGGCTGTCCCAGCCACAGCGGTGGTGAAGAATCTGTCGGTTCCGGTGACTCCCAACATCAGCACGGTTTGCGATTGCCGGAAGTTCAGTCTTGTGCGCTAATCGAAACCTAAAGCAAGCCATGAATGACGCCGTCCAACAGACCCGTCCCAGTTTGTTGCTGCGCGTGCGCGATGCGAATGATGACGCGGCGTGGACGCAGTTCGTCGAGATTTACACGCCGCTCATTTACAGCTTCTGCCGCACTCGCGGTTTGCAGGATGCGGACGCCGCGGATGTGGCCCAGGAAACGATGCGCGCGGTTGCACAGGCGATTGGCAAATTCGAGTATGATCCCCAGCGGGGAAAATTCAGGAATTGGCTGTTGAGCGTCGTGCGAAGCAAGTTTCACAATTTCGTGGCACGCCAGCAGCGCCAGCCGGAATTGGCGGGCGACACCACCTTGCAATTTAAGCTCGACCGCGACGCGACCGGGCCTGACGAATCGGACTGGGCGGCCGAATATCACCGGCGCATCTTTCACTGGGCAGCAGGACGGATTCGGAGCGAGTTCCAGGAATCGACCTGGCAGGCGTTTTGGCGGACGACGATTGATGAACGCGACGGGAAGGAAGTCGCCGAATCGCTCGGCTTGAGCGTGGGTGCGGTGTACGTGGCCAAGAGCCGTGTCATCGCGCGGTTAAAGGCGGAAATTCAAAGCGTGGACGCGGAGGGCGTAACGCCGCCTGATTTCCTCGTGTAAGGTTTTCGTGGTTTGGATGGTAACTATGTTTGGAATCGGCGTGAATTGCCTATGTCATCATGTTGCCCAAGCAGGGGTGAACTCGACGCGTTGCTGAAAGGAAATCTTCCCGCAGCCGAAAGCGCGGGGATCGATCAACATCTCCTACAGTGCGCTCCTTGCCGCCAAATGCTGAATGCGTTGGCTGACGGCAACGAATCCTGGCTGAAGGCAAAACAGACCGGTCCGGCTGATCCCATCAGCTCGCCTCCGCTTCGTGCGGCCATGAATCGCCTCAAGACTGGTGATCTGCCGCCGGGCGAAAAACCGGGCGACCGGATTGGCCGCTACAAACTGCTCCAGCAAATCGGCGAAGGCGGCTGCGGCGTCGTTTATGTGGCCGAGCAGGAGGAACCGGTCCGCCGTCGCGTCGCCCTCAAGGTCATCAAGCTTGGGATGGACACCAAATCCGTCATCGCCCGTTTTGAAGCCGAGCGGCAGGCACTGGCGTTGATGGATCACCCGAACATTGCAAAGATTTTCGATGCCGGAATCACCGACGCCCCTATCCCGGTCTCCGGCCACCCTCTCCCCTCATCCGATGAGGGGAGAGGGCAGGGAGAGGGGAGCTCCCCTGCCACTCGTCCCTCGCCACTTGCCACTCATTATGGCCGCCCGTACTTCGTGATGGAACTCGTGCGCGGCCTCAAGATCACGGACTATTGCGACGAAGCCCGGCTCTCGACCAACGCCCGACTCGATTTATTCATCCAGGTGTGCCAGGCCATTCAACATGCGCACCAAAAGGGCATCATTCACCGCGACATCAAACCGTCGAACATTCTCGTGACCGTGAACGACGGCGTGGCGGTGCCAAAGGTGATCGACTTCGGCATCGCCAAAGCCACAAGCGGCCAGCAGCTCACCGACAAGACGATTTACACCGCCTTCGAACAATTCATCGGCACGCCCGCCTACATGAGTCCCGAACAGGCCGTGCTCACCAGCGTGGACATTGACACGCGCAGCGACATTTACGCGCTGGGCGTGCTGCTCTATGAAAT
>CAZYYS010000261.1:0-8255 GCA_964651015.1 uncultured Verrucomicrobiota bacterium
ACTAGAGGTTTTGTTGTGATTGGAGATAGACATCAGTTCTGTTGCATACTTACAAGATAGGCATGAAAACCCTCGCAATCCTATCATGTGTCTTCGTGGTGACGGTCAGTTCGCTGTTGGCCGACAGTCCAGCACCGCCTGTTCCCTATGTCGCGGTTGCTCCGCGCGGCGCAGCTTATTTTAAGATGATCCCTCGTCCCGAAGGAAAGTGGGGAGATGGATTCGGAATCGCTTACCGCCTTCGCCGCGATGGTTCAGACGAAGAGCTTTGGCGGACGGACGGCTGGTATTCGTTCGAAGTGTTTCTCAGTTACGACGGAGACTACTTGGTAGCCATGGGTCCTTGGAGTGTTGGACATGAACCAAGCAAGGAAGACTTGGCGGTCGCCTTTTACCGCAAAGGTAAGCTACTGCGGCAGTATTCCACGGCGGACCTCGTGAAAGACAAAAATAAGGTACGCGCGTCGGTCAGTCACTACATGTGGCTAGCTCGCGATATTGAGCGCTTTGCTGAAACCAAAAAAGATCCCGAATCCGAACTTCTCATTTCTTGGGACAATACGTTTCGCCTGAAGACGTGCGATGGAATCGTCTACGAATTCGACATCACCACCGGTGAGATCAAAAAGAAAAAAGCCTAGCCAGTCGTTAGAGCCAACGCGCTTCGCGCGTGGCTCAGCTCGAACGTTAGCGCGCGTAGGAAGGCCATCGTCACATTCTCAAGTCTGTTGCTGCTGGTCGCCTTCGCATGGGGACAGGTTTACTACTCTAACAACGTCACCAGAGCAGAGGCCATCAAGGCCGCATCAAGACTCAAGGTCGGTATGTGGGAAGAAGATGCCTCGAAGATTCTCTCGACCAACGGGCTTAAGAATGCGATGGGTGTTGGTGCGATCACAGGATGGGATAATTGCTACGGTTTATCCGATGGCACTAGCCTGCACTTAGATTACCGAGCGAGAGAGCTTGCCAAAGACGGGCGGTGGGGCGGTAACGGCGTATTGAAGAGAGCATTTATTCAGAGCAATGGAGTCAACATTGTTTTCATTACACTCACAAACGCGCCCTAACCCTTGCGCCGCAACGAAACCTCTACAGGCGGTCACAGCCTCGCACCCCCGGTATGAACGGACAATTTACAATCTCTTTACAAATTTCTGACAATCTACTCAGCCAGCCGCCTGACACTTGAAGCCATGAAACTATTTATCATCACCATTGGTTGCATCGTCGCTACTTTCATCGCTAACGCTGGCGAACAACTCACCGCAACAGCCAAAGGCGCTGTCAATCAACCAATCGCCGCCGAACTGCAACTTCTCCAAGGAACATGGGAGGGAGTCGAAGTGGGCGATAAGGGGACTTCCAAAAACACTGATTTCCAAAAGAACAGCGAGCGAAAGCCCAATGAAATTGATGTGGATTTTTTGGGAACTGGAGTTTTGGGAAATCCCCAGGAGTCGCACGAAAAAATCACCATCACGATCACTGGCGATTCATTGCATTTTCACCGGGACACGAACTTTTGGTTTGAGACGACCATTACACTGCCTGCCGGCAAAGACCCAAAGCAGTTACACGCCACCATCAAAGGTTGTCCGCCACCACAGGCTGATAGCATCGGCCAGGTGGTCGTCGCCATCTTCAAGATTGAGGACGGGAAATTGACCCTGGCCACGAAAGGTGGCGGTGCCGAAGAGATGCCGAAGAGCTTTGAAGCCACTGGAGATGAAGGGCTAACTCGCTACGAACTCCGGAAAGTTCAACCTCAAAAGAAGAATACCCAACCAGCCAGGTAGTGGTACCGTTTGTTTGTAGCGGCGGTCTGTGACCGCCGGATACGGCGCTCATAGAGCGCCGCTACAGCGGAATTATTCCACCGCTTTTGGATTTCTCTGCGTCTCCCGCCTGGGCGTTGATTTTTTCGCCGCAGAGGCCGAGAATTCCCGTGCCGCTAATGAATAAGTTCGGATCAATTATGTTGCGTCGTTTGGCCGCGTAGGTACACGTCTCGAAGAAACAAATGGAATACGTCATTGGAGTCACTGCTGCGGTTGCAGTTGGAGTATTCGCCAGCGTGATTGGATTCGACGAGGAGCGCAGCTTCTACCCAGTCGTGTTGATCGTCATTGCCAACTTATACATCCTATTTGCGGTAATGGTCAGGTCCACAGTATCCCTTGTCGCGGAGGCCATTCCTGCACTCGTGTTTGTGGCGATGGCTGCGCTTGGGTTTCGGATGACTCCATGGCTCGTGGTCGCCGGCCTGGCACTTCACGGGGTTTTTGACTTCTTTCATCACGCAGTGATAACGAATCCCGGTGTCCCTGTATGGTGGCCGAGTTGGTGTCTGGCCTACGATGTCGTTGCCGCTGCCTACTTAGCCGCGCTGATTTTAATTCGGAGGGCTTCGAATGCGGCCTAACCATGGCCGGGATGCGCTGGTTCCCTCAATCCAGTCGCGATAAACTCGTTGACAAAACACAGTCTGGGTTTATTGATAATGGCCATGGACCTTCTCCGCTCATCCGGACTCAATTTGTGTGCATTGGGTTTCGCGTCGGCGTGGTTTTTTCTGCCGTCGTTGCCCTGTGAGGGCAGTCCGCAAGCGAATCTCGCCAAGTCGCAAATTGACTTCAACCGGGATATCCGGCCGATTTTCTCAGAGAATTGCTATGCCTGCCACGGCCCCGACAAAAACAAGCGCAAGGCCGGCCTGCGCCTCGATCAATCGGAGGATGCCTTCGCAAAAGCGGAGTCGGGCGACTTCGCCATTGTCGCGGGGGACATTTCCAAGAGTAAATTGCTCAAGCTGATTGTCTCCGAGGATGACGACGAACGAATGCCGCCGTCGAAGACGGGCAAACGACTGACCCAAGACCAGGTTGAATTGCTGCGTCGGTGGATCGAACAGGGTGCGAAATGGAAACCGCATTGGGCTTACATTCCACCAGAACGTCCGCCCCTTCCGCCGGTTAAGGACAAGCGGTGGCCCCAAAATGAGATTGATCGCTTCATTCTTGCGAGACTGGAAAAAGAGAACCTCACGCCCTCCCCCGAAGCGGACAAATCCACATTGATTCGCCGGGTGACGGTTGATTTGACCGGTCTGCCACCGACCATCTCCGAGGTGGATGCGTTTCTGTCGGACAAAAGCCCTCAGGCGTACGAGAAACTCGTGGATCGACTCCTCACTTCGCCGCATTACGGCGAGCGGATGGCGCAACACTGGCTCGACCTGGCCCGCTACGCCGACTCGGACGGTTATCACGCGGACGTTCCGCGTTCGATGTGGCAATACCGCGATTGGGTCATCAATGCGTTCAACGATAACAAACCGTTTGATCAGTTCACCGTCGAACAAATCGCCGGCGATCTCCTGCCCAAGCCGACGCTCGAACAAAAAATCGCCACCGCCTTCAACCGGAATGGCATGAGCAGCACGGAAGGCGGCGCCGACCCGGATGAATACATGACCAAGTACGTCACCGACCGCGTTAATACCACTTCAACGGTCTGGCTTGGGTCAACCATCGGCTGCTGCGAGTGCCACGATCACAAATATGATCCGTTCACGCAGAAGGAGTATTATCAACTTTTCGATTTCTTTAATCGCATACCGGAAAAAGGCCTGGATTCAGACCCGGCACCGCCCTTTGTAAAGGTGCCCACCAAGGAGCAGAGCGATGAACTGGCCAGGTTGGCAGCTCAGATCGCACCTTTGGATTCACAACGAAAGACCCGATTGAAAATACCCGATGCCGATTTGGATTCCCGACAGTCGGAGTGGGAACAAACGATGCGGAAGCGCACCTTGCTGGGTTGGACCGTTTTGGACCCGCTTGAGTTTTCATCGACTGGCGGCGCAACGCTGACGAAACTGGAGGACAAGTCGGTTCTGGCCAGCGGCACCAACACGGACAAAGATGTCTATGAAATCAAGCTGCAAACATCATTGCAGGATATTACCGGGCTCCGGCTTGAGGCACTGGCGCACGACAGTCTGCCCGCAAGAAGCACGGGACGCAGTGAAACCGGCGATTTTGTTCTGACGAAATTTGAAGCGGAGGCCGAGAGTGCCGGTCCGCCAAAGGCAAACACCGAGACCGAAACTCCGGTGTTCGGCTCCTGGTATGCGCTGGGCCCATTCAAGGCCGCCAACGCAAACGAAGCCTTCTCCAAAGCTTTCATTCCTGAAAATGAAATTGATCTGAGCAAGACCTACGACGACGGCAAATTGCATTGGACCGAGAAACCAGAATGGAAAGACGGTGTCACACAAAAGCTCTCTGGCGATAACTCGGCCACTTATCTTTATCGCACCATTGAGGTCAAAACCGCGCGCCTGATGATTATTTCGGTGGGCAGCGACGACGGCATTCAAGTCTGGCTGAATGGAAAGAAACTGCTCGCCAATAACGTGGCCCGCTCCGTGGCAGCCGATCAAGAAAAGATCATGCTGCGGCTGTCACCCGGTGAAAACAAACTTCTGCTTAAAATCAACAACGGCGGTGGCGACTATGCATTTTACTTTGCGCCGCAGCCCGGGCCCGTAACCAAATACCCGGTGGAATTTGCCGCCGCCGCCGCCGATGTTTCCCCGAAGGAATTCCCGGTGCGTGGGGCGTTGGATGAGAAAGCGGACACGGGTTGGTCGGCAAACGATGCCACGAATCACGCGAACCACCAGGCAGTCTTCATCGCCAGTCAGCCGTTCGGATTCGCCGAAGGGACGACCTTGAAGGTTCGGCTGAAGTTTGAATCGTCGCTCAAGCAAAAAACTCTGGGTCGTTTCCGTCTCGCAGTAACGACCTCCGACGGCTGGAAGGAATTTGCCGCACTACCGCAGGAAGCTCAATCCAGTCTGTTTGCGGAAAGCAACACCCGCAATGAAGAGCAAAGCACGCAACTGCGACGATATTTTCGTGAGAACAACGATCCCGAACTCAAGGAGCTGAATCAAAAAATCGCCGGGTTGCGCAAAACGGAAGCAGACTTGAACGCCAAGATTCCAACCATCCGCGTCATGGAAGACATGCCCGAACCGAGGGCCACGCAGATCTTAGTGCGCGGGGACTACCGGCACCGGGGTAATCGCGTAACCGCGGATGTGCCCAAGACTTTGCCACCATTGCCAGCGGACTCGAAAACCAACCGGCTCTCGTTGGCCCAGTGGCTGGTGGACCCGCAGCATCCGCTCGTCAGCCGCGTGACAGTCAATCGCTATTGGGCACTTTACTTTGGCACCGGACTGGTAAAGACGGGCAACGAGTTTGGCTCGCAAGGAGAATTGCCTTCCCATCCGGAGTTGCTTGATTGGTTGGCCAGGGAATTCATCGACAGCGGCTGGAACATCAAAGCGATGCAGAAAAGAATTGTGATGTCTGCAACTTACCGGCAATCCTCCAAAGCCCGCCCGGAATTGATCGCCAAGGACCCTTACAATCGGCTGCTTGCCCGCGGGCCGCGTTTCCGCATGTCTGCAGAGGTCATCCGCGACAACGCACTTGCCTACAGCGGCCTCCTGGATCAGGGACGGAAGCCCGGTGGACCAAGCGTTCGGCCTTACCAACCCGAAGGTCTGTGGGAAGACATGATGTTCGGCGGGAATAAATACGTGGTGGGCAAAGGAGGCGAACTCTATCGCCGGAGCATCTACACGCTTTGGAAACGGACCGTTCCTTACCCCACCTTCAAGACCTTTGATGCGCCCGACCGGGCCATCTGCACCGAACAGCGAGGCATGACCTGCACGCCACTGCAAGCCTTTGTCACCTTAAATGAGAAAACGTTTGTGGAAGCCGCGCGCGTCTTCGCTCAACGCATTATTCAAGAGGGTGGCGATGATGTGCAATCGCGACTGGAATTCGCCGTCAAGACCGTGCTGGCACGCCCACCGAATGATCGCGAGCGAAAAGTCCTCAACGGAATTTACGAAGAAATGCTGGCCAATTATCAGAAAGACCTGAAAGGCGCTCTCGAATTAATCAGCGTCGGTGAATCCAAACGGCCGGCGGACATCAATGAACTCCAGCTCGTTGCGTGGACAACGGTGGCCAATGTGCTTTTCAATCTGGACGAAACTGTAACCAAGGAATGATCATGAGCTTTTGGGAAGACTTCAACCGGCAGATGACCCGCCGCCACTTCTTTGGCCGCACGGCCACGGGTATCGGCACTATTGCGCTGGCTTCGTTGTTGAAAAAAGATCTGCTCGCGGCGCCAACTGGTTCAAGTCTGGCGGCCCTCAACACAAGTCGGGTGCACTTCCAACCGCGCGCAAAGCGCATCATCTATCTCTTTCAATCCGGCGCTCCGTCTCAGTTGGACCTGTTCGACTACAAGCCCCGGCTCATCGAACTAAACGGACAGCCGATGCCGGAAAGCTTCACTAAAGGACAACGCATTGCGCAGTTGGCGGGACAAAAGCTGACTTGCGTCGGCTCGAAATTCAAATTTCAAAAACACGGAAGCTCGGCTGCGGAAATTTCCGAATTGCTGCCCAACACCGCGAAGATCGCCGACGAAATGGCCATCATCCGCTCGATGCACACTGAGGCCATCAATCATGACCCGGGCGTTACGCTGATGCAGACCGGGTCACAACTGGCGGGGCGACCAGCAATGGGCGCGTGGCTTTCGTACGGACTGGGCAGTGAAAACGAACAGTTGCCCGCCTTTGTCGTTCTGACTTCGGGCGCGGGCCAGGATCAGCCGCTCTTGTCGCGCTATTGGGGCAGTGGTTTTCTGCCCAGCAACCACCAGGGCGTCGAGTTTCGTTCGAAGGGTGAGCCGATCTTGTTTGTCTCCAATCCGCCCGGTATGACCGACAAAACCCGCCGTCGCCTGCTGGATGGCGTGCGCGAACTGAACGAATTGAAAATCAATGAAGTGGCGGATCCGGAAATTTCCACACGCATCCAGGCATTCGAAATGGCGTATCGGATGCAGACCAGTGTCCCGGAATTGATGGACATCAAACAGGAGCCGGCAAAAGTCCTCGAACAGTACGGTGCCGAGCCGGGCAAAGCCTCTTTTGCCAACAACTGCCTTCTGGCACGGCGGCTGGTCGAGCGTGGCGTGCGTTTTGTGCAGGTTTATCATCGCGGGTGGGACCACCATAACAATTTGCCTGCGGACATTGCGAAAGCCGCTCAAGCCACAGACCAGCCCTCGGCTGCCCTCATTCAGGACCTCAAACAACGCGGCCTGCTCGATGACACGCTGGTTATCTGGGGCGGCGAATTTGGTCGCACCCCCATGAACCAGGGCGACATGGCCAATGGAAACTATGGCCGTGATCATCACATGAAAGCGTTCACGCTTTGGATGGCGGGAGGCGGCATCAAGCCCGGCATCACGATTGGTTCAACCGACGAACTCGGCTACAACGCCGTGGAAGAACTCGTCCACGTCAATGATTTTCACGCCACGATCTTGCACTGCATGGGAATCAACCACGAAAAGCTGACCTACCGGTTTCAAGGTCGCGACTTTCGGCTAACCGATGTGGCCGGCAGCGTGGTCAATAAATTGTTGGCGTAAGGTCGGAGCTCGGCATGCCACCCGTGGAGCGCGCTCGAAACGCGTCGTGTTTGGACTACCACCATGTGAAGTTTGGATCGACTGGTGTCGAAAGCCAATCTGCCATCTCCTTCGGGAATCGGTAAAACTCCACGTGGCCATCGCCATAGACCATGTTGAAGCGGCTTTGTCCCCGGTAATTGTGCCAGATGCTTTTGGGATCAACCACCCCCCGGTTGGCGTGCCAGTGCCAGTCACCTTGAACAATCTTGTTGCTTGGCTTGCGGGCAACTTCACTGGCCTTGATCGGCGTAGCTTCGTAGCTGCCACGCGGCTGTCGTTCATCGCCCACCACGTGCTTCACGCGAAAGGAGTCGTGCTGGAATTGCGGAAGGTAACTGTTTCCATATTCGTTGAAACAATCCTTGGCTCCATACAAAAAGTCTCCTTTGTCGGCCGGGCAATGAAAAACCTCCGCCGCGCCAACATAAACATTTAACGGCCGGTTCGTCTGCTCAACGCTCACGCCAAATGATTCGGCCACACCGGCATCCAATTTGTAAGTTCCTTTCTTGCCACCGCCGGCGCCCCACCCTCTTTGGCTCGGGTAAGAACCGTTGTTGTCATCGGTGTAAAGATGGTATGCGATGGCGATTTGCTTTTGGTTGCTCTGACATTTTACTTGCAGCGCCTTCGCCTTTGCGCGCGCCAGGACCGGCAACAGGAGACCC
>CAZYYS010000262.1:0-8251 GCA_964651015.1 uncultured Verrucomicrobiota bacterium
TTGCTACGGCCCGCAGTTTTCCTTCAAACGCTGGGGAAAATCCGGCCAGGAGATCAGCGTGCTCTTTCCGCATCTGGGCGCGATTGCGGATGAGCTTTGCATCATCCGCTCGATGCAGACGGAACAGATCAACCATGACCCGGCGCACACGTTCATCAACACCGGCACTTCGATTTCCGGTCGCCCGAGCATGGGTGCCTGGGTCACTTACGGTCTGGGCAGTGAAGCGGATGACCTGCCGGGTTTCGTGGTGCTCACGTCGCATGCAGGACGAAATCCCCAGCCCATCGCGTCGCGGCAATGGCACAGTGGCTTTCTGCCGAGCAAATTTCAGGGCGTCGAATTCCGCTCACAGGGCGATCCGGTCCTCTATTTGAACAATCCGTCGGGCGTGACGCACGACGGACAGCGGCGGTTGGTGAATACGATCAACGGCCTGAACCATTCGCTCGATCAAGCCATTGATGACCCGGAGATCAGCACACGAATCGAGCAATACGAAATGGCTTTTCGCATGCAGACCAGCGTCCCGGGGCTGATGGATTTCTCCGACGAACCGCAGTCTGTGCTCGACCTCTACGGCACGAAAGGCGCCGATGGCTCGTTCGCGGCCAATTGCCTCCTTGCCCGCCGCCTGGCGGAAAGGGGAGTCCGTTTTATCCATCTCTATCAGCGTGGCTGGGATCATCATGATCACCTCCACGAATTCATGAATGTCTGCTCGCAAGCCGCTGACCGCGCCTCGGCGGCATTGATCACTGATTTGAAGCAGCGTGGTATGTTGGACGACACGCTGGTGATCTGGGGTGGCGAATTCGGACGCACGCCCATGAGTCAGACGGACAAAGGCCCCCCCGGTCGCGATCATCACATCCGCGCCTTCTCGATCTGGATGGCAGGCGGCGGTATTCGCGGTGGGATGACTTACGGCGAAACCGATGACCTCGGCTATCACGCGGTGAGCGACAAAGTGCATGTGCATGATCTCCACGCCACGATGCTTTATCTCTTGGGAATCGATCACCAGCGGCTGACGGTTCGTTTCCAAGGCCGCGACTTCCGGCTTACCGACGTGAGTGGGAAAGTTGTCCAACCCATCCTCGCGTGAAAATTGCGGGGTTCGAGCCGCACGCTTGAAATGAGGAGTGCACTTAACCCGGCCACCTCACAGTTGACCCGCGTGATTCAGGGGCATAAAGTTTCTGCATGACTGGCAACCCCATGGAAACCAATTTCCTTGTTGCGCGAGTAATATCCAATATTAGGGAGAAACTTTCCGATTACATATAAGTTAAGCGGCGACGCGTCATGAATCCTTTCATCAACCCGAATAAGCGTGGCGTTACCTTGCCATCTGGTTGCAAGG
Organism: uncultured Verrucomicrobiota bacterium; assembly: GCA_964651015.1. GTDB lineage: Bacteria > Verrucomicrobiota > Verrucomicrobiia > Limisphaerales > PALSA-1396 > CAZYYS01. Next base: position 1,367 of record CAZYYS010000262.1, read on the forward strand.
ATTTGATTGATGTCATTGGACTCGAGGCGACAGTTCATGATTTTAAGACTGCCTTCACTGAAGCAGCTTTTGTTATCACAGCTTCTTTGTCCGGCCTGAAGAGCGAGGATGTCGAGATTATTGTCGAGGGCACTGGCATTCGCATCATCGGCAAGAAAGCAGTTGGTAACGCTCCTTTTGAGAGTGTCATCCACATCCCGTCTGGCTACAATGTCAGCGACGCACGCGCAGCTTTTTTGAAGGGTGAGCTACGAATTACCATTCCGAAATCGGCCGCCTAGAAAGGCGCGGCAGCAAACCCGGCCATTGTGTGCATGAGCAAAGCGTTCACACGCGAATCAGATGATCTTCCGGATCAACCGATGCTCTTGCGCCAGTCGTCACTGTTGCCTCCGGGCGCGAAAAACTACCTGACGCCCAATGGCGCGCAGCGGTTGCGTGAAGAATTAGATCGCTTGGTTCAGAAGGAACGCCCTGAGGTTGCTGCCTTACCGGACGACAAGACAAAGCGGCGGCTTCAAGTGTTGGATCAGCGGATTCAATACCTTGAGCAGAGCCTGCAATCGGCCGTTGTAGTCACGCCGCCCGCCGCGCCGTGGGAACAGGTTCGCTTCGGAGCCACCGTCACGGTGCGAGAGTGCGATGGCGGCGAGACGCGCTATCGAATTGTGGGAGCGGACGAAACGGACCTCGACCGCAACTGGGTCAGTTGGCTTTCGCCGATCGCCAGGGCGCTGCTGAATGCGCGGTTTGGTCAACGTGTTCGGTTCAAATTTCCATCAGGTGAGAAGAAGTTGGAGATTGTGGCGATCACTTACGAGTGAGTCTCTGAATGCAACAAGTTGCTGGCGCTAGCCGCGAAACTTTGAGACCGTTCGCGCGTATGCAATGTCACGGTCGTCCGGAGTTCGGCTTTACCTTGATCGAATTGCTCGTGGTTATCGCCATCGTTGCGATTTTGGCGGGACTGTTGTTGCCGACACTCGGCAAAGCCAAGGTAAGGGCTCAGGGAATCGGCTGCGCCAACAACATCAAGCAACTATCCCTGGCCTCGTCGCTCTATGCGGATGAGAATTCGGATCGACTGGTGAACAATCATGGCACGCAAGAAATCCTCAGAACCGCTCAAAGCTGGGTGAACAATTTGGAAAACTGGCTCGACAGCGATGGCAACACGAATCTCGCAAGCCTCACGAACGGTAAGCTTTCACCCTTTCTCCAGCAAAACACCGCGGTCTTCAAATGCCCGTCCGACAAATCAGTCGCGGCTAACGGTCCACGCATCCGCAGCATGTCGATGAATTCGCTGGTAGGCGATCCCGGTGAATTGACCAATCGGTTCAATCCGCAGCTTGTGCAATTTTTCCGGTCGTCGGACATCGCGCATCCGGCGAACATCTACGTTTTCCTGGATGAGCATCCCGACACCATCAACGACGGTTTCTTCATGAACCGCTGGGAAGAACCGCGCTGGGGCAATCTGCCGGCTTCTTATCATAACGGCGCGGCCAACCTGTCATTTGCCGATGGCCACGTGGAAGCTCATCGCTGGGTGCTTGATGATACAAAACGGTCGTCAGAGAAGGGTGGGGCAGGGGGCACATTCGAGGCCAACCCGCTCACTGACTACAATTGGTTAAAGGAGCGGACGAGCGTCCGAAATAACTAGGCGCGACCCGCCCGCTTGTTTGCTTTCCAAGCGCCCACTGCTAATCCTTCCCGCGTGGCAAAACAAGACGCATCACTTTGGAAATCACTGAAGTCACGGCGGCGGCTGTTCCTGATCGCCGGGCCGTGCGTGATTGAAAACGAGCGCTTGTGCTTGCGGGTGGCCGAATCCCTGCACGAAACCTGTCAGAAATTCGGCGTGACGTACGTTTTCAAGGCCAGTTACGACAAGGCCAACCGCACTTCTGGGAAGAGCTTTCGCGGCCCCGGGCAGGATGCTGGATTGAAAACGCTGGCCAAGGTGCGCGCCGAAACGGGCGTGCCGCTGTTGACGGATGTTCATTCCGAATCGCAGGTCAAAGCGGTGGCTGAAGTTGTGGACATTTTGCAAATCCCGGCATTTCTCTGTCGCCAAACCGATTTGATAGAAGCGGCCGTGCGCACGGGCAGAATTGTGAACATCAAAAAAGGCCAGTTTCTCTCGCCCGCCGAAATGGGCCAAGTGGTGAAGAAGGCCACTGAAGCGGGAGGTCAAAAAATCCTCGTTACCGAACGAGGAACGACCTTCGGCTACAACAATCTGGTCGCTGACATGCGCTCAATTCCCATCTTGCGCGGCTTTGGGTGTCCGGTGATTTTCGATGCGACGCATTCCGTTCAACTACCAGGTGCGGGTGGCAAGCAGTCCGGCGGGCAGCGGGAATTTGCTCCAGTACTGGCCCGCTGCGCCGTGGTTGCCGGCGCGGACGGTCTGTTCATCGAGACCCATCCCAATCCGGATGCAGCTTTGAGCGACGGGCCAAACATGATCCCATTGAAAGAAATGCCCGCACTGATTGCTACGATCACGAAGCTTCACGCGTTCGTCGGAGGACGGAACTGAGCTTTGGAAAAGTATTGACGGCCAAATCGTGCACTTGGTACGAGGATGCGCGACTACAACTCAACTAAGAAATCCTATGCCTTACGCGTACATCCACTACCAAATCGTGGCAAGCACAGTCGGAGTTGGGGGGGATCCCAACTGAGATGGCCCTGATATCCAATGAACACATTTATCAAGATTTCGAGATTTGTCCCGTTGTGCTTGATTGTGATCGGTTGCGTGTCCAGGAACAATGGCGAAGCCGCGAAATTGGATTATGACCCGTGGGTTCATTCGGATACCTCGTCCCGGGTGAATTCAGTGCAAGTTGAGGTTGTCGACGGAATCGTACCAAGAACCATAACAACTTCCCTGCCTCGGCGGTATAAAGTGAGGGCAAAGGTTATTCACAGTTCGGCCTCTCAATACAAAGTCGACGGGGATGTCATCATTTCTTCCTTTCAAAGCAGCTACGACTATTACTTCACCAATGGCTCTCGCTTGGTTCTTTGTGTCGATGCAACGGGAAAGTTGATGGGGATTGTGGCTAACCAGCGCTAAGGAGCTGGATCGGTTGCTTCATCGATGCTTTTTGCTCGTTCTTCCTACGCAACTATTCCGTGTCCGGATAGGAGCCGAGGACTTTGACGAAGTTGCATTGTTGTTCGACGTGAGTGATCGCGTTGGCCACTTTGCGGTCGTTCGTGTGGCCCTCGAAATCGACGAAGAAAAAATATTCCCATGCCTTGCGCTTGTTCGGGCGCGACTCAATCTTCGTGAGGTTGATCCGATAACGCCGAAAGGCGGCGAGTGCCTCATGCAGCGCGCCCACCTTGTCGGTGATGCTGATCATGATGCTGGTGCGGTCGTCGCCGGTGGGGGGACTGCATTGCCGACCCAGCACGAGGAATCGAGTGGCGTTTTCGGAGTTGTCCTGAATGTCCGATTCCAACGTCCGCAAACCGTATCGTTCGGCGGCGAGCACGCCGGCGATGGCCGCCGAATGTTTCTCCGCTCCCGCCAGTTCCGCCGAACGGGCGTTGGAGGAGGTTTCAATGATTTCAACGTGCGGCAAATTATTCTGCACCCAGCCCCGGCACTGCGCCAGTGACTGCGGGTGGGCAAACAGCTTTTTGATCTGTGTTCGTTTCCAGTGGCTGAGGAGGCAATGTTGAATGGGGAGGATGATCTGCGCCACGATCTTCAAATCGCTGTCCACAAACATGTCGAGCGTGTGGGTCACGACGCCTTCGGTGGAATTCTCCACAGGCACGACACCGTAATCCGCGCGATTCTTGCTCACCTCGGCGAAAACATCCGTGATGGTTTTTTGAGCGGCGTAACGGAGGCTCGACCCGAAACGTTGAATGGCAGCCTGATGCGTGAACGTGGCCGCCGGGCCGAGATAGGCAATGGTCATGGATTTCTCGAGCGCCAGGGCACTGGACATGATTTCGCGGTAGATCGCGCGGAGCGATTCATTGGTAATCGGGCCATGGTTCAGTTTGCAAACCCGGTGCAGCACGGCCCGCTCCCGATGTGGCGCGTAAATCTCCTCTCCGGCCTTGAGCTTGATGTCACCGATCCCCAAAACATGCCGGGTGCGATCATTCAACAGATTGACGATCTGGGCGTCGAGCCTGTCAATGGCTTTGCGATGCTCAGGAATGTTCATTCGAATGCGAAGTACGGAGTGCGGAGTGCGGAATGGCCACAGGTTCGTCGGCGCTGACTTCCGACTTCTGGCTTCCAGTTTCCGATCTCTGGCCGCTGGTTTCTGGCTTCTGCTCCACCAATTGTTCCGGTGGCGCCGTAGCCAGACCAGGATCAACGGTCAACAGCGATTCTGGCTTTTTGACTTCAATGCGCCGGAGTTCATCGGCTGCGGGCAGTTCTTCAAGACTGCGCAGTCCGAAGTATTCGAGAAATAACGCCGTGGTGCCGTAGGTCATGGGACGGCCGATGACCTCGGCGCGGCCCACTTGTTCAACCAGACCGCGTTCCAGAAGCGTTTGCATGACGCCATCGACAGACACGCCGCGAACCTGCTCGATCTCCGCGCGCGTCAATGGCTGGCGATAGGCGACGATGGCCAAGGTTTCCAACGCCGGTTGCGAGAGACGCGGAGGACGATTCTTCAGGCCGACTAGGGCTTTGAGCCAGGGAGCGTACTCTGGTTGGGTGACGAATTGCCACGCGCCCGCAACGCAAACGAGACGATAGCTGCGCCCCGCGGCTTCGTGCTCACGCGACAGCTGTTCGAGGGCCGCACTCAACTCGCTTTCTTTCACCTTTTTGCAGGCAGTTACAGCCGGGTATTCTTCGGACTGTTCGGCAGCGGTCGCGAGCAAATCACGGAGTTCTTTTGGATTCATCGGTTTCTGAGCCGAGAACAACAAGGACTCGAGAATAAATTTCAATTCCATGTTCAGTTTGTTTGGGGAGTAGTGTCTGCAAACGCGGACGCGGCTGCCACGGTGGCGGCGGGACCGGCAACCCGATGAATTTCAATCTCGCCGAAGGCTTTCGGTTGACGGGCGACGATCTGTTTCAAACGAATCAGCTCAAGCAAAGCCAGGAAAGTGACGACGACTTCCGACCGGCTGACCGCTTCGGCAAACAGCTCGGAAAATTTCAAGCAAGGGTTGTCTTTCAATGAACGGACCAGGTATTGAATCTTTTCACTGACCGTCCATTTGTCCTCGAAAATATCGCGCAAATCCTCGCGCGTGTTGAGCCGCTTAAGGACAGAACTGACCGCATTAAGGAGGTCGAACAGCGAAACATCGGGGCGTGGCGCGGGAGGTTTGACATCCAGTTCCAGCTTGCCGGGTAAACGTGGGAAAATATTTTCCTGCCGGGCCTCCAAGGTTTGCAATTGTGCGGCGGCATCCTTGAACTTCTTGTATTCGACCAGTTGGCGGATCAATTCCCAGCGCGGGTCTTCGCCCTCTTCCTCACCCTCGACTTGCACCTGCTGATCCAAAGGGAGCAGTTCCCGGCTTTTGATGTACATGAGAGTGGAGGCCATGACGAGAAACTCGCCCGCGATTTCCAGGTCGAGCATCCGCATCATGTCGATGTATTCGATGAATTGGGTGGCGAGCTGGGTGAGGTTCACTTCGTAAATGTCCACCTCCTCCTTCTTGATCAGATAAAGGAGCAAATCGAGCGGGCCTTCAAAGACCTCGAACTTAACTTTATATTCGGACATGCTTGCCGGCGTCGCTGACTTTCGCCGGGACGGTGAATCCTATGGAGAGCTGCCCGACAATGCAACGCCAGAACACCCAAAATCCAACGGCGACTTGGAAGGTTCGTTGGCCATCCCTTCGGCGCCAACTTGCACCTTTGCCGTTGCCGCGCTCGCAGTCTTGGATACACTGACCGCGAGCACCCGTTATGAACAAACATCTCTCTGCTAAAACAAACCTGCATCAAGCCCTGCCAATGAGTTACACTCACGGCGTTTCCACGGCGCCCCTGATCGGCAAAACCATCGGCGACATGTTGGATGACATCGTCGCAGAGCATGGGGCAAACGAGGCCGTGGTCTCGGTTTTTGAGAACAAACGGCTCACCTATTCGGCGTTTCTCGATGAAGTGAATCAATGCGCGCGCGGGCTGATGGCAATCGGAATCCAGAAAGGCGACCGCGTCGGCGTTTGGTCCACCAATTGTGTTGCGTGGTTGGTCGCGCAGTTTGCCACGGCCAAGATTGGCGCCATTCAGGTCAACATCAACCCGGCCTACCGCCGCAATGAACTCGAATACGCGTTGAAACAATCCGAGTGCAACGCGCTGATCAGCGGCGAAGGCTTCAAAGACGCCAACTACGCCCGGATGCTGCACGAATTGGTTCCGAGCCTGAGCGGTGCGGATCCGGAAACCGATCTCGCCACAAAAGAGTTCCCACATCTGAGGCGCGCGATTCATCTCGGCGAGGAACCGGTGGCCGGCATGCTCCCTTGGCGCGCATTGATGATGAAACATGAGAGTGTCAGCACTGAGGCGTTGGCGGAGCGGCAGGCGTCGCTCGACTTCGATGAGGTGATCAACATCCAGTACACTTCAGGCACCACTGGTTTCCCCAAGGGGGCGATGTTGACGCATCACAACATTCTCAACAACGGCTTTTGGGCGGGCGAAATAATGAACTTCACCTCCAAGGATCGGCTTTGCATTCCGGTGCCATTCTATCATTGCTTCGCGATGGTGTTGGGGAATCTGACCTGCGTAACACACGGCGCCACAATGGTGTTGCCGGCGGCGCATTTTAGTCCGCTCTCGGTACTTCAGGCTATCGCCCGGGAAAAATGCACCGCGGTGCATGGCGTGCCGACGATGTTTAT
>CAZYYS010000263.1:0-8142 GCA_964651015.1 uncultured Verrucomicrobiota bacterium
GAACGATGGCCACACAACCCCATCGCATTAACCATCGCCGTCGCTTCTCAGGTTCCCATTCAAAAATCTTTCCAAAGCCGTAGCCGACCGCAAGCACGCCGATCCATGGGATCAAAGGATACCCTGCGCCGTACTGAATGCCTTGGGCATAGCCACCACCCGCATGCAGAATCCGCCAGAGCGGACCAAACCGTCCCAGTTGATCCGGGGTCACCACATCAAAAGCGTTATGCAAGCCGATCATCACCAGACCGAACGTCGTGATGAACCAGGTCGGCGCAAAAACCAAAGCCGACAAGACGACCATCGACCATCCGATGGCCCAGAGCACGCCCCAACCAACCGATTTGTACTGGATCGCAAACTCCCAGCCGAAACATTTCACATAGGTCACCTCAAGAAATGCCAGCCAGAGTCCACGTGAAAGCAGGAACCACGATAACTCACCCTTGTCACGACCGCGTCTGCCGGCAAGGTAGGCGCCTGTCCCCGCGAGAAAGACAAATACCGGCGCGCAGAAATGCGTGATCCAGCGGGTGAAGAACAGCGGCACGGTAGTTTGGTCAAGATCCAGCGGATGGTGCGTGACGTTTGAAAAGAAAATCCGGGTATGATCCAGCGCCATGATCACCATCACCAACCCACGGAGAACATCGACTGATTCGAGCCGGGGCCGGACGGACACGGACGCCTTTGGCTGAAACGCCGCAACTTCGGCAGTCGAATCGGTAATCACGTGGAGTTGATGCCAGAAACAAAATCGGTCTGCAATGATTTTCCGAGGAAAGATTTGTCAGTTTGCCAGTTCCGCCTTCGGTTGGGCACGGCGCACGATCGGCGCGAACTCCATGTCGGCAAACCAATTTCAAGCCGGGGTTTCCCTTCACCGAATTTAGAATACTGCGGAACGCGCTTCACGAAAAATTTCTGAATTTTCCCTTGACAGTTTTCCAATGCTGTCTTAATCACCTGATACATCCCGAACGGATATGGAAGCTTGGGTTGCGGTGCGGCGTTAACAGTTTACCGCACCACCGGGACTGTTAGCGCGATTCCAAGGCGTTCGCACGGGGCAAGTGTGTATTAGAGTAATGTCGTTCAAAATCATTAACGAAAGCCGTCACGACGCAGGCGTACCGACCAGCGTCATTTTCATTCACCGATGTTTAGTCATCCGCAATTTTTAGCAACAATCCAGTCCAATCCAAAACCACAAACAATGAAAACAAAACCAACATACCCTACGGCACCATCTGTTTCGACAATGCCAGTTCGAATCGGATGGCACTCAAATCATCCCATCCTTGCGCTTTGCCACAGTTTGCGAAGCCTGCCCGCGCGGTTCTGCCTCGTCGCGGCGATTCTATGCCTGGCCGCCTTGACGTCGGCCCAGGCAGGAGTTTTCAGTTCCGACTTTACTACCGATCCGGGCGGCTCGGCGATAAATAAAGCAAGAGTTGAAAGCGGCTATCTAAAACTTCAAGACTTGCAAGATTACATCGACGGAATCTCTGGCCTGCCGATGTTCGGTTCGTACATCCTTCCGTCGATCGACGGTGGTAATAAAGTGGCCAGTTTCACGGCCACGTTTAAAGCCAGCATTCACGGAGGCACGGAGCAGGCGGCGCAAGGGTTCAGTTTCGTACTGGCCAACGATCTTGATCCCGGCGTGGCCTTCCGCGAAGGCGGGGCGACCGGCGAAGCAACCGGATTTACCACGGGTCTGGTGGTTTCGTTCGACACAGTGGACAACGTCGGCGTATTCGGCGCCAACGGAAACGATCCGGGTGACGCACCTGGAATCATTGTCCGGGTCGGCGGCACGACGGCAATTGCCAAGCTGTTTTCGGGCCTGCGCACGGGCCCGGCAAACAACCAGACGCCGGCTTTTGTCCCTGTAACTGTCAAACTTGACCCCGACGGCACTCTTGATGTGACCTACAACGGAGTTAACGTTTATTCCAACGTCCCGATCCCCTATATTCCACAAGCCAACGCTGTCTTTGGATTCGGCTCGGGAACTGCGGAACTGACCGCAGCCATTCGCGCGAATCACTGGATTGACGACCTCAATATTACGACCACAACAGTCGCGCCTGGCAGTCCCGTGGTCACTTCGATCAATCCACCAGCCCGGAACGCGCGGCCCGACGCGATTGTTCAGATCGTAATCGAAGATCTCGGTGCGGGGGCGCTTTCCATGAGTTTTGACGGTGGATCGTCCTTTACGCCCAGCAAGACCACGGTGGGTAACGTTACAACGGTAACGTATGACCCGCCGGGAATTCTGCAACCCAACTCCACCCATACGGTGTCCCTCACCTATGGCACCAAATCATTGAGTTATAGCTTCAAGGTGCTCAATGCCACGATTATTCCGGCCGGATTCGCAATTGCGGCCAGTAACGTAAACACAAACACAAGTGGGTTTAAGATTCGCACCCATCAGTTGGAAGTCTCAGGAGGAGCCAACACGTACCAGCGCTGTGTCGATCAACTCGCTGGCAAGCTCGGACCTAATGTTGCCGATCTCACAGTCCCTCCTGCCAACGCCGACGGCACATTCGACCGCACGCTCGTCAACATGGAAGCAAGTGGCTCTACTGAAGCCGGCTTTTTCAACGGCAGTGAAGGTCACGTAGACGAACAGATTCCCGGAATTCCGGGGCCGGTTACTGGCAATACCGACTTTATCGCCATGGAAGTCGCCGGCTACCTCGACCTGCCTGCGGGCGTTTACACCTTCGGCCTGGTGAGCGACGACAATGCGCGTTTCTCCATCGGCCCCGATCCACGCGATGCGGTCGCAGCCAACATCATCGATGTCGCCGGCACGGCGAACAGCAGCACCACGGTGCTGGTGGATACGAGCGGTATTTATCCGTTCCGCGTCATTTATGGTCAGGGTACTGCCGGCGCGCACCTTGAGTTATGGACGGTCAAGTCAGATGGCACACGTGTTCTTCTCAATGACCGCCTTACCGCGGGCCATGTGAAGGTTTACCGCCAACGCAACGCTGCGCCTCCGGTGGCGCCGTATCTCAGTTCAGCCAAGCCGGCTGCTGGCGAAGCCAATGTCACCACGTTGCCCAAGCTTGAGCTTGCCATCACTGAAGGGACAACGACCGTGAATACCAATTCAATCCAGCTAAAGCTTAATGGCGCGGTGGTGGCTGGGGCTATCACGAAGTCAAGCAATGTTGTCACAATTACCTATACGGTGACCGCACCGCTCAATCCCGTTTCCGAACAAGCGGTTCACTTGGAGTTCACCGACAGTGCCAGTCAGTTGGTCGTCCGCGACTACACCTTTGTGACCGGCAAAGGCGCAGGTGGCGGAACCTTCTCCGGCAGCCAGTGGGACTTCGACAGTGGAAGCCTCAAGGCAACAATTGGGCGTAATTTGAATCTGATCGACAACGGACTGTCAAACCGCTACACGTTCGGCACCACCACTTCGTACGGCATCCCCGACATCAACGGCAAACCCGCCAAGGTGCTTTATATCCCGTACACCCCAACGGCTGAAACCGACGCCACAGGCCCGATCTTTAAGCGCATCGGTTTGCGCGCCGAGCATAACATCGCTCCCAATGGGGGCGGCAAAAAGGTCAACCAATACACGATCATCATGGACGTGCTGTGGGGCACGGAAGGCCCGGCCAACTTCGGCTCCATCCTTCAGACCCACGACCTCGATAACCCCACTGACGGCGACATGTTCTGGCGTGCCAGTGACGGGTTCTACGGGAAGGGCTGCTGTTCGCTCTATGACGGTGTGGCGGGTGTGTCCGGGACAAACCATGTGCGTGGCCAATGGGCGCGCGTGGTATTTTCTGTGGATCTCACCAGTTCACCCCGCAAACTGGCGAAATACGTCAACGGTCAATTGCACCGTCAAGACCTGACCGGTGACGGCAATGCGCTCGATTCACGGTTCGGTTTGCCGCAGGAAGTCTTCCTGTTTGGCGACGGCGACGACAACGAACGCACGGATTGCTATGTCAATTCCATTCAGATTCGTGAAGGCGCCCTGACCGACGCTGAAGTGGCCGCGCTCGGCGGTCCTACGGCCGAGGGCATCCCCTTACCTTACTCTCAGTGGGACTTTAACAAGGGAAATCTCGCTGCCACCGTCGGACCGGATCTGCAACTGATCGACGCCGGGTTGGCAAACCGATACACCTTCGGCACCACCACTTCGTACGGCATTCCCGACATCAACGGCAAGCCGGCCAAGGTGCTTTACATCCCATACACCCCAACGGCCGAGGCTGACGGCACGGGGCCGATCTTCAAGCGAATCGGCCTGCGCACTCAACATGGCCTCGGCGCGAATGGTGGCGGACAAAAGCTCAACCAATACACGCTGATCATGGACGTGCTGTGGGGCACGGAAGGTCCAGCCAACTTTGGCTCGATCCTCCAGACCCACGACTTCGCCAACCCCACCGACGGCGACATGTTCTGGCGTGCCAGTGACGGGTTCTACGGGAAGGGCTGCTGTTCGCTCTATGATGGTGTTGCCGGTGTGTCCGGGACAAACCATGTGCGCGGTCAGTGGGCGCGTGTCGCCTTCTCGGTGGACCTCGCCAGTTCGCCGCGCAAGCTGGCGAAATACGTCAATGGTCAATTGCACCGCCAGGACTTGACTGGCGATGGCAATGCACTCGATTCGCGTTTTGGTCTTCCGCCGGAGTTTTTCCTGTTTGGCGACGGCGACGACAACGAGCGGACCGACTGCTACGTCAACTCGATCCAGATTCTGAACCGGGCGTTGACAGACCAGGAAGTGGCCGCGCTCGGCGGTGCTTCCGCAGACGGTATTCCGACACCTAATCCGGTGAAGGGTGAGTGGACTTTCGACAACGGCAACCTGGCTTCCTTCATCGGACCGGACCTAAATTACATCGATAATGGATTGGCAAACCGCTACACGTTTGGGACCACGACTTCGTACGGCATCCCTGACATCAACGGCAAACCCGCTAGGGTGCTTTACATCCCGTATACGGCAACCGCAGAAGCGGATGGCACCGGCCCAATCTTCAAACGGATTGGTCTGCGCACTGATCACGGCATGCTACCCAATGGGGGTGGCACAAAAGTCAATCAGTGGACATTGATCATGGACGTGCTGTGGGGCACGGAAGGTCCGGCCAACTTCGGTTCGATCCTCCAGACCCACGACCTCAACAACCCCACCGACGGCGACATGTTCTGGCGCGCCAGTGACGGGTTCTATGGGAAGGGCTGCTGTTCACTCTATGATGGTGTGGCTGGTGTGTCCGGGACAAACCATGTGCGCGGTCAATGGGCGCGTGTGGCTTTCTCGGTGGACCTCGCCAGTTCGCCCCGCAAGCTGGCAAAATACATCAATGGTCAGTTGCACCGCCAGGACCTGACCGGGGATGGCAATGCTCTCGATTCGCGTTTCGGCCTGCCGCCTCAGATCTTCCTGTTCGGCGATGGCGACGACAATGAGCGCACCGATTGCTACGTCAGTAACCTCCAGTTCCGCGAAGGGGCCATAACCACTGAGGAAGCGGCGGCGTTGGGTGGAGCGTCCCACTTGGGCATTCCGGGCGCACCGGCCGGCGGCGGAGCCGCCACGGTTGTGCCAACACCTCCAGTCACTGTGAAGGCCACGCGGAGTGGCAGCAATGTGGTCATAACTTGGAATGGTGGTCCTGGGATCAAACTACAATCGAGTCCCACTCCTTTGAAAACTGGGACATGGACGGATGTCCCTGGCACTGATGGAGCGAGTATCGCGACCATTCCAATCACCGGCGCGTCGTCATATTATCGGACCGTCAAGTGACCGTGCTCAATCGCGAACATTGATCCGGACTTAAAATAGCCGGGGCCGGGTTTCCAAACCCGGCCCCGGTCTTCGCGTCAACGAATAAGTGGGAACAATCTAGCGAGTACCTTCTTTCGGGCTTAAGGGCTTGGCGGGTTTTGGGTCAAAACCGTGTGTGACCCGAAGCCCGTTTTTTTCGTACCGGCGTCGAAGTGTCGAAAGAATCGATGCCTTGCCATTCCACATCTTTTGGTGACGGGGTCACCGCGGTAGCCGCCCCATTCGCTTGACGACTGTGATCTCGGATCGTCGTCAAGGCGCGACCAGCAACTCGTCGGCAGACCCAGCTTGCTGACGCCAGGCACTTCCTGTTATCAGTTCGGTAAGTGAATTTATGTCCATTGCTGACTTGCGAAGAGAATACAAGGTGGGTGATCTGCGGCGTGCCGACTTGAATCCCGACCCAATGGCCCAATTCGGCAAGTGGTTTCAGCAGGCACTCGAGACCAAGGCATCGGGCGGGTTGCTTCGGCGGATTGGAATCGCCACCTATAAATGGTTTCAGATCGCTACTGGCAACACACCGGCCGAGGCGAATGCCATGACACTGGCCACAGCGGACAGACACGGCCGCCCCGCGGCGCGAATGGTCTTGCTGAAAGGCGTGGATAAACGAGGGTTTATTTTCTTTTCACATTACGAAGGCCCGAAAGGTCGTGATTTGGAGGAGAATCCGCAGGCAGCCCTGGTATTCTATTGGGCTGAACTCGAACGCCAGATCTGCGTAAGAGGAACAGTGAGCAGGGTTCCCCGTGAAGAATCTGAAGCGTATTTCAAAACGCGACCCAAGGGCAGTCGCCTTGCGGCCTGGGTTTCACGCCAAAGTGAAATCGTAAGTAGTCAACAGGCGCTGAAGACAAAGTTTCAGCAACTTGCCACGCAGTACGGCAACAGTGATATTCCGGTGCCGTCATACTGGGGTGGCTACGTCTTGTCGCCAACGCGGATTGAGTTCTGGCAGGGACGCCCCAGCCGACTGCACGACCGCTTTTGTTACACGAAGCAAACTGGCGACACCTGGTTGATTGAGCGCCTGGCCCCGTAAGCAACGGCTCGGCACATCAGTAAACAAAGTTCCGCCGGTTGGAGTTCCTTTGGGAGGCCGAGTGAAAAACTAATTAACAACTTTTACTTGATTTAACTTCCGTCAGGCGCAATGTGACGGTAGACAATGAGTTTGAACAGCGTTCAGAAGGGTTTCGTCAAGAGTACAAGAGTTGAACCCGTCACAAGCATAAAGTGCCACCGAAATTGGAACAAAACTTGATTCATACGGAGCCAAAAGAGACCTTGGTGATCACTGTGGTTTATGAAGACACGCTCACGCGTGACCGCGCGATGTTGGTCTGCGATGAGTTGGTTCAACAGTTCTGGGCGCAAGTGGATTTTGACGTCAGTTGGTGGCGCGAAAGTTATCTGGCGGATTCAAACATCGCGATGGCAGCGGCGGATTCGGCGCTCAAAGCTGATATGATCATGCTGTCAATGCACGCCGCAGGCGAACTGTCCCCCAGGCTCACTAACTGGATCGAAACGTGGTTGGAAAAACGCGGGGAACGCGAAGCTGCGCTTGTAGGGTTGATTGGGACTCCAAACGACGCCAGCGCTGGCCTTGAACTAAAAGATCGTTGCCTGAGCGAAATCGCAGAACGCGGAAAGCTGGATTACTTGTCCTCTGTCCTTCCGGCCACTTCCCAACCCGGCGATGATTCAATTGATTCGATTCACCGCCGGGCCGACCAGATTACCTCTGTCCTCGACCAAATCCTCCATTATTCACCCACACACCAGCCGCCTTCCGGGGGAACGCCTCGAGAATAGGCTGCCATTGGTCATTTTGGAATTCAGCTTTCGATGACGTTGATTTCCACCGGTTCGACGCTCACGCCTAATTTCTCCAGCCACTTGATGGCGGCGTTGATGTCGCTGCGCTTTCCGTCCAACTCCAGACTGACAATGCCGATTTCATCCGTGACGCTGGCCTGACGAACATTGGTGACCACCGGGAATTTCTTGGCGAGCTGCCAGATCACTGGAGTCTTGATCAACCTGGGCGGATACATCAACCACAGCCGCGTCTGTTCAACCGTCCTCGGTGTAGTGGGCTTGCGTTTGGTGGCCATAATTAGAAATTCAAAATGAAAAACTCAAATGAAACTGTTGAATTGAAACGCCGCGAGCGGCCTCGGCCATTTTTTATTTTGCATTTCATTTTGAATTGGCTCTAGCCGCCGGCGATCGCTGGAATTATGCTCACCTCGTCGCCGTCTTTGAGC
>CAZYYS010000264.1:0-8104 GCA_964651015.1 uncultured Verrucomicrobiota bacterium
CACCAAAACCAACGCTTGCTCGCGGCGGCCTGCGGGATACACTGCTTCAAGTTAGCCCTCCCGACTTGTGAGCAAGTTGAGATTAGGATTGCGGGTGATCATAGTTGCCGCCGCCGTCTTGGGATTGGCAGTCGGAGCGCTCGTTGCTCTTCGCTCTGGCAATCACCCGTTGTGCCACAGAGCCGTTGACGGTGCGTTTCAGCAGTGGATGCTAGAGACCGGTCACACCAACGGTGTTTATCCGAATGCCGACGGTATGGGGAGCAATTCGCTGGCGATGATAGAGCCCTTCTTCGGTCACGACATTCAGCAGTATGCATACATTCCTGGCTTGAGGATGGACGATCCCAATGAATTAGTTTTGATGTATCTGAAGCGTCCGACTCATTACAGTTGGCATGGTGACACCGAGCACACGATTTTTTCTCCGTATCGCTGGATGGTGGTTTCCCCCGATATTGTGATGGGCGGCCCGTATCCAGAGGGAGGAGATTTGGTGGACGGACCTGAGTTTAAGCGGAGGATTTTGAAGACGGTTGCGTATCTCAAAGACCACGACCGGCCACATTGGCAGGTAGTTGCCAAGGAGCAGGAGGATTTTCTAAAGTCACTCAAAGACTAGATGAAGAGGGCTAACCATGCGCTGATATGAAAAGTGGCGTCAAGACAGACGGACCCAGCAGCGCAACCAAAGCGAAAAGGGTTTTGTCGGCACAGGTCTTAATCTTAATGTTAGCCATTGTGACGCCATGAGACATAACATTGAGATTTTGGCTCTGTGGTTGTCGATTACGGTTAGCACATACTTGGCGTCATTTTTTGGTTATCGCCATTGGGCTTACAGCACATCGAGCGCGCGACCTAATTATGGATGTCCAGCTTGGTATTTTGTTTATCCGACGCGTGATTTGGTTGAGCAGACGGCGTATTGGATTTTTTATCCGTGCATTCGCCTAGACTGGAGGATAAAGGACGCAAGAGATTTGGGTTGATATAATTCCGATGCCAAACAATGCGCTGATATGAAAAGTGGCGTCAAGACGGACGGCCCCAGCAGCGCCTCCAATCCCGTCTCTATTCTCAGAAAAGCAGCTTGCTCGAGCCGGCCTCTCCTGCTAAGGTCAGACCATGCCACGAATCCAACACCGCAACGGCTTTACGCTGATTGAACTGTTGGTGGTTATTGCCATTATCGCAATTCTCGCGGGCCTGTTGTTGCCAGCTTTGGCACGCGCCAAGGCGAAGGCGCACCTGTCCTAATGCGAAAGCAACGAGCGGCAGATTGTCGTGGCATTCATGCTGTATGCCGATGACTCCAACGTCATTGACCCGCGCACTCGCGGTTGGAACGCCGATGGTGGTCAGAGGGGCCAGGTGGACGATCATCATGGCGGAGGCGCGTGGCCGACCAATCGCCCGTTGAACAAATACACCGCCATTGACCTCTTCCGTTGTCCCGCCGACGTGGGTGATTACTTCTACACGAACAAATCCTGTTGGGACGCTTTCGGCAACAGTTACCGGACTCAGTTTGGTGTAAACACATTTCGAGTCCGGCACGTCACTGCTGACGTGACGGACCTGTCAATCAGACCCATCAAATCAACGGAAATCGCCCTCAGCCCGGTCAACAAGATCATCACTGGAGATTCACCCTGGCACGGTAACCGCCTCAAGGACGACAAGCGCAGCGCCTGGCATAACGTCCGCGGCAAACGGAGTCATAACTTGCTCTTCGGTGACGGCCACGCGCAGTTCTATGTATTCCCGAAGGAAATGGATGACCCGGCGCTTTGGAGCATCTACGTTCCCGACAACGACACGACCAGCCCGTACCGTCCACGCTCCGATTTTTATTGGTGGTGACGCAGAACCTTGCCGCCCGTTAGTCCGTGAACTTCGCGTTGGTCGCGGCCGCTTGGGCTGTTGCCAAGCGGCTAACCTCTAAAGATTTTATTATCCGGGGTCTTAATTCCGATAAATTGGATGGCGCAACGATTCCACGCGCCGTACGGCCCGGCTAACACTCACTTTTGGCAGTTGGCAATGAGATTGTTACCACTGATAATGACCATCGATGTGAGCGGGAGGGACGCCCGGGAATTCGTAAGTGATCGTCCAGTCACCCGCCAACGGTGAGAGGTCTGTTACTTTGATCGGCGAACGGACTTCAAATTGTACGCTGATGGCCTCCGACGAATTGGGTTCCAAAACGAATCGCGCTTCGGCGGGCTTGACGTGCACCTGATCAGTCGAGTGGAACCGGGCGTAAAACTTCATTGGAATGTTCGCGCGGTTGCTCACTTCGAATTTGGCAGTGGTACCTGGAAAGGTCGATCGTCCCCGGAATTCGCCGTCCTTGAAAAGCGGCGTGGAACTGACGGCTTTTCCAGCAAGCGCGTCGCGCATGGTCTGGGCCATCTTCGTGGTCAGAATGTTTTCGTCCCAGATACCGTCCAGCATCAGATTGGCAATGCGCGGGCCTTTGTCGGTCATCGTCACCCACGCGACCTGGTCGAATTCGCCGAACGCGCGCCCGCGCAATTTGCTGCCGCCGCCGGTTGTAGCGAGAACAATGTAACTCGTATTGTTGCGCTCGAATTTGGCGTAGGTGTGGCGATGGCCGGCGATCACCGTGTGGCGGCGGTTCTTGAGCATCGATTCGATGGCCGACCAGCCGGTTTCCTCGAAATAATCCCAAAGCGGCTTGTGCAGAAAAACCAGCGTCCAACGCACATTTGAGTTCTCAGCCAGTGCCTTGGCCACGTAATCGCGTTGAGCCTGGCTGATGTGGCTGGGCGGTGGGTCCTCTGAATCCAGACAGAGAAAAAGCACGTCGTGATAAACGAAGTGGTAATAGAGCCGGCGGAAGCGCTTGATCCACTCTTCCTCCATGATCTTGTTCGTGATGTCGTGATTGCCTGGAACAAAATAGAACGGCATCTCAAGTTGCTGCACGAAACCGATGAATTCCTGCCATTGAGTGTCAATCAGGGCACGGTCTTCTGTATTGCCCATGATCAAATCACCAACACTCATCACGAACTCCGGCTGGAGCACGTTGATTTTCCTGACTGCATCCTCGAATACCCCAGGTCGGACACCACCCGTCCGGTCGCTCACGACGACGAATTGAAAATTAGCAGGCGCATTATTGAAGACCGTGCTGGTCCAGGGATTGCCAAGGACAGTGGTGATCGGGTGCGTAACATCCCTGCGTTCCTCTTTCTTGGTATGTAGGCAACCAGCAACGGCAGCCACCAGCGACATGACCAGTACACCGTTCAGCCACCAACGAAAACATCTCTTGAACATAATTCAAATCGAAACAAACTTTGTTCAATGCTTTCTCTTGAACTGGACGAGACGCAAACAAAAAGATGCGATAGTGCCTTAATTTGACTTTCGTTGAGCTGTCCAAACAAAAATTAGAACACCAAGGAATGCGATAAAAGCGCCTAAGCCACTTAGGGCATTAAGACCAGATGGACCTTTTGGTGGGTCTAAGCTGGTAACAAACACTGCAACGCCAATAAGGAAGAATACCGCAGCTATGAATTGGAAAAGTCGCTTGCTCATTTCTTCGACCTTATATCCTGAACGATTGAAACCTTTACCGCTGTTTCAGGTGACGTGACTCGCGGGATTTCCAAGACCGCAACGAATCGCTCCTCACACCCCCCCCACCAACTCACCTCGGCGAGAAACATAGCAGAACCGAGAAAGAATCAAATTCAAATTAAGGCACTACCAAAGATGCAGAACCACGATTTCGGGTTGAACATAATAAATCGGAGGCCACGGGGAAATAGGATTGAAACCTCAAATGAACACGATTACACCTGATTCCATGCGATCCAAGTTCAGCCCGATTTTGTTTATCCTCACACTCGCGGTATCTGTTGGGTTCGTTGGTTGTAGTGACCAACCTACGGCGGACAAACAGTCCTCAGCCGGCAACAAACCGAAAAGGACCGACGGCAAACTCGTCATCGCCATGTTGCCGAAGCTGATCAACATCGATTATTTCGACGCCAGCAAGCGTGGCGCAAGCAAGGCAGCCGACGAACTGGGCGTGACCTTGATCTACGACGGTCCAACCGAGCCGAGCGGTTCGGAGCAGAACAAGTTCATCGACACGTGGATTCGCCAGGGAGTAAACGCCATTTGCATCGCGCCGAATCAGCCGAAAACGATCCGGCGTTTCGTTGAAAAGGCCCAGGCCCAAGGCATCAAAGTGTTGACCTGGGATAGCGATGCACCGGAAAGCGGGCGCGATTTGTTCGTGAACCAGGTGGATGAAAAAGTCCTCGGCGAAGCGCTCATGGACGATCTGGCGCGGCAAATGGGTGAGGAAGGCGAGTGGGCGATTGCAATTGCCAGTCTTGATGCCGCCAATCTGAACACCTGGCGGCGATATGCCGAAGCGCGTGCCAAGGAGAAATATCCAAAACTAAAACTAGTTGCGACGGAAGTCACGAAGGAGGACGAGAATTTCGCGAGGCAAAAGATCGAAACATTGCTTAACGCCTACCCCAACTTGAAAGGTATCATTGCGTTTGATTCCAACTCCGTACCCGGCGCGTCCGAGGCCGTAAAGCGAGCCGGAAAGATCGGCAAGATCGCGATCACCGGTAATTCCACACCGGGGAAAATGCGGCCCTACATCAAGGACGGTGTATTGCAGTCGTTCTATTTGTGGGACCCGCGGGAGTTGGGGGCTTTGACCGTGCGGCTGGCCAAACTAATGATCGACGGGCAGAAACTGAGTGACGGAATGGACGTCCCCGGTCATGGCAAAATCGTCACCAGCAAACAAGACCCCAGGACTGTTATCATGGCCGAGCCGATTCGGTTCACAAAAGAGAACATCGACAAGTATGATTTCGGCATTTGAAATGGCGCACTCCAAATAAGATTGTTTGATTAACCAGGTGATTACTCTAGCCCCAATGTTCGCTGAGGTATCGGACAAAGAGCCGACACTCGCAGTGTTGTGGGGCATGGCGCTCTTTTTCTCCGTGCTCGGGGTTTTTGGCTGCAATTGGCGGCGGTGGACTGTTTTCCTTGTGCTTCCAATACCGACGGTCTGGGCGCTAGGCATTATTGAAGAACTGCGCGATCCTTACGTTGGGCCAGCAATTGTCAGTGAACTTGGGCGTGCCTATGTTATTCAAGCTATTGTGACGGCGTTTCTGCCATTTGCTTCGGCGGGTCTTGGAATTTGGACAA
Source organism: uncultured Verrucomicrobiota bacterium (assembly GCA_964651015.1). Classification (GTDB taxonomy): domain Bacteria; phylum Verrucomicrobiota; class Verrucomicrobiia; order Limisphaerales; family PALSA-1396; genus CAZYYS01. Next base: position 5,233 of record CAZYYS010000264.1, read on the forward strand.
CCGCCAAACAATCGAAAAAGTTTAGGTTGCGTAAACGCTACAATTCCGTTTAACGACTGCGTTTGCGTCCGGCCTCATATCAATTTCAATGCATCCTCAACACATATTCTCCGACCCAATCGCCAAATCCAATGAGTCACTCAAAAACGCTCACCGGCGCGACTTTGCCACATTAGGTGGAATTCTCGCACGGCGAGCAATCGACATTAAGAAAATCGTCGTGGAATCTGCACGGTTTGAAGTCGCCCTACCATCTTGGGGATTTTCACAAGGTGGAACTCGGTTCGGGCGATTTCCTATTGCCGGTGAACCAAGGAATGTAGGAGAAAAAATGTTCGACACCGCGGTCGTGAATGATCTGACCGGTATCACGCCACGCATTTCACTTCACATCCCGTGGGACAAACCGATTGATGCACCGACGCTCAAGCGGCAAGCAAAAGCGCTGGGCCTCGGTTTCGACGCAATCAACTCCAACACTTTTCAAGATCAGCCGGGCCAAAAGCATTCCTATAAGTTTGGTTCACTCTCGCACACCGACCGTGCTGTCCGCCGTCAGGCTGTTGAACATCATCTTGAGTGCATCGAGATCGGAAAAGCGATCAGATCGAAGGCATTGACCGTATGGCTTGCCGACGGGGGCAGCTTTCCCGGTCAACAACATCTCCGCCACGCGCTGGATCGCATCATTGACTCGCTCCGTATGATTTACGCGGCCTTGCCAAGGGATTGGCGGTTGTTCACGGAGCACAAACCGTTTGAGCCGGCATTCTACTCGACCGTGGTTCAAGACTGGGGCACATCGTTGATGATCGCACAGGCGCTCGGACCACAAGCGTTGTGCCTGGTGGACCTCGGTCATCACCTGCCAAACTGCAACATCGAGATGGTCGTGGCACGGCTGATCGCGGCGAACCGCCTCGGCGGTTTTCACTTCAACGACTCCAAGTACGCGGACGACGACCTCTCCGCCGGCTCGATCAAACCGTATCAGCTCTTTCTCATCTTCAACGAACTCGTAGACGCGGCTCGCGATCCGCAAGTAAGGAACTCGAGGCCGCGCTTTGATCCGGCCTACATGATCGATCAGTCGCACAACCTCAAAGACCCGATCGAGGACGCCATGCTCTCGGCCATTGAGATTCATCGAGCCTTTACGAAAGCGCAGCTGGTGGATCGTCAGGCGCTAACCTGTTATCAAGAAGCAAACGATGTTGTGATGGCAGAGCGAACACTTAAGGTTGCCTATGAAACCGATGTCTCACCTATTTTGGCCGAGGTGCGTCGCCGACGCGGTGCCGCGATTGATCCGCTCACTGTTTACCGTGAGTCGGGTTATCGTCAAAGGATAGCTCGTGAGCGAATGTGAAGATCCAACGGCGTTGCAACGCGACTGGACGAAGATTTGCATGGCGCAGGAATCCATCGCTTGACAAGAACCGCTCGCACGACAACATCTCCCAAGATCAAGCCATGAACTCTACAGCGCATTTCATCCGCCGCGACCCGGCCGAAGTAAAGCCGTGGGTGGAAACCTGCGGGATGATTCGCCCCCTCATCGAAGAACGCGACGGTGCCGCGGCTGAGGTGCACCATCTGGAAATTACCGATGCCAAGTTGCACTATCACGAGCGTACTGATGAAATTTACTACATCATCGGAGGACAAGGCCGGATGCAACTGGACGATTCCGAGTTAGAATTGCGCGAGGGTGTGGTCATCTACGTGCCGCGCGGAGTAAAGCATCGCGCGTGCGGCAATCTCAAGGTTCTGGTTGTTTGCATTCCCCGGGGAGTATTGCACGACGTGCACGAAATCGAGAGCTCCTGAGGAAACCATTGTGCCTGCGAGTGAAGTTTTGTTTAAGTGTCATTACACCGTGAACCGCATCTCTATCAAATCTGTGAAAACGCAAATTACCTCAATCTTGTGTTTGGTTGGAATTGCTGTTCTCTCCGGCTGTGTAACTTCTCCGCAGACCGGCGGAACGACCTCTTCGGCGTACGCAGTCGGAGATCGCGGTCAAATTACCCTTGATGAGGTGGTGGTTTCCCTTCCGCTACGCGGAGTCGCCAGCCCCTATCAAAACCTCCACATTGGTCTGGCCGCAATTGTGAATCCACAAAAAGTCACTCTGTACGATCCCAACACCGTAGAGCAGATCGTGCGACGGCTGGAGGCTCGGATTTCTTCCCGTTTGCTGGAGAGCCTGAGCGGATTGGGACAGCAAGTCATCGACGACCTGCCGGCTTTACGGAAAAGGATCGCAAGCGATGCGCAAAACGTTGTGGATAGCGCGTTGCAGCAATGGCAGCATGCGTCGGAGTACCGGGTGGAAGTAGTAGTGGTTGCCTTGTATTGGACCGATTCTTCGGTAGGCCGAGCAGCCCAACAAAAGCGATGGCTGTGGTAGTGAAGGCGGCTACTGCGATCGGTTGAACGCCTGCTCGCAGATTAGCGAACTTCGTTACAAGAAATAATTTCAGCCACCGTGCTTTTTCATCACGTCGCTGATTTTCACCGGCTGGCCGCCCTGCCGTTTGCTTTCATCGGCAGCTTCCATGAAGGCGAAGATTTCCAAGGTTTCTTCGGCTGATACCGGCGCGATCCCGGTTTGAAAGAATTTCATGATCTCCCGCACCAAGGGCGAATAATCGCCACTGCCCTTCTGTTCGGCCACCGCTTTGCTGCCGAAAACAATTACTTTATGCGGCGTGCTGGCATTGCGCAGTCCGAGCAATGTCCCGACCCGCCCGCCCGACCAGACGCCAGTAACGACATCAGTGTCCGGCGTTGAAGTGCGGACCACGGATTCACAACCGGCACCCATGATCGTGAACAACGCCTCAGTGGGATGAACGCCATACCAAAA
>CAZYYS010000265.1:0-8069 GCA_964651015.1 uncultured Verrucomicrobiota bacterium
AGTTTGGTTTCGTTCAAATTTGTGATGGCGGGGCCACCTCTGAGCCGACCGCACCCGTTGCCGGCTTACAAGCTGCGTCTAACCGAAAGAAGCGAGAGGTTTCGGTGGGGGATGTTCCTCGTAGTTCAGTCACCTTTCGCGTGTTTTTCCCGCGCTCCAGGCATTTTGCCTGGTCAGGTCGAAGGTACTTTCAAGCGAGGCCCAGGCTTTGAGGCCAAGAAAAACTCGCGTTCGCCCCTTGCTTCTTGTGGCGACAAGCAGCACCAGCAATTTCTGTCCTGGACGAACGGTCGCGTCTGATCAGAGCTCGTTCCAACTGGTGATGAGAAATCTTCCGTCTCCACCCATCCGGCCAAGAGCTTCATCGTAGTGAAACTTAAAGTGGCCGTTCATTCTAACGGAATTGACCATCAGACATCCGATGAAATCTTCGACGGCATTACCGCCACCGTTCATGGTCATGTCTGCGTTGGGGGCAACAAGGACGCCGGTGAATTCGCCATTTCCGTTGAAGGTAAACGACGTGACACTGGGAGTACAGTAAACAATGAAGTTGCCAGCGAAACCGCTCTCGTTCATCACTCCGTTGCCACCGACCGTGACACTCGTTCCAGCAGAATAAATCTTGATACTGCCGCCTTGGGCAACGGTGATCTCATCGTTACCACTCATTTGGAGCCCGTTCGCCAACACGAGCCGAGCTTTGCCGGTGATAATCGTTTTACCCGAAAGCGAGGTTGCGTAATAATCGCCATTCTGGATGACGTTATCGTAGTGATTTGTCACGAAGATCGGGGTGGTGAGGTAAACGGTGTATGTGTAAGTATAGGCAACGTACTGATATGTCCTCACCGGATACGTGTACCCGGTAATGCCAGTTATCAGGTTGTAGATGTACCAAGTGCCACGGCCTTCTTTTGGCCCAGACGTGACGATGTTGGTGGTGACGCTCCCAACGTACGTCCCGGGGGCAGGGTAGATTTTTGAGCTAGTGCTCGTAGTCGTGAAGTTGGTGGTTAATCCCGGCGGTACGGGGCTCGGCTTTGTAGTGGAAGTGACATAGGTCGTATTGGTGATAAGCCCTGGAGGAATTGGACTTGGCAAAATACTCGTGCTGACCGTGCTCGAGTTGGTGGTAATGGGCCCTAAGAAACCCAGCGCCGGTGGAGTTGGATAAGTGCTGGTTGTGTATGTGGAACTGTTGGTACTGATGCTCGAAATGGTGACGACGTCGCCCGATATCGGCGCGGTGCCAGCGGTATAGGGCAGTTTGGTATCAGGGAAGGTGAAGTTGGCGTTGTCCATCACCCAACCCGGTTGGAAACCCGTATTGCCGGCATCCTGCCAGGCATGCGAACCAACCGCACCGTTATCGCCAACGGTAGCGGTGCCGCCCGGGCCGGTGTAAACGTGCCCGTAGATGTTGGCATTTTGAACGGACACAGTGCTAATAATGCCATCGTTTGAGGCGACGTCGCCTTTGTCGCCAGCCTTTGCTGGGTCATACAAGCCATTCGTACTCTTCGCTGAATCCGCGGAGTCGAAGCTGTCAGTCAGGATGCCGTTGCCTTTCAAGTCGATCTGGTGCTTGGCCACCATTGCGGCCAGTAACAGGCTGCCTCGCGAAGTTTCAACGCGCACTGCTCGCCTGACCCACCGACTTTGATTGTATGAATCCGACCCTACGGTGGCGAAAAAGGCCGGTGGAGCATTTTGAGCAAACGTGGGGGGCGTGGCCCAAGCCCAACAAGTGACCCTGGGTGCGTTTGGGTTGGCGTTTTCAATGGAAATCAGAAACATGTTGCCGTTGGTGAATGATCGGTATCGATAGTAAGTATTCCCGCTGGCAGACCAATCGTCAGTGAGCAGGTTCGCGTGGTTCTGATTAAGGTGCTGTAGCCCCTCTTCTATTCCCGCCTCGGCAAGACCCAGAGCCAGGTTCCATGATTGGGATCGCGCACCCAGCAAGGTCTGTTGTTGCACATAGGTCAAATATCCACCGATGCTGATGGCCAGCAGGGTCATGATGAACAGCGTGACCATCAAGGCGCTCGCGGCTTGGTTTGCAAAATAACTCAGTTTTGTTTTCATATTTTCTGCTTACGAATGATGACTCGGGCGGTCTGGATGTTCTCACTGGTGACAATGCCTCCGAGCATGGTTCGGGAAGCCTTCCATGTGAGGCTTATAGCTTTGACTGATTGCGAAAAATTGTTCGTCGCGGCGGGATAAATATCGTAGGTGCCGTTGATTGGATCGCGTTGATAAAGACTGAACGCAAGCAGCTTGCAGTCTGAAAGCAAAACCTTGGAGCTTCCGTCACTGGCCGTGCGGACGAGTTTCCCGTTGAGAGTATTGAATATGTACGAAACTCCGACGCCATTTCCATTTATGATCGAGATCGAATTGGGCGTCGCGCTTGAAACGTACCTGGCCTGGCGAATCTCGTAGCTGAGGGAATCCATGGCGGTACGGTTGATCTTGTCGAGATCAGCGTAATTAACCAGAGAGGCAAAACATTTCAGGCTGAACAGGTAAATGGAGGCTATCGCAAGTCCGGAAATTCCGAACAAACCGGTCGCGACCAGAGTTTCCATCAGCGTATAACCCCGCCGGTGTTTTCGCTGGAGCTTAATAAACATAATTCTGCAACCCGTCCTTTGAGATGTAGGTGGTCAGGCTTCGGGTCCTTGTCACCTTGTGAGTGTTCCACTGCAGCGTTACGGTCAACTGCCGCATGTTGGTCTTATAACTGGTGTTGAATGGGAAAGCGGCGATCGCTAGCGTTCCGGTATAAATTGTGCCGTTATACGAACCATTCGTAACCGGAATTCCATCATAAGTGGCGGTGAATGTGGACGGGATGAAGCCATTTGAGTTTACCTGGTCCCAACTGTACAGCCGGATCGTTTCGGCCTTCTCCAACATGATTTGGGTGGCGCGTTGGTTATCCCTGGCATGCGCCATCACCCTGAGACTGAAACCAAAGCAAGTCATCAACCCAGCCGCACCAATGGCAATGGTGAGCAAGGAAACAACGATTTCCGCAACGGTGAAACCTTGTGTCCCCTTGGAAGATGTGTCCTTTGTACGAATTCTCACAACGCTCCCCGGCAAAATAGCATTTGTTGGGCCACCACATCGTTGGTCTTTCGTCGTTAAGAAGCAACTGGCGAATGCGAGAGGCAGCTACGAAGCGATCATTGCGGCGCTGCCGCGTTAAGTCTGGATGTTGCCTGTAAACTGGACAGGGCTTGCCTCAGGGCGAGACGCGAAATCGTTCACAGTCAGTGCGACATAAAGGCTAGCTAAGGCAGAAGGAAACATCGCCATCCCGGATGCAAACAAAATGGGCAAGGATGGGTTCGGTTCACGAGAAAAAACCAGCTTGGCGCCGACCGGCCGGCAAGCACCTTGAATCAACGGCCAGCCGGTTTGCGGTCGGCGACTTCCATCCCGACAAGGCAGACGTCGTCATTGAAATTCTGACCGAGCGCGAATTGACGAATTTCAGCCAACAGTTCATCGAAGATGTCAGCCGCAGGAAGTTTCAGCCGCTTTCGTACGGCCGCCGTCAACATCGGGAGGTTATAAAGTTCATGGTCAGCTCCCTCCACCTCGTACAAGCCATCAGTAAACAGCATGACGAGATCCCCGGGGGACAAAGCGCATTGCGATGTCGAATAAATCGACTGGTCAAACAAGCCAAGTGCGGGGCCACACTTGCCTTCCGACTGCTCAATCGGCGCCACATTGCCCCGCTCGCGTTGAACCAGCAAGGGCTTGGGGTGCCCCGCGTTGGCATAACGTATTTCGCCTTTGGTCAGATCGGCGACGAGATAGAACGCAGTGGTCAACATCGGCGAGCCGGTATTTTTCAAAATTGCACAAAGGTCGTGATTGAGTTTGGAGAGCATTTTGCCCGGCATCCAAGCTTCCGGCTTTACGTCCTCCACCAAAGCGCGAATCATGGCAGTCACCAGTGCCGAGCTTGGTCCGTGCCCCATCACGTCACAAATAAAGACGCCCGCTTCCGTGTCGGATAATGCCAATACGTTGAAGAAATCGCCGCCGACGTCGCCGGTCGGGTGATAACGGTGACAAAAACGCAAGGCGCTGGCGGACGGCTTGGCGGTGCTGGGAAACGTGGGATACTGCTGAGGCAGCATGTTGAGTTGGATTTCGCGCGCGACCTTCAAGTTCGCCTCCATCTGTTCATTTTTCAGGCGCAACGCCTCCTGGCTCCGGGCCAGTTCAGCGTTGGCCTGTTGAATTTTTTCCTCCGCCTGTTTTCGCTCGGTGATGTCCCAAAAAATGCACTGAGTGCCGATGATCCGGCCCTGCGCATCGTAGAGCGGCGTTTTGACGACTTGGACGTAAATCTTCTTGCCGTCGGGCGGCTGGTTTTCCTCCACCGTTTCAATGAGCTTGCCGGTTTCCACGACTCGGCGGTCATCCTCCTGGTACTTGCGCGCCAACTCGGCGGGGAAGAAGTCAAAATCGGTCTTGCCGATGATTTCATCAAGACGCTTGCCCAACGTGCGACAGAATTGTTGGTTGGCGAAAGTAAAACGTTCCTGCAAATCCTTTCGAAAAATATTCTGCGGCAGATTTTCCACCAGCGAGTGGTACAAGGCTTCCGAGTTGCGGAGATTTTCCTCGGCCTGCTTGCGTTGCGTGATGTCTTGGACCGTGCCTTCGTAGTATAGCAGTTTGCCCCCGGCGCCACGGATCGCCCGCACATTTTCGGTGATCCAGATCACGCTGCCATCTTTGCGATAAATGGGCGACTCGAAGTCGGTGACGACATCATGCTCCTGCATCAATCGGATGAATTTCTCCCGCCGGCCTTCTTCGACATACAATTTGCGCCCGATATCGGTCACGGTGGTCATCAATTCCTCGGGCGACGAGTATCCGTAGATGCGTGCCAAGGCGGCATTGGCGTTGAGAAAACGGCCGTCCGGACTGGTCTGAAAAATTCCTTCCACTATGTGTTCAAAGATGGATCGATATTTTTCCTCCGCGGCCGCAAGGGCCGCTTCCGCCCGTTCTCGTTCAATGGCGTATCGAATGGTGCGAGAGAGGTGCTGTGGATTCAACTGGCCCTTCACCAGATAATCCTGAGCGCCTTCATGCACGGCTTCAACGGCCACCGCCTCTTCGTCGGAGTTACCAAGCACGATGACTGGCACATGCGGGCATTCCGCCTGCGCGAGTTGGACGTTGGTCAGGCCAGCGCCGTCGGGCAGGGATAAATCGAGAAGAACCAGGTCGGCACCACCAGTCTTAATTCGGGCCAACCCATCTTCAAAGCGGGCGACTAGTTCCACGCTGAACGTCGCGCCGTCGGCTTGCCTGATCATTTCTCGAATCTGGCGGGCGAATTCCGGGTCGTCTTCGATCAAAAGTATTTTGATTGGTTGCATCGGAAGATGTGTTCAACCAAACTGGCGGCCGTGTGGTGGAGTTCGATATGACTTTCCAGTTTTGTCATTTGCAATTTTTTGAATAATTTTATAGACAGTTGCTCAAAATACAACAGAAGTAAAAACCTTGTCTCACGAACATGAAACTGGCTATGAAAAAAATGCTTGGAATACTTGTTCAAACCTCTATCGCCACCGTCGTAATCTGCGCGGCCTCAAATGCTCGATCTGAGGATGCGCCTGCCGTCATCTTTCCCGACAAGAACCTGGAAAAAGCTGTGCGCAAATTTGTCTTTGAGAAACGGGACAACGACAAGCCGCTGGTTGAAGCCGACCTTGTCAATCTCTCCACGATTCAGGGCAACGGTTTGAGCATCACGAACCTGACGGGATTGGAAAAATGCCAGAACCTCGCCTCGCTCGATCTGGCGAAAAATAAAATCACCGACCTGCAGCCGATCAAGTCATTGAGCAAGATTCAATATCTGAATCTTGCCGACAACCAGATCGAAAATATTTCCCCATTGAGCGGGATCATCGCTCTGCAATACATCGAACTCTCGCATAACCGTGTGAAGGATTTGCGGCCATTGATAGGGCTCACTAACCTGGCCTCGCTCTACCTTTCTTACAACCAGATCAGCGATATTTCCCCGGTGGTCAAGTTCCCCAAGCTCGCCTCGCTGTATCTTGACAACAACCGGATCAAAACCGTCCAGGGGGTTGGCGGCTTGAACAGTCTCACTACACTCTCGCTGAGCAATAATTCGATTTCCGATTTGGCGCCCCTCGATGGCCTGACCGGTCTCTATTATTTGATGCTCGAGAACAACAAGATCCGCAACATCGGTCCGCTGGTAAACATGCTGAAAAGGGATGACGCTGGCCCGAAACGGTTCTCGCCATTTATTAATATTTATCTCAAGGGTAACTCGATAAAGCGCGGCCAACTGGTTGAGCTTAAAAAAATCAGCGACCGCGTCAACAATTGACAACGACACGGGGCGAAGCGCCCTTCCCCTTCAAGCCGCAAATCCAGCTTGTTCCGCGCCGGTGCTCCCGCTGCTGCACTGATCGGCCTCACCAGCATTGCGGAGTCGTTCAATAACAACGTTGAAGTTCGAGTTGACGACGCCGATGAAACAGCTTGTTTTAAACGGCAGTTCGGAATCGCACACGATCAAAACCGTCAAAATGCGTTTTACTTGGAGGCCTCTTTTTGTCATATTAAGCCTAATCCGGTTCAGTTCGAGTAGAGCCGGGCTTTGCTTGTGAAGACGGCTAAGTTAAAACGCGCACTAGTTTTTCTCGCGATCTCGTTGATAACTAGTTGCGTGTTCTTGTCACTCGCTGCGCGTGGCGAGGCGGTCAAAGACACTTTCAAGCCCGAAGACCATCAACATTGGGCATTTCAAAAGGTCACGCACGCGATTCCACCCAAGGTTAAGAACAGCCGATGGGTCCGAAATCCAATCGATTCTTTTGTTCTTGCCGAACTGGAATCCATGGGACTGAATCCAGCACCGTCGGCGGACAAGATCACGTTGCTGCGTCGCGCAACACTCGATCTGACCGGCCTGCCTCCGACGACGGACGAGGCGGACGCGTTTCTAAAAGACAAATCTTCCGGGGCGTTTGCGCGCGTTGTCGATCGGTTGCTGGACTCGCCGCGTTACGGCGAGCGGTGGGCGCGCCACTGGCTTGATCTCACGCGTTACGCCGAGAGCGACGGTTTCAAGGAGGACGCCGTGCGCCCAGACATCTGGCGCTATCGCGATTACGTCATCAAGTCTTTCAACGACGACAAGCCCTACGACCGCTTCATCAAGGAACAAATCGCCGGCGACGAACTCTGGCCCGACGATCTGGACGCCCGCACGGCCACGGCGTTCAATCGCCATTACCCCGACGAGAGCAACGCGCGCGTCCTGATGCAGCGCCGCCAGGAAATCTTGAATGACATCACGGACACCGTCGGAGCGGTGTTCACCGGGCTGACCTACGCCTGCGCCCGCTGTCACAACCACAAGTCCGATCCGATTCTCCAAGCCGACTACTACCGCTTGCAGGCGTTCTTCGCCAACACTGCCGCGGCAGACAAGACTCCACTGGTTTCATCAGAAGAACGCCGTCGTTACGATGAACGACTCGCGTTGTGGAAGGAGAAAACGCGCACCATCCGGGAGGAAATGGACGCCCTCGAAGCGCCGCACCGCGAGAAGTTGATCAAGGAATACTTTGACAAGTATCCCACCGAGATTCGCGCCATCCTCAACAAGCCGGAAGGTGAGCGGAATCCCTTCGAGCGCCAGATGGCTTGGAAGGCAAAGCAATATCTTGATCCTGACTCGCGCGAGTTCGTCGGCGCGACATCTCACGTGATCGACAAGATCAAAGGCGGCAATCGCAAGCATTGGGACGAACTCAAAGCCGAGCTTGATCGGTTCAAAGACCTTTACCCCGGTGAAATGCCCGTTACCGCGGCGATGATCGACATCGGGAGCGAGGCGCCGAAAACGCATATTCTGCGCAGCGGCGCTTACGATGCGCCACGCGATGAAGTAGAACCCGGCTTTCTGACAATTTTGAATCGTCAGCCTGCTAGGGTCGCTCCTCCCCGCGAGATTGCTTCGAGTGGCC
>CAZYYS010000266.1:0-8064 GCA_964651015.1 uncultured Verrucomicrobiota bacterium
GCTTGCTGGCTGGGAAGACGGGCGGTTATTGGGTCAATTCTTTGCCCGAAGTGAGCTTGGCCTGTATCTGCTTGACGATGGGCATGGCCCGGGCAATGGCGTTTTCTTCCGTTTGACCCGGAAACGATTTCAATGTCACGCGTGCCGCCGCCATGGTTTCCCCGTTGTGATCCCGCAAGGGCACGACGACGGAGCAAGACTCCTTCTCCTTGCCATAATAAATGATGGCCCGATCAATGACATCCCGCTCGGTCTTGCCACCTGGCTGACCGACGGCCTTCTCGTCCTTACTGGCAATAAGACGCAATTCTGGCGGCGTGCCCGACGGGGCGTAAATTTCAAGACCCAGCACTCGGGGATATGTTTTGAGCGCTTCGCGAACCAGCACTTGCGCAAATGATTCCCGCGGCGTGTAGGTCACTTTCGTATCAGTGAAGTAACTCACGGAATCCGACTTTGTCCAGAATCCGATTTTGCCACTACCGAACGAATTGTCCGTCATTGTTGGAATCAGTTCCTTACCGTTGAGCAGACACCGGATTTGGTTCCCTTTGCATTCCACGGTCAACTCGTGCCAGACACCCTTTGGTATCTCCACGTTCGGCCCGATTGGTTTGCTGCGTTCGCCGCTTACAACTTTGTAAAAGCGAAACGTGCTGCCGAGCGAACTGGCTCGCACCACGTAGAAATTCTTTTCATCTTGAATGCGAAACGCGACGCCTGCCATCTGTTCAACCTTCCCGTCAACTGTCTTAAAACGGGTCGTCAACGTAAAATCCCCGTACATTTCCCCGTCGAAGATCAGCATGGGGAAGTGCTCGTCGGTAGTGTCTTGGGCCGTTTGGGCCAGCACCGCCCGTTTGGTAACTACCGGAGCTTGTGGAGTCAATGGCGGCAGTAACGGTGGAACTTCGTCCTGAATGACCTTCCAATCCCCGGGTTTGCCCTCACCGGCCACGGTGCTGCGAAAACCGGGCGGTGGACGGTTCAAAGCCAGTTCGTTGAAATCAAATTTGCGCTCTGCGGCAGAAATGGGCCAACCGATAACCGCCAGCCCCAACCAAAGAAAAAGTCTTCGCATTACTTCGCAGCGTAACAGAAAAGAGCCGCGCAGCAAGCCTTTGCCTTTGGTTCAATAACCTGACGACGATTCGACTACGGTTTCCAGATCATGTCCGCCACAGTTTTGCCAGCGGGAATGAACGGCAGCACATGCTCGGTGTATGGCGTGATGACATCTAGTACATAGGGTTGGTCCGAATCGAGCATCCGTTGCAGCGCGGCGCGCAGGTCTCTTTTGAACATCACCCGTTCAGCAGGCACGTTGAAACTTTTAGCCATGGCGATGTAATCCGGATAAATTTTCTTCATATTCTCCGGATCGCCTAAATAAGTGTGGCCGCGATTGCCGGCGTAAAAACGATCCTCCCATTGCACCACCATGCCAAGATGCTGGTTGTTCAGGATGAGCGCCTTCGCGGCAATTTTTTCGATGTGCGCGGTGGCCAGTTCCTGAATGTTCATCAGAAACGACCCGTCGCCGTCGATGTCAATGACCTGCCGGTCTGGACATGCCACCTTTGCCCCTAACGCAGCCGGATAGCCGTAGCCCATCGCTCCCAGCCCGGCGCTTGTCAGAAATTGGCGAGGGAATTTGTATTTGTAATACTGCCCGGCCCACATCTGATGTTGGCCAACGCCCGTGGTAAGAATGGCCTCGCCGTTAGTCATCTCATACAACATCTCGATCACCATCTGCGGCAGGATCACTTCGTTGGCTTTGCCTTCGAGATGATCGCGCATGTGTTGCGACTTCATCACTTCCTCGGTCACGCGGTACTGGAACGGCGCGCGTTGTTTCCATTCGGCAATTTGTTGCTGCCAAGCCGTGAATTTCTTTTGAATTGACCGCTTCCTGACCATTTCCACCAGACGGCCCAGCGCGTATTTGATATCACTTTCAATCGCCAGTTGCACTTTGCGATTCTTGTTGTGCTCGGAAGTATCGATGTCAATGTGCACGATCGTGCCTGTCTCACAAAACTTATCGACCTTGCCCGTGACGCGGTCATCAAAGCGCACCCCAAAAGCCAGCAGCAAATCCGCGCCATCTTTGATTTTGACCATCGGGTCGGCCACCTTGTCGCGATGCTTGAATTCCCCGCTCACCGCCCAATTCGCATACGCTGTTCCGTGCATACCCAACCAGCGTAACGAAAGCGGGTGTGTTTCTGGAAACGCACCGCAGCCCATGATTGTCGTCGTCACCGGAATCTGCGTCGCTTCGGCGAACTGGCGCAACTCCTCGCTCGCGTTGCCACTAATGATGCCGCCTCCGCAGTACAGCACCGGTCGCTCCGCCTTCTCGATCAGCCCAATGATCTCGTTCAACGCGAGGTCATCCGCTTCTTTCATTGGGTCGTAACCGCGAATGTGGACTTCGCGCGGAAAAACCGGTTGTGCCTTGGCCTGTTGCACGTTCTTGGGCACATCCACAACAACCGGCCCGGGGCGGCCTGTTTGCGCGATGTAAAACGCTTCCTTGATGACGCGCGGAATGTCGTTCACATCGGTCACAAGGTAACTGTGCTTCACAATCGGCAACGTCATGCCAAAGAAATCTGTTTCCTGAAAACCGCCCTTACCGATCATCGCCTGCGGCACCTGCCCAGTGATGGCCACCAGGGGAATCGAATCCATGAAGGCGTCGGCGATGCCCGTGACAAGGTTTGTGGCGCCGGGACCGCTGGTGGCCATGCAAACGCCCGCCCGGCCCGTTGCGCGGGCGTAACCCTCCGCCGCAAACGCGCCACCTTGCTCGTGACGCGGGAGAATCGTACGGATTTTCTTGGACTTGGTCAGCGCCTGATGAAATTCCATGCTGGCGCCGCCGGGATAGGCGAAAATCGTATCGACACCTTCGCGTTCCAACGCAGCCACTAGGATTTCACTTCCCAACATTGGTGGGCCGACTTCGGCGCGTGGACGAGTGATAGTTTTTTTCTTTTCAGCGATCGCAGTTGTTTTGCTCATAAACAAAAGATCAAGATTATGATTAACGATCGGGACTGATCGCCGCGGCGCGGACGCAGCCGCGGGCATCATCCTAATCTTCCTCTTAGTCTCAATCATTACCTTTCTAAGTTTTGGCTGGTGTCGAAGGCAAATAAAAAAACCCACGACTGATTTCAGCCGTGGGTTTTTGTCGAAATGTTCCTTAAGCGCGACAAATACCGACGGCGTCGTCAACTACGACGACGACCGTAACCACATTTTGCAGCGCTGTTAATTTCACTTCAAGAAGCCTAATAACCTTTCCCGATGTGGTCAAGCGCAAGTTGAGGGGTGTCGGAATTCGAGTGCATCCCAATTCCTGAGCCAGCGAGATATGACGGGATTGCCCGCATTGGCAGCTATTTCATTGGCACCCGGCTTTGAGCCGGGTGGCTTGGGCGAACAGAACACCAAAACCGGTTCCGCAGTTTGGTTTCGCCGGTGGAAACCGCTCAAGTGGTTAGTGGAGCTTGGTTTGACGAACCCACCCAGCTCAAACGCTCAAGCCGGGTGCTAACAAGAACAGGCTGATGACTTCCTATTCCTTGAGAAGCCCCAGCCGATTATTTTCCACTTGCTTCATCTTCCTTGTTCATCACCCATGCGTTCTGATTGCTCTCCTTGACCGGTGTTGCCAAAAGCGCAAGACTTCATGCCACAAATCATGGCAACGAAAACCATCATCAAACCGGCGAAATCCGCTCCGGCGGTCGGCCCGTACAATCACGCCGTGCGCGTCGGCGATCTGCTTTTCTGCGCGGGACAAATCCCACTCGATCCAGCCACAGGCAATCTCGTTGCGGGCGACATCAAAGTTCAAACCGAGCGCGTACTGCAAAACGTGAAGGCGATTCTTGATGACCAAAAGCTGACGTTTGCCAACGTGGTCAAGAGCACGGTGTTCATGACCAACCTCGGGGATTTTGCGGGGATGAACGAGGTGTATGCGAAGTATTTCACGAGCGATTTTCCGGCGCGCTCCACCGTGCAAGTCGCCGCGCTGCCCAAAGGCGCCAACGTAGAGATTGAAGTTGTAGCCCATTTTTGAATGCGGGAGGGACGTATTCCACCACGTCCCGAACATTATGAAGTCAGATGGAGACGCGGCGGAACGCGTCCCCCCAAAATCGGATGCCTGTCGGAATTCAATTGTTCATCGCGGTAATCGTGGGCGGCTTGCTGGGTCTGCTCATCGGCTGGCTGCTCGGCTCGCGTCGCGCCGTGCCGGCAGATAACCGGCTGGAAGGCGAATTGCGCCAGCAACTCAACCAACGGGAGGCCGAATTGAGCCAGACGCGGAACGAAGTCGTTCAGATCAAAACCTCACTTGCCACGGCGCAGGCAAACCATGTGAGCGCGGAAAAACTTCTGTCCGAACAGCGCGCGTTGCACGAGCGAGCCATGACCGAAGCAAAAGCCGCGCAGGAAAAGGCGTTGAACGATTTGCGCGACGCGTTCCGGGCTTTGAGCGCGGAGGCATTGAAGCAGAGCGCTCCGGAATTCCTGCGGCTGGCGGAACAAAGCTTCGGCAAACTTCAGGAAACCGCCAAGGGTGACCTCGAGAAACGACAGGAGTCCATCAAGGTGTTAGTCGAACCGCTCAAGCAGCAGTTGGAGACGTATCAGAAGCGTTTGCAGCAGAGTGAAACGATACAATCCAGCGCCCTCGGCGAGGTGAAGAAACATCTCGAAACACTGGCACAGCAAAGCCAGTCACTGGCCAACGAGACACAACAATTCCGGATGGTACTGCGCTCGAATCAGGCGCGCGGGCGTTGGGGGGAGGAAACGTTACGTCGCGTGGTGGAGGCGGCAGGCATGAGCGCGCACTGTGACTTTGTGGAGCAAGAGCCGAGTGACGACGCGGATAAGCGGCCCGATCTCATCGTCCACCTGCCCGGTGACCGCGTTATCATAGTGGACGCGAAGGTCCCGGAGCTGGATTTCCTCAGCGCGCTTGACGACGCTAACACGACGAAACGAGCCGAAGCACTCGCAGCGCACGCGGGCAAACTCAAAGCCACCATCAGGACACTGGCGGACCGCGATTATCCCGCGCAGTTTCCAAATGCGCTGGATCACGTCGTGTTGTTTGTGCCAGCGGAATCGCTGTTCAGCGCGGCGTTGGAGGGGGATCACGGCTTGATCGTGTGGGCGGCGAACAGGCGGATATTGCTCGCGACTCCGGCCTCGCTGATTGCGTTGCTGAGGTCGGTGAGTGTGAGTTGGCAGCAGCACGCCCAAACCGAGAACGCGCAAAAAATCGCCGAAGCGGCACGCGAGTTATTCACGCGAGTGACCGTTTTCACCGAGCATTTTGCCAGGATCGGTGATGGCCTCGCGAAAGCAAGCGAGGCATTCAACAAAGCTTCAGCAAGTTATCAATCCCGCATCCAGCCTGCGGGAGAACGTCTCACTGAACTTGGTGGGGGCGCAGCCGGCAAGGAACTGGCGGAGGTGCAGCCGATCGATACGCCGTTACGGCTGCCATCGGGAGAGGTTGAAACGGGATGAATTTCGCCGGGAACCTGCGTGTAATTGTGAGCATGGCGAGGTGTTCTCCCTCACCCCCTTGTTTTCCCGTCGAGGGCGTGGGATCTGCCCACCGTTGTTGTGCCCAAGCAGGCTTGCTCGCCGTCCTGCTATTCGCTTTCGTCAGCGTGCTGAGAGGCGCCGACGTGCCCAGCGCGCGCGAGGTTGCGGCCCAACTGGACTCGAACAAACAGACCATCGCGACCGAAGTCGCGGCAATGTTGAAGACAAATGTGGTGAAGGGAAGTTACACAACAGTCTGGCGACAGTTCGAAGATGCGGCGATTGATGCGCTGTGTGAAATCCTGCCAAGGCACATCGCCGGGCTGACGGAAAGAAATCTCGATCGTGGCAAAACCGGACGCGAGAAGAACCGGCTTGCCGACCTTGCAATTGTATGTGGGACAAATCAAATTGAGATATCCATCAAGGCGGCGCGGCGCTCAACCAACCCAGAAAATGACATGGGGACGTTTAACGAACATCCAACGCGCAAGAGGCTGTTCACAGATTCCTTCACGTTGTGGGTTGCATACAATGACTCTGCCAGGATCATCAAAGCCGAACGTGTGTTCTTTGATCGCACGTGGCGGCTCGTTGGCAAATCGACCCTGGTGGATGGGGTCAAATATCGGAAGAAAGATGGCAACATGCGACCGAAGCCGTGGGCGATGTTTGACGCCGGGACATCGTATTGGAAAACCGAGGAGGAGTTCGAGGCCGCCGTCAAACGTTCGGAAGTTTTCCGTGCGAACGAATTGGTCAACGAGCATCTTCGCGATCTGGGCGAAGACGATCAAAGGCTGCTTTACGAACGGCTGAAGGGGAAATTTGAGAAACCGCTGCAGCCCTGACGCATTTCAAATCGAGACTACAAGCGGTCCACGAATTTTTGCATTTCTCTTTCCTGACGTTCGATGGTTTCGACCAGTTTGAATTGTGTGCGGCAGCGGTCGAGGTTGTGAGCGGGGCGGTGAATGCGGAAGTAGGTGTCGCCGCTGAGAAAGTCGGTCAGGAAACGAATGCCGATTTCGAAGGTGATCAATTTACCGGCGAACGCAAGATGAGATTTCTCGGCGCGCGTCAGAAACCCGCCGGCAGTAGAAAGGTAGCCTTGGGCAAGCCGCTTGAAGGTCGACATGTTCATGCTGACTTTGGAGAGATCACGCTCGTCTTCAAGCGTCGGGCTGGTGGTGGTGCGAACCATATCGCCGAAATCGTAAAGCGCGCAGCCGGGCATCACGGTGTCAAGGTCCACAACGCATTTAGCATCGCCGGTCAACGTGTCGAGCATGACGTTGTTGAATTTCGTGTCGTTGTGTGTAATGCGTTCCGGGATTTTTTTCTTTGCCATCGCGTCGAGGATGATATCCACGATTGGTTCGCGCTTGGTGGCAAAGGCGATCTCGGCTTTGGCGTCCTTGGCGCGGTTGTAGTGATCTTTCTGAATGGCCTGTTCCAAGGCAGCGAAGCGCTTTCGAGTATTGTGAAAGTTCGGAATGGTTTCGTGCAACCGTTCGCCGGGTAGGTCCACCAGCAGGCTCTGGAATTCGCCGAACGCGCGCCCGGCTTGGAAGGCCTGATCGGGCGATTGCACAGCCTCGAAGGTCTGAACGCCTTCAACAAAAACGAAGGTGCGCCAGTACTCGCCATCGCTGTTGCAATAATGGGATCGGCCATCGCGCGTCGGAATGACAATCAAGGAACGACGGGTAATGTCGCGCGCGTTTTGGGCTTCAAGTTTGCGCCGGATGTGCGTGGTGACGCGCATGACATTTTTCATCACGGCCGGCGGATTTTTGAAGACGCCCTTGTTGATTTTCTGGTGAATGTAGCGGACACGCATACCGCCTTGATCATAGGTGGCGGAATAGGTTTCATTGATGTGTCCGATCTTGAATGTTTCGGCATGAAGAATCTCGCCGTAGATTTGAAATTTCTTGGAGATTTCCTGAAGTTGCTTTTCTTGGTACGCCATAGTCAGTCTTGATCGCCGGAGATGGTGGCGCAAGCGCTGGTCGGTGGCAATTGGAATCGCAGTTTGTGTCTTGACCGAAAACAAAAGAGCCGAAGTCAAAGACTTCGGCTCGGAAAGATCTGGCGACAACCTACTCTCGCGGAAGCTATACAACCACTACCATCGGCAAGACTGCGTTTGACGGCCGAGTTCGGGATGGGATCGGGTCGGGCCGCAGCTTTATGGTCACCAAAAGTCTTAGCGCACGGCCACCGCGAGCTTCGTTCGCCTGTGGGTCAGTTGTTCTCTGACGGCGCAAATTTCAAAAGAGCATTTCCGAATAGATTCGGTGTTCTCTGAAAACTACACATAGAAACTATTGAAGCTAATTTGTATTCGCGAGTTAAAATCGCATTTCCTTGTGAGGGGAAAAAGCGATCAAGCCGCACGACCGATTAGTATTAGTCCGCTGAACGCCTCACGACGCTTACACGCCTAACCTATCAACCCGGTGGTCTACC
>CAZYYS010000267.1:0-6706 GCA_964651015.1 uncultured Verrucomicrobiota bacterium
CGATCTACCGGCCGATCGGCGAGAATGTGGCCTACGTCTCCGGCCAGATGCCAATTGATGACGCAGGCTACCAGGAAGACGTCACTGTGCACAATCCGGCCGGCTTGTTTGTCTCGCTGTTTAAGGAAGCACTGGCGCGGAGTGGGATCAAAGTCACAGGGCGGACGCGCACCGTAAATTGGCTGGATCGCAAGGTTGATCCGCTGGATTTCCATAAGTGGACGGAACTTGGTTCGGTCGAATCGCCACCCTTGCGCGACATCGTTATCGAAATTCAAAAATCATCGCAGAACCTTTACACAGACCTGTTACTCGCCCACGTTGGAGTGACCTCACAGACCGCGAGTTCATCGCTGGCGCAAATTTCCGAAGAAGCAGGCATCAAAGCGCTCGGAAGCTTCCTTGCAAAGACCGGCATCAAAAGTGGGGACGTACAGCTCGAAGAGGGTTCGGGTTTGTCACGCAACAATCTGACCACGCCCAACGCTACCGTCGCGCTGCTTCAATTTATGAGCCGGCACAAGTGGGCGGACGTTTATCGCACCGCGCTCCCAATTGCCGGAGTCGATGGAACACTCCGGAACCGCATGCGGGACACCCCTGCGGCCGGCAACGTGCGTGCCAAGACGGGATCTCTGCGGTGGGCTGATTCGTTATCCGGTTATGTCACGACCGCCAGCGGGGAGCATTTGACTTATTCACTCATGTTAAACCGTTATCGCAGCAGTGATCTCAACAATCCGGCCCGCGCTGAACTTGACGCCATCGCCGTCATGCTCGCTGGTTTCAAGGGGCACAGCGGCAAACAAAGCGAGTGAGACCGCAGAAAGATGACCGTACGTATCACGAGAATTCGGCCGGCCAGTTTGCCGTTCACCTGTGAGGTTTGTATTTTGGCCGGTGGCCTTAGCACTCGCATGGGACGCGACAAGTCTCATTTACTTTTGGATCAGCGGACGATGCTGGGCGTGGTCCGCGCCACAGCAAAGCAACTCAACCTGCCCGTGCGCGTTATCCGTCGCGACCTCAAACCGCGCTGCGGTCCACTCGGCGGCATTTACACGGCGCTGAAAACCACCTGCTGCGAATCGGTGCTGTTTCTCGCTTGCGATATGCCTTTTGTTTCACCCGGGCTCTTACAACGAGTGCTCGGAGCTTTCAGACCAGACCGATGCGCTTTGTTTGTTCGCGGAGGGAGCAGGGTTGGATTTCCTTTTCTCTTGCGGCGCGATGTGTTGCCGGTCGTTGAAAACCAAATAGCGCGGACGCGCTTTTCTTTACGAGGCCTGGCAACAACCCTCAAAGCCAAAACCGTCCGAGTTCCACGTGCGCTGGCTGGCGAATTGTTTAACATCAACACCCCAGCCGATTGGGAAAAAGCTCGCCGCCGTCTCGCGGACGTTTCGCGGTGATCCGATTTCAGGATGGGTTCGGAAGAAATTGGCTGTCCGACCTGGATTCGAACCAGGACAAAAGCCTCCAAAGGGCCTTGTGCTACCGTTACACCATCGGACAACTCGCTGCAAAATTAGCTTTGCGCCGGGCCGAGCGCAAAGGAAAACTTCCAACGCCGGGCCCAGGACCCATTACTTCTGTTCCACCTTTTGCTTTAGTTTATTCAGGCCTTCTTCGAAATCCGGCCCGATCATTTTGTCCATCATCAGGCCAAAGAAGCGGTTGATGGGGTTGCGGCCCAGTTCGCCGTCGTCCGACCAGATGACGCGGGTGTTGTCACCGACAGTCTCGAAAGTGAGGCCACCCTTGGAATTGTATTTCCCATGGTCGAAGCTCAAATCGTATTGTGCGCCTTTTTGCGGATCGGAGGTGGTAATTTTCATGGAACCTTCGCCGAACTTCTCGCCGTTCCATTTACTGATGGCGCCTGCGCCTTCCGTAGGGCCTTCGTAGGAATAGACGACCGTCGGGTCTTTTTCCTTGTTCCAAGCCGTCCATTCCGGCCATTTCCTCAGGTCGTTGATCCACGGAAAGATTGCTTCGGGCTTGGCTTGGATCGTGATGCTGCGCTCGACATGGTACGTTCCCGGCAAAAAGAGCGCAACCAGGAGCGTCACCGCAATGAGCGCCAGCAGAATGAGCAGGACTTTGGTTAATGTTTTCATGAGTTTCCGGCGATTGAAGGTTGTCATGGACTTCTAGGGACAGGAAGATTTAGCTATTTCAAATAAGAATCGTAAAGAAGTTTCAGCGTAACGGCTACGACCACCGCAATAAACACTGGGCGAATGAACCGTGTGCCTCTGGTCACCACCATGGACGAGCCGATTTTCGCGCCGATTAGCTGTCCCGCGCCCATGGTCAAACCGGCTGCGAAATAGATCTGTCCGGCCAAGAGAAAAAACAGCAACGAACTCAGATTGCTGGCAAAGTTCATGACTTTGGTGTGGCCGGTCGCCTTGGTCATGTTGAATCCCAAGCCGAGCATGAACGCCATCGTCCAGAAGGTGCCGGTGCCTGGCCCCATGAAGCCATCGTAAAAACCAATGAACAAACCGAACACAATAGCGAAGCGACCCGGCGTCATTCGCGGGTGAATATCTTTGTCACCGAGATTCGGTTTGAACATTGTGTAAGCCGCAATTGCGAGTAACAGGACTGGAATGCATCGCTTGAGAAACGTTGGATCGAGTTGTTGCACAAGCAACGTGCCCAGCGCTGCTCCGATGAACGAAAAGACGAACCCGAGCCTGCATTCCGTCAGCCGTACCGTCTGCGCCCGGGCATAATGCCACGTCGCGCTGCCCGAACCAAACGTTGCCTGGAGCTTATTTGTGCCCAAGGCGTGCTGGGGTTCAAAGCCCAAGCCGAGCAGCACGGGAAGGGTGATGAGTCCGCCGCCGCCGGCAATGGAATCCACGAAGCCGGCGACCAGCCCCGTTCCAAAGATCAGCGGCAGTTGCCAGAGTTCGAGCATGGGCGAATGATAAATGGAATTTGTCGGGGTGGTCAGTGAAAATCCCGATCGACAGAGCAATCTTTTGCGCTTCGCAATGAAAGAAATGTCGCCAGCCGGAACAAAATCGTTGCGCACAACGGTGTGATTGTGGCTTTATCATGGCCAGTTAACGCAAGCAGAGATGCTGGTTTGACCCGATACGGCCTTCAGCCGGGCATGCGGCCGTCCTGATTGGGTTCTATGAAACGATGCCGATTGCACATTTTTTACTCAGGGCGCGTGCAAGGAGTGGGTTTTCGATATACAGTAAAAGCATTGGTCAGCGGTTTTGAAGTAGTGGGAATGGTGCGTAATTTGTCGGATGGACGGGTGGAGCTGGCTGCAGAAGGCGACAAAGCCGAATTGGAAGACTTTCGACGTGCGATCCGCGAGTCGGAACTTGGCCATTTTATCGAAGATGAAAGAGTGAGTTGGGAAGAAGCGCGGAATGAGTTTCGTGGATTTGAAATAGCGGGATAGCAAAATGACATGCGGTACGCACTTATAGCCGACATACACGCCAATCTGGAGGCGTTGCAAGTGGTTCTGGAAGATACCAAGGAACAAAAATGCACGCATTACGCCTGCGTAGGAGATGTGGTGGGTTACAACGCCAATCCCAAGGAATGCCTGGACATCATCCGCAACATGGGGATGCCGTGTGTGAAAGGCAACCATGATGAATATTGTTCATCCAATGATGCGCTGGAAGGGTTCAATCCACATGCAGCCGAGGCGGTCAACTGGACCCGGCGACAGTTAAGCGAGGAGGACAGACAGTGGTTGCGAGACCTCAAGTATCTCCGGCTCGTGGCCAGCTTTTCCGTAGTGCACGCGACGCTCGACGGCCCGCAACGGTGGGGCTATGTTTTCGACAAGCTCGCAGCAGCAGCCAGTTTTACCTACCAGAACACGGCTGTTTGCTTCTTCGGCCACACCCACGTGCCGGTGGCTTTCATCCGGGACAGCATGGTGCGGGGTGGAACGTATTCCAAATTCAAGGTGGAGCCGGGCAAGAAATATTTTGTAAACGTCGGCGCCGTCGGGCAGCCACGCGACGGAAACCCCAAAGCGGGTTATGTCGTTTATGACATGGACGAAGGCACCATTGAATTGCGCCGCCTGGATTACGATATTGAGAAAGCTCAAAAGAAAATTCGAGACGCAGGATTGCCGGCAAGGCTGGCGGATCGATTGGCTGTAGGCCGGTGAGGTTGGGCGTTCTTTCGACACATGCCCGAATGGTATGCGTTGAGGTGAAACGAGCCTGCCGTCGCTCTGCCCTTGAAAATCTTGATCCTCAAACCCAGTTCGCTTGGCGACGTGGTGCAGGCCCTGCCCGTCCTGCGTTTGATCAAGCACCATCATCCAGCCAGCAGAGTTTACTGGTGGCTTGGTTCGAGACTAAGTGCTTTGCTGAAAGATGACCCGGACCTGACGGGTGTCATTTCGTTTCATCGCGATCGCTGGGCCGCGCCCGGTCATTGGTGGGAGTTGTGGCAGACCATCCGTTGGTTGCGCGATCAGTCTTTCGATTGGGTCATCGACCTGCAAGGGTTGGCGCGCAGCGGTGCTCTGGCCTGGCTCGCCAACGGAAAACTCATGATTGGCCTGGACGAACCTCGGGAAGGCGCCCGTGGATATTATGACATCATCGTGGAACGCCCTTCCTTTCACACGCACGCGGTTGACTGGTACCTTGGAGTGTTGCCGTTTCTCGGAGTGCCGGTACACTGGAATTTCGAATGGTTACCGGAACGCCGGGACGTTGTTGCTTCCGTTCGACAAAAATGGAAACTCCGCAGCGATCGTTGGGTGATGATTCAACCGGGTGCGCGCTGGTTGAACAAACGCTGGCCGGCGGAATATTTTGGCGAGTTGGTGAAGCTTTTGGCCGCCAATCATCCGGAACTCCGCTTCGTCATCATGGGGGGAGCGGAAGATCAGCCGTTGGCAGCCATGATATCGCGGGCTGCACCCACCCGGTGTCTGGATGTAACCGGTCAGGTTTCGCTGCCGGAGATGGTGGAATGGATTCGTTTGAGCACGTTAATGATCACCAACGACACCGGGCCGATGCACATTGCGGCAGCGCTCGGCAAACCGGTCATCCCGATTTTTGGCCCTACTGAACCGCGTCGCACGGGTCCGTATCGGCAAATCGACCAGGCCATTCAATTGAACCTGCCATGTATTCCGTGTCTCAAGCCAACTTGCGATTACAAAGAGCCGCTTGAATGTTTGCGAGGCATTTCGCCGTCCAGCATTTTTTCGCAAGTGCAAAAGCGATTGGCTTCGTTGGCACATTAAGATCGCGCTGGCCAATTTTTGTAGACGCAACCGCGGCGACTGTCTGACCAGGTGCAAAGTGTTTGGAAACTGAATACGAGGACAGCAGCTTGCGTCGATTTGGCAGGTGTATTCATCAAAAGGCTCGGGTCACGAGGCAACCGCGCGAGAATGTTCTTTTTTGCGGCTTGCCTGACTGATGGACGAGCCTAAACTGTTTGGATGAGAACTTTCAGATTGTTGCTTGTTCCTCTGCTGGCATCGGCTTTGCGCCTAGGTGCACAAGTGAGCGTGGAGGTTTCGTTGGAGCAGGATCAATTTCTGGCCAGTGAAACATTGAAGGCGGCGGTTCGTATCACCAACCGATCAGGCCAGAGTTTGAAATTAGGGGAGGACGCAGACTGGCTGACGTTTTCCGTGGAAGCACGGGATGGTTTTGTCGTCGCCAAGAGCGGAGAGATTCCAGTGGTGGGGGAGTTCGTTTTGGATTCTTCTCAAATGGCCACCAAGCGCGTTGATTTGGCCCCCTACTTCAGCTTAACCAAACCGGGGCGATATTCCGTAAGCGCGACGGTCAGGATCAAACAATGGGACAAGCAATACGCCAGCAAGCCAAGGCCGTTTGACATTATCCAGGGGGCAAGGTTGTGGGAACAGGAATTTGGATTACCCCTGCCTGCTGGCAACAGCAACCAACAGCCCGAAGTCCGCAAATACATTCTGCAACAGGCCAATTACCTCAAACAACTGAAACTCTACCTCCGAATCACCGATGGCTCCGAAAGCAAGGTATTCAAGGTTTTTGCCATAGGTCCGATTGTTTCCTTTGGCCGGCCTGATCCACAGTTGGATAAGTTCAGCAATCTACATGTCCTTTACCAGACTGGCGCACGCGCGTACAACTACACGGTCGTCAGTCCGGGTGGCGAAATCATCCTGCGGCAAACCCACGACATCTCAGCTACGCGGCCACGGTTGCAGCCGGGGGACGATGGCAAATTTGTCGTCGTCGGCGGCATGCGTCGCCTCGCGGCCAATGACTTGCCTGCTTACGAAGCCTCGACGTCGCCAGAGAATGTCAAGACGCCCAAACCTTAATTCTTCACGTTTCGGTTTGCGCCAGCTTCTTGTTCTGCTCCTCTTGATCTCCTTGGAGACCGTTCGGGCACAAAGCGTGATCTTACATTTGCGCAATGGTGATCGCATCACCGGCACAATCGTATCTGAAGATACGAATCAAGTGACGCTCTCTACGGAATTGATCAAGGAAATTATCGTGCCGCTTGCTGCCATTGAACGGCGCGAGATTGTCCCCGCTCAGACTACAACAGCCGTGCCACTGCCGCCGCCGGTTGTGCCCAAGCCAGTCACACCACCACCCACTCCGCCACCGCCTCCCAAGCACTGGGCAGGCGAGGTGCAAATTGGTATGGACGCAGTGTTTGGTCAAAAGGACCGCCAACT
>CAZYYS010000267.1:6716-8046 GCA_964651015.1 uncultured Verrucomicrobiota bacterium
TCTATTACGGTCGGATCAAAACGACTTACGCGAAGGATTGGTTCAAGAATATCCTGGACTACAATGTGTCCTACGGGCGAACGGACGGCGAATTATCCGAAGACCGGATGGACGGCAGTTCCAAGACGGATTTTAACCTAGGGAAACGCCTGTATCTCTATAATCTGGGAGGCGCTGGGTACGACCATATCCGCAAGATCGATTTAAGTTACGAGGAAGGGCCGGGGCTAGGCTACCATTTGATCACTCGTACGAACCTGGCTTTCAATCTTGAAGCGGGTGCGAATTATCAGGTCCAGCAACTGTCCGACCATACGCAGAATGAGGACTTTTATTTTCGGCTGGCGCAGGATTGTAACTGGAAAATCCACAGTAAGCTGACGTGGGATGAAAAAGTGGCGTTCACTCCGCGTGTGGAAAATCTAACGCAATACCGCGCACGATTTGAAACCAGCCTGAGGTACGCCCTGTTGCAAAATCTGTCACTGATTCTGACAGTGATCGATCAGTACGACACTCACCCGGCAAGTGGTGTTGACAATAACGACCTGCAAATTCGTTCGTCGCTAGGGCTGAAATTTTAGACCGCCAGCGCGCGTTTGTTGGTGTGAAGCTGGAGAATCTTTTCCACGATCACTGTCAGGTCAGGGAGCACAAAGTCATGATGCCCCGTCCCAATCCAAGGCGACTGGATAAGGAGTGAAGTGCAGCCCGCCGTGCGCGCGGCTTCGGCATCCTGCCACTTGTTGCTGATGACGAACGAGCGGGTCAGATCCAATTGCCATTTGAAGGCGGCTTCGATGAGGAGACCCGGCTTGGGTTTGCGGCATGGACAATAATCAGCTTCGTCATGAGCGCAGACCAGAATGTCGTCCACGGGCAGCGAGCGACGGAGTCGTTCGTGCATCAAATCCAACTCGCGGCGCGATTGGTATCCGCGTGAAAGTCCGGGCTGGTTCGTGGTGACGATGAGTGCAAACCCGGCGTCCTTCAGTTTCTGGAGCAAGCCACGCGCCCCTACATTGATGTGATACTCGTCCAATGTCAGGGGAGTGACCTGATGTTGGCGTTCCACGCGGACTCGGTTCAGAACCCCGTCTCGTTCGATGAAAATGCCCAGCTTCATACTTTCGAGAAAGCAGAAAGGTTGCCGCCAGGCGCGACTCATCAGGAAAAGTCTGATTTTTATGGAGGATCAGGGAGGATTGGCTTGCCCTCGTTGACGCGGGAACAATTGAAACGCGCTGGCTGGCTGGGAAGACGGGCGGTTATTGGATCAATTCTTTGCCCGAAGTGAGCTTGGCCTGTATCTGCTTGACGATGGGCATGG
>CAZYYS010000268.1:0-8033 GCA_964651015.1 uncultured Verrucomicrobiota bacterium
GAACACATCTGAGAGCGCGTTCACCGCCTTTGTGCCGACGCCGTTGAGGCCGACGCTGAACTGGAAAACCTCGTCGTTGTATTTCGCGCCGGTGTTGATGGTGGACACGCAATCCACGACCTTGCCCAGCGGGATGCCGCGGCCGTGATCGCGCACGGACACGCGCGTGCCGTCAATCGTAATCTCGACCTCCTTGCCGAAGCCCATGATGTATTCGTCAATGGCGTTATCAATGACCTCCTTGAGCAGGATGTAACAGCCGTCGTCGTAATGATTGCCGTTGCCGATGCGCCCGATGTACATGCCGGTGCGCAGGCGGATGTGTTCGAGCGACGACAGCGTCTTGATCCTGCTCTCGTCGTAATTGTGCTTTGTTTTTTCGGGCATAAAAGGTTGCCAACGCAAAGCATGAAATAATGCCGAGAAGTTTGAAAACAAGAAAATTAGAGGCAACTCAAGCCAGGCCGAGATCTTTCACAAAGTTAGCGTTCTCGTGGTAAATGTTTTCACAGCCAAGTTGGTCAATCACGATCTCACGGACAATCTCGGTGACCTGTTCTCGGCGCCATTCGCCCGGCGGCGACTGAACCGGATCTGGCGCGTTGGCAACGATCCATCGTGAAAGGCCTGCAACTGTTGTCATGGCCGGTTTGAACTCGTAGCGCATTCTGCGTGTCAAGAGCGCGCAAATTGAACCGAATAAACCCGCAAAAGCGAACCCCGCGAGGATCGGCGAAGCGGTCAGAAAATTCACAATCATGTAGGGGGACGATACCGGATGCCACGCAAAATATACTGGGGCTGCCATCCCACCTCCTAAAGCCCCGGCCAATATCGCATTGTTCATCCAGTGAGGCCGAATCAGCGCCACGTCATTCTTGACCTCAAGGTCATTGAGTATCTGACGGAGATATTTTCCTCTGATTGAACGTGGAAACAGTTCTCCGAGCAGGGTGTTCGGTTTGATTTGATTTCGCTTCAATCCGATTTGAGTCATCAGTGAACCTCGCAATCGGTAAAATGCTCTTTGTGTCCGACATTGCGCCCGGTCGGTACGCCCGACTTTGCTCATAACGTGCTCAATGATGTCACGCGGGGTCGTCATTTTCTCCGCCTCTGAATCTGCGATCGATATTCCGAAGGCATCCTCAATACGCATAACGATCTCAACGGCATCAAGTCCCATGTGTCGAGACTGCTGTTCGTCTGGTGGCAAGTCAAACGGGAATGGTCTTGCCGGAAACGAGCCAGCCATGGTGGAACAATTGCTTGCCAACACAACCTCGGAAAGGCACAAGAGCGACCGTATGCCCACACCACCTGCGACGCCCAATTCGACGCGCAGGGTCATCCTCGCCAGTTTCATTGGTACCACCATCGAATGGTACGACTTTTTTCTTTACGGCACGGCGGCGGCGCTCGTGTTTAACAAGCTCTTTTTTCCCACCTTTGAGCCACGGGCCGGCACGATGGCGGCGTTTGCGACGTATGCCGTAGGCTTTTTCGCGCGACCACTCGGTGGCGTGATCTTTGGGCACTTCGGCGACAAGCTGGGGCGCAAGTCCATGCTCGTGACCACTCTGATGCTGATGGGGCTGGCGACCTTTTTCATCGGCACTCTGCCGACGTACGAGCAGGCCGGACTTCTCGCGCCGGCCCTGCTGGTGTTTTTGCGATTTGTGCAAGGTCTCGGCGTCGGCGGCGAATGGGGCGGTGCGGTGCTCATGGCGGTCGAGCACGGTCATGCAGGCAGACGGGGGCTGTACGGCAGTTGGGTGCAGGCGGGTGTGCCGGTCGGTTTGTTGCTCGCCACGGGGACGTTCAACCTTTGTTCCATGCTGCCCGAGCAGACCTTTCTTTCCTGGGGTTGGCGTGTGCCGTTTCTGATGGGAATCCTGCTCATGGCGGTCGGCTTGTTTATCCGCCTGTATGTGTTGGAAAGTCCATTGTTTACGTCAATGAAAGCCAGGCGTCCGCCACCAGCGTTGCCCATCCTGACGGTGCTGCGCGATTATCGGCGCAACGTCCTGCTCGCGATGGGTTCGCGATTTGCGGAGAGTGCATTTTTCTACATCCTTACGGTGTTCGCGCTCAGCTATGGCACGCAGCAATTGCAACTCGCCAAGGCAACGGTGCTCAAGGGCGTGTTGCTCGGGTCGGCGTTGCAATTCCTGGTCATCCCAATGTTCGGCGCATGGTCGGACCACATTGGGCGTCGTCCGGTTTACCTTGGAGGCACGGTGTTTCTCGTATTGTTCTCGTTCCCGTTTTTTTGGCTGATGGATACGCAGAATACCGCCGCCGTGTGGCTGGCGATCAGCATGGGTCTGGTCGGTCATTCCGCGATGTACGGCCCGCAGGCCGCGTTCTTTTCGGAATTGTTCGGCACGCATGTGCGTTACAGCGGCGCTTCGTTCGGCTATCAACTGGCGGCGCCGCTCTCGGGTGGTCTCGCCCCCCTGATCGCTACGGCATTGCTACAATGGGCTGGCGGCAAGTCTTGGCCAGTCGCAGTCTATTTGATCGCCATGGGGATGATCACAATGTTCTGCGTCTGGCTCGCCGCGGAAACGCACCGCGACGATCTGGGCAAATGACCGGCGGCAACTTCACGCCTTACGACAGATGCCTAATCAACACTGGTTCCATGGGATGCGCGCTTGACACTCGCATGCCTCGGCATAGCCTCACCAACATGGTCGCTGTCAAAAACCGGTTATCCACTTCTCACAAAGCCTTCGCAAAGTTCGTTTCAATTTGTGGGCGGCTTGCCGTTCTACTTGTCGCCTTCGGCGCCGTCCGCAACCAAGCGTTGGCCGAGAATGCAGTCGGAGACGATGAGATCATCACGCCGAAGGAAACCATAACGCTTTTCAACGGCAAGGACCTTTCCAGCTTTTACACGTGGTTGGTTGATTTCCATCGCGAGGACTCGCAGCGCGTTTTTTCGGTTGTGGACCGCGTGGATGGTGCCCCGGCCATCCGCATCAGCGGTCAGTATTACGGCGGCTTGACGACAAAAAGGCGCTATGCCAACTACCGACTCGTGGCGGAATTTCGCTGGGGGCTTCTCACGTGGGGCGCTCGCACCAATGCGACGAAGGACGCGGGCATATTGCTCCACTGCCAGGGTCGTGACGGCGCTTATTTCTCCAAAGTTTTCAACGGCCCGTGGATGCGTTCTTACGAGTTCCAGATCATCGAGGGCGGCGTCGGCGACATTCTGGTGCTCGGCAGTTACGAGCCAGACGGAAGCGTGACCAAGTATCAACTGACCGCCACGGTTGTGAAGGATCGCGATGGCGAACCGTGTTGGAATGCCCAAGGTGAGGCAAAAGTTTTTGAAACCGGCCGCATCAACTGGTGGGGCCGTGACCCCGATTGGGTGGACAAACTCGGTTTTCGCGGCAAGCAGGACGTCGAAAGCCGCGATGGGGAGTGGACGCGGATCGAAGTGGTTTGCGCCGGTGACACGCTGGAGTATTTCGTCAACGGCAAACTCGTGAACAAAGCGAGCCAGTTGAGCAACACAAACGGCAAGCTCATTTTTCAATCCGAGGGTGCCGAGATTTTCTTTCGCCGCATCGAACTGCATCCTCTTACATTGACCAAGTGACAGCCACCGATTGTCGGTGACGTGGCGGCTTTCTACAAAAAGGTCAATCGCGTGGCCACCGGCGAGAAGCAATCCCTCATCAATGACGAAATTCAAAACTAGTTGCGGTCTGCGAAGTGTTGCCTCACACTCTGGGCCATCATGCCATCGCACACGAGAATTCTTGCGGCATGTCTATTGGCACTGCTGTCGATCGCGTCACCTGGCAGGGCTGACACGCTGACCAGTTCGTCACCGAAAGCGCGGCAAATTATTCAACGCAATGCGGCCAACCACGCCGATGTGCGGGTGGCAGGCAATTGGTCGGGAACGGCTTCACGTATCGAAGCGCGCGCCATCGTCATGCCGGGCTTTACCAACAACGGTGTTTCCACCGATTGGGTGGTCATTGTCGATGCGCCGACGAATGGCCCGTTCAGCGGAACGTTGCCCAACGTGGCGGGGGGCGGATGGTATCGGATCGAGATTCGGGCGGTGGATGCTGCTACCAACGTGCTGCTCTCGGCGGCAGTGGATCGCGTTGGGGTCGGTGATGTTTTCGTCACTGCCGGCCAGTCGAACGCAGCGTGTTATGGCAGCCCGACCCAGAGGCCGACAGATGACCGCGTCAGCACTCTTACTCTCTCCACAGGGGCCTGGCGACTTGCGACCGATCCACAGCCCGACAACTCCGGCGGCATGGGCACCGGCGGTTCGGCCTGGCCGATCTTGGGCAGCCTGTTGGCCCAGTCTAACAACGTGCCCGTTGGCTTTGTGGGAGTTGCCTATGGAGGTTCGGCGCTGAGTCAATGGCTGCCGCCCGGCACACCTTTCTTCCGCAACCTCACAAACGCACTTCGCGCGGTTGGCACCAATGGAGCGCGCGCGGTCCTCTGGCATCAAGGTGAATCAGACTCGTTGGCAAGCACAACGGCCAACACCTATGCGCAGCAACTTAGTAACATCGTGACGCAATCGCGCGTGGTTGCCGGTTGGGCGGTGCCGTGGGGTATCGCCGAAGTGTCTTTCCACCCGTCAGCCACGCGTGCCCAAGAAGAACCGGTGGCGGCCGGGCAGCGCCGGTGCACCTACAGCTTGTCGAATTCCTTTCGTGGCCCGCGTACGGACGACCTCAATCTGGAGGGTAAGCTTTCCGATACGGTTCACTTCAACGTCGCTGGCCTGACCGATCATGCCCGGCAATGGGCGAACGCCTTGATCGGCGTCGAGGATTTGACTCCCAAGAATGGGGATTTTGAATCGAACACGCCATTGGCGGATGGGATTGCAAATTACTCACTCCGAGTGATTGGCTGGAATCGCCTGAACAGTACCGGCACCGGTCTGGCAGCCGGCAACAATGGTTATTTTAATCCGAACGCCAGCACTTACTTGAACAGCGCCGACACGAATAACGGTGGCGTGTTGCCGAACATGAAGGGTCGCCACGTCGGAACGCTGTCGGCGAGTGTGACCAACAACGCCTTTTTCCAGACGCTCCGCGCGCATCTGCAACCCAGCACGATCTACACTTTTCAGGTGGCGTTGGGTGTGCGTGACAGCACGAACGTTCACGGCGGCTACCGCCTCGACATTCTGGCCAATGGGGTACCGCTCGGCGCCGGCACGACAGGCGACCTGACGACATTGAATGCGCTCGCTGGGGGCAGCGCCACTGGGGCTTTCACTGTCGTCTCCTGCGTCTATACCAGTGCCGTTGTCGTCCCAACCAACCAGCAACTTGCGATCAGAATCACCAAGCCTGGCGGCGCGGGCACCTACCTTGACTTTGATGACGTCCAAGTGAACAGCCAGTTGACTCCTTATGGGCAGTGGCAAATGGCGAACTGGAGCAGCCTGACCACCAGCGAATCATCTCCCGAAGCTGACCCGGACGTTGACGGCTTGCCCAATCTGGTTGAATTCCACCTGATCGGAACGAATCCGAAATCGCCCGACCCTATGCCCGGTCCAACGCTGGTGCGGTTGGGAGCCGAGGACTATTGGCAAATGCAGTTGCTAAGGAATCCTGCGGCAACTACCGGCGGTGTCGAAATCCAGATGTCCTATGATTTGAACAATTGGTTCGCACCCGTCAGCTCGGGGAACGGCGACCTGCTTGTTTTGAATGATGCCGCCCAGTTCACGGTTCAACTTCGCCGAAGTACTGCGCCCACAGCATTCTTCAAAATCGTGGGCCAACTAATTTGCCAACTGCCCAAGGAATGACCCAAGTCACGTTTAACCCCGCGACATGTCTAAAGCGTGCTGGATTTGGAGGTTTGCGCTTTAAGGGTGTCGATTCCTTCAACGAACTAGGGGACTGGGAGCATTGAAAAAAAGCAGCGTACTAGAAAGCTAGCGCGTTATGATCGACACAAACCAACTTTTGAGCGTGGCTTTCTCGTTGATCTCGAGCTTCACAAACGTGGTTAATATTCCTTCCGCGACGGTGCCACAGCAGCGAGACGACTTGGCGAGGATTGTGGTGGGCGGTCCGTACTCTCCATTGGATCTTTGGCTTGTTTGCAAAGGAGGCGACGAGTTTTGGATTCGGCGTGGAGTTGTGAACCAGTATCTGAGCCCAGATTCGTACTTTAGAGCACAAAACGTAGGTGCTCTTTCAAGGCTTAAGGGAACGCCGAAACTGAGTCCTGATGAAGTGCTGGAGCTTGCGACAAACATTGTGCGGCGCTTGGCAAAGAATGGAGGCCCTTCTAATGCTCTTAAGCCGCAAGTCAAGCGGAGCGTTCACGCGGATATACCATTCTATCTCATCACTTTGCCGGCCACAGAAGAACCGGGGCACCTTCCTGTCGCCGAAGTCGAAATCGACGCACGTAGCGGAAGAGTAGTTGCCTTGGATCTTTGGGGAGAACAATTCTTCGACTTGCCCTACGCAAGCGAGATTAGCAACCGGGTGTACCGTCTCGACGCGCAAAGAACAAACCGTGCACCGGTCGTTAGCAGACCCGTGGCAGAAGGCCGAAAACCGACCGCTGCGGAAGTTGAATCATTCGTGCCCAAGTGGCTTAAGTTTTGCGAACGGTTAGGCTTGGATCCTGGCAGCCAGACGAATCTTGCTGATGTGGATTGGGGAACGACATTCAAAGCCAAATCCCCAACATGGCTTCCTGAAGGAACTTTATACAAGATTCAATTCAGAAATGGAACCGTATTCCAATGCGTTAATGGCACTATGTTCAGTCACGTTTGTCCGGACGCTAGTTTCGTTGGGGCTTGGGGTGATAAACCCCAAGAGTATTGGAACGCTTTCATTGGCAAACCGTTGAAGAAGTGGGAGGCGCTCGCCAAGGAACTCAATGATCTATTGGTGCACAGACTCGGAGTTTCCCAGACCCATTTGGATGGGTATACGCCGACACTATACACTACGGGTACCGGTGGGGTGACACGCTGCGTCGTACGTTGGTGTGAGAGAAAAAGCGTCGGAAAGATACGGCCGGACTCTATTAAGACAGCGCTTTGGGTGGAGTTCGATTTAGAGACAGGAGAGATGAAGAATCTCACCTTCGACGATTGGAGTCTATTGCAATGGCAAGAACAACGATAAGGGCGAATGGTTTCGCAGCTTCAAACGGCTTTACCGAACGCATCGAACGGAGTAGCACAGCAATCGACCGTGAAGATAGTAAACCTCCTGCCTTCACACTGATCGGACTCCTGGTCGTAGTCGCCGTCATCGCAATCTTAGCCCGACTTCCGCTACTGGGGACACGTGCAAAACGGGCGGGGTCGTTTTGTTGGGATTTTGACGTGGGCGGCTCCAAAGGTCGCCACTACATCACTCCATAAAGGGGTCGCTCCTTACTATTGACACAAACACGGCGCAGGAATCGAACTCGTGCCTTGAGCAGTTTGAACTGTACGCGCCAACCAAGGTACGCATGATGCCATTGAAAATAAACGCCGAGGCAGCTTCTCGGTTACGAACGACTCTCAAACGAGTCAAAGCTCACTTACTCTGACTGAACACCCAAACGCCTTGCCCGCCTCTTGGCGCTGTCCCGGTTAACACAAGGGCGTAGTTTCGCGAGTTTGTTTCACCTCAGTACGCCCGGATCGCCTTCGGTCATGGATGCGACCGCCCAGCTATGTCAGCACATTATCGCGAACCACCCACCAGACGGTCAACAACCTGGTATTCTTTTGTCAATTCGATCCGAACCATCGGCTGACGAATCGCTGGAGCGCGGCCAAGGATAGTACGGTGTGTGGTTTCGATGCCGTGGGTAATCTCACGAATACCGACTACGCCGTCAGTACCGACATCACCTTGCAGTACGATACGCTGAACCGGTTGACGAACATGGTGGAGCGGTGGGAAGAGTGCGCGCCCCATTCAATTGTCATTTTGCGGGTGAGAACCGGCCACGCAGTTGCGGGTCAAAACCTGCCACCCCGAGGTGGTTGAGTG
>CAZYYS010000269.1:0-8017 GCA_964651015.1 uncultured Verrucomicrobiota bacterium
CGAATGAGGAACCGTTCACACCCCAATTATGGGGGCAGTGTCAAGTGGCGCCCGTCGGGTGCACGGGAACGAACAAGGCTGTTTACATTGGCGGTATCATCAGTCATATTTTTGGCCAGCAGCCTGAAACAACGGAGTTTTATGCAAATTATCCTGGCACATTTCAGAAGTAGCAGAATGTTCTCACGCCGCGGGTTTACCTTGATCGAACTGCTCGTGGTCATCGCGATCATCGCGATCCTGGCCGGACTGCTGTTGCCCGCGCTGGCACGGGCCAAGGCCAAGGCGCAAGAGACTTATTGCCTCAATAACATGAAGCAAATCGGGTTGGCGGTTTCGATGTATGGAACCGACTTCAAGGAACGATTCCCTTATTGCAAAAGTTGGGGCAAAGCCTGGGGCACGGATCATGCGCTTGGGACAGAGTATTTGCCTCAACTCTTGCAACCTTACGTTGGCAAAAATACCGGAACCAACCAGACGTCAAGCGCCAATCCCGCCTTAATTACCAAGCCTACTTCGGGCATCTATGTCTGTCCGTCCGGCATTCAGGCCAAAGACCCCGCCGTAGCGGGATTCCAAACCATGTTGAAGGACAACGACTACATCACTTACGTTTGGAACCACATTTATCTGACGGCCGATCGCGCTAATTACGATGTGCAGCATCCTGTCAGCGGGCGCAAAACCACCGAAGTCGTGAACGCCTCTTCCGCTGTGCTGGTTTGGGAAATGCCGTACTGGACAGCCTCGGCCGCGCCGCATCGCGGTCGGCAGAATTTTGTCTATGCCGACACGCACGCGGCGTTTGAAAAGCGCAACCCTAAGGAAGTCGATTGGTGGAGTTACCACAGCCGCCGCGGTTGGGAAGACAACAAGTACACCGGCGCGCCTTGATTTGCCGCAACCGCCGGGCCGAGGCACAAACTTTTCCAGGAGTCGCAGCACGACGTGCCGCAGTCGGACCGTCGCACTTCGCTACAACTGGATTTAGGATGCGAGCAGTGCCCGTAGTTTCTTTAGCACGCCCGGCACGGCCTGCCACGGATCTTCCGCGGCTTCGTATTCAAGCGTGACATAACCCTGATATTTGGCATCGCGCAAAATTTGAACCAAACGATCAAGGTCGGCGGGTTCCTTCTTCTTGCCACGCTTTTGGATTTCCGTTTTCAACTGCACGTTCACGGCGTAGGGAGCGCACTTGGCAAGGTCGCCATACGGGTCGTCGGTTGCGAAGTTCCCCGTGTCGAGGTTGACTCCAAACCAAGGGCTTTTGACCGATTTAACGATCTCCAAAATGGCATCCGCCTCCGCCACGATGCCCCCGTGATTTTCCAAGCCCAGGAAAATGCCCTTCGTGCCGGCATAATCACAACATTCTTCTATCGCCTCGCGGCATAACCCGAATGTTTCGGCGCGATCAAGGTTGCCCGCCTCACCGGCAAAAATCCTGATGTGCGGCGCGCCCAGAATTTGCGCGTGATCAATCCATTTCTTAACGTGGGCGATTTGTTCGTCACGCTTTTGCCCCTTGGGAAGAGTGAACTTGTTACCCACAGCCGAACCGCTGATCGGTACGCCGCGTAAAAAGGCATGTCGTTTTACCTTGAAGAGAAATTCCGGCGTTATGTCCGCTGGAAAATAATAACTGGTTAGTTCCGCACCCACTCCTTGCTCACCGCAAACATCGATGAAATCAAACAAAGTAATGCGCTTGGCTGGATCAATTTCACGGTCGCGCTTATGACTGACGTCAACGAAATAACTTCTGAAGGAATAGGCTGCGAGACCGGGCAGCATGCGGGGGGGACCACGGCGGCCAAATGGTTCGATAGCGACAGCCTCCCTCGAGTCGGGCCAACCAAGCCCTGCCAACACTAGGCTGCTGCTCAGGGAATGTTTCAGAAATCTTCGGCGAGTGGTGATGATGTGCATAGGATCTGGTCGGCAGCATAGGCAATTAACATGCATTAAGAAACAGATTTTTTCGTCCCCTCTTGTCTGAACTCCGCTTCGGAGCGGTCGTTTGATCGCCAGAATCGGCGTTGACGCCCAACGGCGCTCTGTTACCGTTGTTGCGTGAACTTAGGCAACCTTCGATTTAGCGGTGATTCTGCTGGGGCGTTTTATTTTCGCCCCGTGGCCCGGCGCTTGTGGCCGAGTTAGACCTCTGACTCGACGCTTGCCGCAGGTCGCCACCTGCGGTTTTTTTGTAACGACCCGTCCGGCAACCAGAACATTATGATCATTGTCCTTCGACCAAATATCGCAAAGAAAGAAGAAGTCGCCGTAGTAAAGGAAATCCGCAAGCTCGGCTACAAGCCGCACATCATGCGCGGCGTGGCCCGCACGGTCATCGGCGCCATTGGGGATGAGCGCATTCATCAATCCTTGGAAACGCTTACTTCTTGGAAGCAGGTGGAGAGCGTCATGCCGGTCCAGAAGCGTTACAAACTGGTCAGCCGCGAAGCGCATCGCACCGGCTCGACCATTGACGTGCGTGGAAACATCATTGGCGGAAAGAAAATTCAGGTCATGGCTGGTCCGTGCTCTGTAGAGAGTGAAAAACAACTTTTCTCCACGGCCAGAGCGGTGGCAAAGGCCGGCGCAACCATTCTGCGCGGCGGCGCCTTCAAGCCCCGCACCTCGCCATACGAATTCCAAGGACTTGGCGAGAAAGGATTGAAGCTGCTGGCCAGGGCGCGCAACGAAACCGGTCTAGCCATCATCACCGAGTTGCTTTCCGAAGATCACACCGAGATGGTCGCCGAATACACGGACATCATTCAAATCGGCGCGCGCAATGCTCAAAACTTTCAACTGCTGATCGCCGCTGCGAAAACTGGCAAACCCGTCCTGCTGAAACGTGGACTTTCAATGCGAGTGGAGGAATGGATGCTGGCTGGTGAATACGTTCTGGCAAACGAAAATCCAAACCTCATGTTTTGCGAGCGCGGTATCCGCACGTTCGAGAGCTATACCCGCAACACACTTGACCTCTCTACCATACCCATCATCAAAAAGGAGTCACACTGTCCGATTGTGATAGATCCGAGTCAGGGCGCGGGCCGTTCCGATCTTGTAATTGCCATGTGCAAGGGGGCCGTCGCCATGGGCGCGGATGCCCTTTTGATCGAAGTTCACCCAAATCCAGCGGAGGCCTGGAGTGACGGTGCCCAACAACTCACACTCGACGGCTTTGCCAGACTGATGCAGGAATTGAAGCCATTTATTGCTGCAGCCGGTCGAGAGTAGACGACCGTTTGACAAAACAGGAAGCAACGGACGAAAAACGGAGTTCCTAAGTGGGGCTAAAAACGGTTAATCCCCTGCCAAGGGTGCCGCATGGCGCAAACGCGCGCACCGCATTCCTCAGCAAGGGACTGATACTAACCGATGGTTTCCCGGCACCGCCGAAACGGTGACGAACCATGCTTAGTTTTTCTGGTGGGGATCAACAAGTTGACGCTGGTGCGTCGCCGAAAAGACCTGACCGGTTTCCTGCTTCTGGCTTCCCCGCAGTCCGTCAGCAGTGGCTTCGGAGGAAGTTGCGTACCGAGGTGAAAGCCGTTCTCGTCCTGGTAACCAACAGGGGCGGTGGCAATGACGAACAACTCCGCGATTAATCCACCGACGAAGATCGTTCCAGCAGCGAATAGTAATGTCTCGGTCATCATGCGCTTGAAAAAAGCAACATGGATGCCACAGGAAATAGAGGTATATTCGTGCTGACTTTAACGAAACTGGTGCCTTGCTTTAGAGCACCGCTTCCGCTTTTTGGGACACAAGAATCGCTCCGGGCCGAGTTAATCCCCGCCCATGACGAAGTTTCAGCCCGATCTGCATGTAGGCTGGGACCCGGCCCCATTACCCGAATTCCGACCATGCTCAACTCAAGTTCGTCCTTGCTTGGCGAAAACGAGGACGACCCTACGGATGGTTCGTTGTTGCCGCAGGTGTGTTTGTGTGTTGCAAGAGAACGGCAACACCGAGACGACCGTCAGTGTGCCACGGATCGCCGCCACCATTTCTCCCGCTCAACTGTTGGTGAAATCCGTCCACCCAATAAACTTCCTGTGTTTGACCGTCCGTTTGTAGTTCCGCGATGAGCCGGTCCCGCTCTGCGTCCACATCCGGGCCGATGTGGTGAGTGATCTGACCGGTTGTATGGCTGAGGCCAACTCGCTCATCAAAGGTCACCGAGTGCTCGAAGGCCAGGTCCTGCTTGCGACCGAAGAGGTAAAGATCGCTCACTGGCGCATCATCGTCGGGCCTGCGAAACAGCGCGTCCACCGCAATGCGGACGCTGGTTCGAAACGTGATTGGGTCCGCCGGATACCACTTTGCTGCCGTCATCGCGTGAACGACGTCGGATTCCGAACCCTCCAGCGCAACGTTCAAGGGGTCGCCGGGAATACCGTTTGCGGTTTGTGTAATGCGCGGTGCGCTCGACAAATCAGGGTGGCGTCGAACTTCTGTTCGCCAGGCCAGAGGGAGAATCACATACGCGGTTACCAGATAAACTAGCAGCAACGCGCCACCAGCATAAAGCAATCGCAGCACAAAATTGCGCCGCTGCGGTCGGTGCTGTCCGACGTCGTCAATGTTGCTGGGTTTGCTCTGCACGAAGGGCAAGATTCTTCAACGTTGACCGTTCCAGCGCAATCGCAACTGGCCGCCCTCGCCGCCCACAACGGCGAGCTTTTTCGGAGGGGTTTCGAGGTGGAGAATGTCGTTCGAGTCATGTACCCACTCGTCTCGAAAGCGCAGCGAGATATCCACTCGGAAAACGCGGCGCGATCGCCAGCCGGAAAGCGCGATTCCGATTCGCGCAAAGTTTTGCTGGGGATAGTGCCCGTGTTGATGCCGGCTGCCGCCAAGGTTCAACGAGCGCCACGTGCTTGCCAAGACACGCCGCAGCATTGGCGACACTTGCGCCCGCCGGTCCACCTCCGATCACGACCAGATCGAATCGTTGAGCGCTGCTCATTTGGCGAGCAGTGCCCTCTTGGCCGCAGCGAGTTCCTTCAGTTTGTCCTTCCCAACCTTTGGATAATGCAGGTCCAGCGAAACCAAAGTGTCAATGACCGCTGCTGCCACGACGACACGGGTGAACCATTTGTTGTCAGCGGGCACGACATACCACGGGGCATCTTTTGTGGCGGTGTGCTGGATCATGTCCTCGTACGCCTTCTGATATTGATCCCAATACGCGCGCTCGGCCATGTCGGATGCAGAGAACTTCCAATACTTTTCCGGGTTCTCCGCCCGTTCCAGGAACCGCCTCTTCTGTTCCTTTTTCGACACATGCAGGAAGAACTTGCACACAACGAATCCGTTGCGAGTCAGGTAGCGTTCGAAACTGCGGATGTCCTGAAAGCGCTCTTTCCAAATATCCTTGGTTACGAGTTCGGGCGGGAGCTTCTGCTTTTCCAGGAACTCGGGATGCACGCGTACAACGAGCGTTTCCTCATAATAACTTCGGTTGAAAATCCCGATGTGCCCGCGATTCGGCAGACATCTCATGCACCGCCAGAGATAATCGTGGTCGAGGTCTTCGGCGGACGGGCTCTTGAAGGAATAAACCTGACAGCCCTGCGGATTGACGCCGGACATGACGTGTTTGATCGCGCCGTCCTTGCCCGCAGCATCCATCGCCTGAAAAATAAGCAGCACAC
This sequence comes from uncultured Verrucomicrobiota bacterium, assembly GCA_964651015.1. GTDB lineage: Bacteria > Verrucomicrobiota > Verrucomicrobiia > Limisphaerales > PALSA-1396 > CAZYYS01. The sequence continues at coordinate 5,679 of CAZYYS010000269.1, forward strand.
CCCAACGGTCCTGCGCGTAGAGCATGTCCTGCATTTCAGCCAAGACCTCGACGCCCATGGCCAATGCCTCCTTGGCGCGAGGCTTGTCTTCAGACTTCAGCCCGAGCGTGTCGTCTGGGTCAATGTCCTTGAGGTGGAATTTGTTACCGTTCGTGACGCGAAATGGTGCCGCAAACTTGCGGGCACGTTTGATGAGAGTGGTGGCATTCATAGAATTAATACTGTCCTTCGCCGGGGATTTGGTTTCTTAGTCTGGATCGTCGGTCTTAGTGCGTTTCCCTGCACCCGGCTTGGATTGAGCAGGTGGACGTTGCTCGCTGTTTTTCGTCGGCATGGGCGCCTTTAGTTCCGCTCGCCAGATCGCAAGTTTCGCGTGAAGCTCGCGGACTTTGTCCGGCATCTTCGTTGCAAGGTCGTTCCTTTCGCCAAGGTCGTCACGCAAGTTGTATAGTTCGAGTCGGCCATCTTCGAAGAACTCGATCAGTTTCCAGTCGCCCGAACGAATCGCGCCTGCGGGTGTCGTGCGCCAGGAATTCTCTCCCGCGCCAAGATAGCCCGGAAAATGCCAGTATATCGCATCGCGATTCAGCGGTGGCTTGCCGCCACTCGTCAGCAGCTTGAGATAACTGACGCCATCGAGCGGATAATTCGGCGGTAGCGGCACACCTGCGACTTCGAGCAACGTCGGGTAGAGATCAACGCTGCTGATGGGCGTGTTGCAAACCGTGCCCGCCGGAATCTTGCCGGGCCAACGGAAAATGTGCGGCACGCGAATCCCACCTTCGTAGAGCATACCTTTGCCGCCGCGCAATGGTGCGTTGTCAGTAATTTCGTTTGCCTTCTTGATGCCTTCGCGACTGTAGCGTCCGACACCGCCGTTATCGCTGGAAAAGATGACCAGTGTTCTTTCATCAAGTTTCAATTCGTCGAGCAAAGCGAGGACGCGACCAACACTTTCATCCACGCTGTAAATCATGGCGGCATAGGTTGGATCGTAATGGCCACCCTCAGGCGGCTTGCTTCTAAATCTCGAAATCAAATCTTGTTTCGCTTCGTGTGGCGCGTGGACGCCGAAGTGAGGCAGGTAGAGGAAAAACGGACCATCTTTGTGACGACGAATGAAATCAACGGCTTTGTCCGTCAGGAAATCCGCGAGGTAAGTACCGGAAGGATATTCCGTCGTCGGGCTGGTTTTGAAATCAAAGTGTTTGCCGGCGCTCACGATGGCTTCATCGAAGCCGCGCTTGGCGGGGTGATGCGGTCCATCATCGCCCAAATGCCATTTGCCAAACATCGCGGTGGCGTAGCCCGCCTTTTTCAAGGACTGGGCAATGGTGATTTTCTCCAGCGGGAGCTCCGTTACGTTATCGACCGGGCGAAGCGGGCGGCTGCGCCAATCAAAACGGTCGATGCTGCCGACGGTGTAAACACCAGTGCGCGGCATATACTGGCCGCTCATCAACGCGGCGCGGGTGGGCTGGCAATTGGGCCCGCAGGTGTAACCGCTCGTGAAACGAAGACCCTGCCTGGCCAGTCGATCAATGTTTGGTGTTTCGTAATACTTGCTGCCATGGCAGGCGACATCCGTGTAACCGAGGTCGTCAGCGAGAATGAATATGATGTTGGGCTTTTCAGAAGCGACAGCTTGCAGTGAACCAACCGCGTGAATAACCGAGAGTACCACGAATGTTGTGGCAAAGAAGCAAATTGGTCTCATCGGTCCTTAGGATCTTGATTCAACCGGCGGAGTCTTGAGAGCGAAACGACTGTCTCGGAGTGCATGTGAGCCTTCTAACGCGATTTCCAACCGCACGCAATCAGAATGCGACGTTATGGTCAAATACCCACGTTTCACGGCAGGAAAAGCGCCTTGACATTGTCACTTTGTAGCGCAAAGTATAGCGCATGGAAACGAAGCAGGCCGCCGAGCACCTCCAAGTCATTCGCACTTTGATGGAGCGTTCCGCTTTGTACCGACGTGCCTTGGCTCCCATCATGACTTTTTGCGGAGTGGTGGGAGTTGCAGCTGCTGGTTTAGGCTGGAAACTGGACATTGATTCGACGCGTGGATTTGTTGGGTTCTGGAGCGCAGCGGCCACAATCGCGTTGCTGGGGGCCTTGCTGATGGTGCGCCGGCAAGCGCTGAAGAACGCAGAGCCATTTTGGTCGCTACCCACAAGGCGCGTGGCTCAAGCCATACTCCCGCCCTTTGCCATCGGATTGATAGCGGGGGTTTTCATCGCTTTCGGCGTCCCTGCCGGAAGTTTAGAGCTCCATGATGCTTTGATTATTGTCTGGACCTGGCTTTATGGGTGCGCACTTCATTCGGCAGGATTTTT
>CAZYYS010000270.1:0-7969 GCA_964651015.1 uncultured Verrucomicrobiota bacterium
GTCGGATGAAGGAGATTTGAGCCTCCTCACGTCGGCTGCTACAAGCGTCTGGCTAAGCTTGGTGGAAGGCCGCAACGGCTCATTCTCCCGGATGATTTGCCGCAGGGCATCAATGCCGCCCTTCATCATCTCTTTGGCATCAAACGGCGTCTGGCCCACCAGCAATTCGTAAAGCAACACGCCCAAGCTGTAGATGTCCGCCCGCGTGTCGATGTCCAGCCCGCTCATCTCCGCCTGCTCCGGACTGATATACGCCGGCGTCCCAATGAACTGCTGAAACTGCGTGAAGACCGTCTTGTCGGTCAGCTCACCTTGTGTGGCCTTGGCGATGCCGAAATCTATCACCTTGGGCACGGGCACGCCGTCGTGCAGGGTCACGAGGATGTTCGAAGGCTTGATATCGCGATGGATGATGCCCTTCTGGTGCGCGTGCTGGATGGCTTGGCAAACCTTGATGAACAGATCAAGGCGTTCCTTGGTGGGTAGCTGGTTCTGGTCGCAGTATTCCGTGATCTTGACCCCGCGCACCAGTTCCATGACGAAGTACGGCCGGCCAGTATCCGTGACGCCCGCATCGAGGATCTTGGCGATGTTCGCATGGTCCATCATCGCCAGCGCCTGCCGCTCGGCTTCGAATCGCGCGACGATCTGCCGGCTGTCCATGCCCAGTTTGATGATCTTGAGGGCGACGCGGCGTTTGACCGGCTCGCGCTGCTCGGCCATCCAGACTTCGCCGAAGCCGCCTTCGCCGATCTGTTCGAGCAGCTTGTAGCGACCCAGCATCTGCGCCGGAGCTTCGGCTAGGGCGGGATCCATTTTGATGGTGGGCCGGTCTTCCGCCTGAGCCGGCGCCTTCATGAAGGCGTCGGCCTGAAAATGATCGGCCAGCAGAGCTTCCACCTTGGCCCGCTGGACCGGATTGGTGCCGCAGGCCCCGTCCAGAAACGCGGCGCGTTCCTCCGGAGTGTTCTTCTCCAGCGCTTCGAAAAAGATCTCCTTCACGGAGCGCCGGCCGGATGTGACTGAGTCGTTCATATCATGTTCTGTCACCTACCAATGGCGTAATCGCCCGGCGAAACACGCCACGATCGCAAAAGTTTTTTCACTGAACACTGAACACCGAATAATGCCCCCGACTACTGCTCCCGGATGGCGCCCTTGAGCCAGGCCCGGGCAAAGAGCCAGTGCCGATCAGCGCTGCGCGGCGAAATCCCCAGTGCCTCAGCAATCTCCGGGATGGTCAGGCCCACGAAGTAGCGCAACTTGACCACTTCCGCCGCCGTGGCGTCTTCGACCGCCAATGCGTCCAGCGCTTCATGCACCGCCAGCATTTCATCGGCGGGCGCGGTCATTTCAATTTGGGATTCGTGCAGCTCTTCCGGCGCTTGCTCCTGGCCGCGTTTCAAACTGGCCTTCTGCCGGGCCTTGTCGATGAGGATGCGCCGCATGGCCTCGGCGGCGGCCCCGAAGAAATGGGATCGTCCGCGCCACTGCTGTTGATTCGAACCGGCCAGTCTCAACCACGCTTCATGAACCAGCGCCGTGGCCTGCAACGTCTGCCCCGGTTTCTCGTGGGCCATCTTGGCGGCGGCCAACTTTCGGAGTTCCTCATAGACCAGCGGGAGCAACTGATCGGCAGCTTTCGGATCGCCCGCATCAATAGCACTGAGCAACTGGGTGACGTCGGACATGTCGCCATTATGCGCCGCCGATCACGGAAAGCGAGCGTGTAAGTCGAGGAAAAGGAACGGAGGAATATCGCATCCGGCTGGAGGGGCCGCTCGCTTGGTCTGGCCTAAAAGTTGAAAGCGGTCAGCTAAAACTGAGGTGCCGGTCGATAGGATTGGCGAATCCTAACACGACGATGACGTGGTTCGCGCTTTGCACGGAGGCCAATTCTTGGTTTCATTCGCACCATGACAAAAGCTTCACTTGCCGCCATCGTCAAACACTGTGATCGCCTGCTTCGCACCGACCGGATCAAAGACTACGACGGCGCGGTGAATGGGTTACAGGTGGAAAATAGCGGGCAGGTCGCGCGGATAGCCGCAACCGTCGATGCGAGTCTGGCAACGATCAAGCTCGCCATCGCCGCCAAGGCGGACTTGCTGATCGTGCATCACGGCCTGTTTTGGAGCGCGACGCATCCCTGGACGGGCAAACGATACGAAATGCTCCGTTTGCTCTTGGACAACAATGTTGCTGTTTACAGTTCCCATCTGCCGCTTGATGCACATCCCAAGCTCGGCAACAACGCGCAATTGTGCGCGGCGCTCGGTTTCAAAAAACTGCGGCCATTCTTTTTCACGAAGGAACAGTTTGTTGGATTCCAAACGGCGACGAACATCGCTCGCGCAGAATTGGGGCAACGGCTGCAACGGGCAGTCGGCGGTGACGTTAAACTTCTACCGGGTGGACCAATAACTTGCCGGCGGGTTGGCGTCGTGACCGGCGGCGCCGGAAGTGATTTGAAGCTTGCAACTCGCGAAGGCGTGGACACGTTCATCACCGGTGAAGGGCCGCACTGGACCTACGCGGTCGCAGAGGAGTTGGGACTGAATGTACTTTACGGCGGGCATTACGCGACGGAAACCTTCGGAGTCAAAGCACTCACGGCGCACCTTTCAAAAAAGTACCGCATCCCCTGGACTTTTCTTGATTACCCGACAGGTCTTTGATCGGAGCACGGCCATGTCCGCGGTTACTGCCGCGTTCCGTCGGATGGTTAGTCTATTTCCCCTTTTTGCCCTTTTGTGTCAGTCCGACAAGCAACCGTTTCCCGTCGTTGGCGACCATGCCGAGAAATCGGAAGGTGCGACGCAGAGCGTTCATTTCCGGCCACGCCGCAATGGTTTCGCTTTCGATCCGCCTTGCCTCGGCTTCGCGACCCAACCCCCGCAAGCACTCGGCCTTCAGCATCTGGGCCTGTTTGATGCGGAGGTCGGAAAGCTGTGTGGCATCGAGGAAGGACATCGCCTCATCGTATTTTTTTTGCGCGACGAGTTCAACGGCGCGGGAAATCAGTTGTGCGACTGCCAGCGCCTCCTGTTTGAAATATTTCGCATCAAAATTCTTCCGCTCCTCCGGATTGAGTTCGGTATGACGTTCCTCCTGAAAGATGCAGTAGATGTCCGAGAAAGTGTGTTGCTCCTTCGCCAACTCGGCGGCGACTTTTTCCAAGGCAGTTTGGGCGGCTTTGGAATCGGTCTGGCTGGCCGCAATGAGTTTGCGCGCGGAGTCCTTCCGCTCGTCGAGAGTGAGTTGGAAAAAGCGCGTCCAGAATGGAAGATTTCGCATACGTTTGGTGCGGCCTTTGCCGCGAATGGGGTAAAGCAGAATGGGAAGTTTCGCGCAACGCCCCGCGAGGTCGCCAACCTGACCGACCCAACGGTCATCGAACCAAAATGGAAAGTAGCCCGGAAAAATCTTTTGCAGCGTTTCGAGCCAACCCCAGCCGAAGATCGGGTAAGTAGCCGTGTCCGCAGTCATCGGGTCGTGTGGGAACGCCAGCAGCACGCCATCCGGATATTCAGAAAACTTTTGCCGAGTGATTTCGTCCCAGCTAGCAGTGTCAAAACGCGCGTCATCCACCGAGATCATATAAATCTCCGAAGTGCGACCCGAGGCCTCCCATAAGACATGGTGCGTGTCCCCCAAGCCAGGTGTTTGCGGGCCGATGTGCCAGTGCACGGGGAAACCCACGTCTGGAAATTCCTTTTTCTCGATGGCCTGCCTTGTGACGTGGTCGTCCTCGTCAACGTAAAGCCACAAGGCGGCTTTATCCTTGCGGGTGGTGTTGGTCTTCAGCGAGGCAAACACTTCCGCAAGCATCGCCGGTCGCGCCCGCGTCGCCATCAGGATGGAAATCTCCCCCTCACGAATGCGGTTCTTATTGAGTTTGGTGATGGGAGCACTTGTGCTGGCCATAGAAATCAGCGGGCTGGGCAGCGCTCTTTCACGGGAAGAATCCGCGCATGGGAACCCATTCACTCATTTACGCTGCGAGCGATTTGCTCGCGCTTCCAGGCGGCGCGTCGCCCAGAAGCTTTCGCCGCAACGGAATCCTGGACATTGCTTCGACATTGCGCCGCTGTTCCTCGCCGAACTTTCGCTCGACCAATTTCAGGAATTCCGGGTTGGTAAAATATTTCTGCCAGGCGCGGTCACGGAAAATGAGGACTTCAGCGGCCGAGCAATGCCGTGTTGGCAGTGGCTCACTCTCGTAGGAAAGAAAAGCGTAACCCGCGTAGGAATCGGGCAGCTTCCAACCACTCGATTTGGCCGTCCAATACAGCGGACTGCCGGGCAATGCCTGGCACGGATACATATTCGCCATTTCGGTGTTGAGCTCGAGCGCGAGATCAAGCGTGTGCTGCATCGATTCCAATGTGTCATCCGGAAAGCCGAAGATGTAATTGGAAATGACGTTCATGCCGGTGCTGCGAACGTTCGAGATGACTTCGCGAATATCCACTTCTTCAAAACTCCCTTTGGACACCTCGCGGCGGATGGTTTGGTTCGCTGCTTCGATGCCCAACGCGAGCCAGTTGATGCCGGCCTTCTGAAAAGCTTCCAGATACTGCGGGCGAACGGTGTCAACGCGCGAGTAAGTCCACATCCGCAAGCCGAGCTGCCGTTCAGCAAGGCCGTTGACCAGCGGCTCGAAGTAATTTTTGTTCAGGAAAAACATTTCGTCGGAGACCCGGATCGTCTGCACGCCCATTTCGGCGAGCTTCTCGAATTCACGCAACATGAACGTTGGCGACCAGAATCGCATGTTCGGCGAATTGGCGGACGCCACGCCCTCGGCGTTGTCCACGCGATTCACGATGTTGATCATGCAGAAGTCGCATTTGAACTTGCACCCGAGCGACGTGTAAATGGCGGCAAACGGCGTGCGGAGATCGTGATTAAATTCCGCGTGCCAGAAGTGCGCACGGTAAAGATCGAGCGGTTTCCGCTTGTAAGGCAGCAGGTCCCACGCGCTGCCGGGCAGGTCCGCATCCATGCGGTCGTTGGGCACGACCCGTTCAGGTGCATTCAAGACCGGCGCACCACTTTGTTTGTGTCCGATGCCTTTGACCTGATCGAGCCGCGACTTCAAATCGGTCCGCAACAAATTTTGTAACGCGTAGACGCCTTCGTTGAGCAAAACGAAGTCAACTTCGGGCAGCGAAAGCACTTCCAAGGGCAGCGCGCTGGTGTGCGAGCCTACGAAACAAGAAATGCAGTCAGGCTGGTGTTCCTTGAGCTTTTTGCAAAGCGCGGTGGCGCCGATCATGTTAGTGGTGCCGGAATTCGGATTCTGGCCATACACCACAAAACAAACCAGTCGCGGCTTGGCCTCCGTGATGCGTTTGATTGACTCCTCAATGCTCAACCGCTCGGCGCAGCAGTCGAGGATGCTGGCGCCGAATCCTTGGGCGCGACAACTCTGCGCAAGGAGCAGCGCCCAGGTGGGCGGCTCGACAGCCGCAAAGTCCTTGCTCAATTCCTGATACGCTTGGAAGGACGAATCGGGATTAACAAATAAAACATCCAGTTGTCGGTTCATGCATCCAGCAGCGGCGCTACTCAAGCCGGTTCAGTCGCGCGCACAACTCGTAAATCTTGCCCTGCTCCAGTTCCGGATAGTTGCCGATATAATAACCGAAGAAATGCACGTGATCCACTTTCGGATATTTCTCAAACTCGCGCTCACCGACCAGCTTGCGCGCATAGGGCTGACGAAGCTGATTGCCGCCGCCTGAAGTGCCGCGCCGGAACTCCACTTTCGCCTCACGCAGCATGGCTTCAACTTTCTTGCTGAACGCGGAGTCAGGACGCTTCAGGATCAGCGTGAAAGCATAGTTGCAACTGCCTTCGGTTTCGAAATCGGTCTGGTATTTCGTGGAATCAAGGTTGTCCAGAAACAACCGGAGGTTTTCCCGGCGTCGTTCATTGTTTTGATCAAGCCGCTTGAGTTGCGAGCGTCCAAGAACCGCGTTGATCTCCGTGCTGCGGACGTTGTAGGCGGGGAAGGCGAAGATAAAGTCGGGGTTCAGGTCCGAATGCTTTTCGCGATAAGTTTGCTTGAGGCTCTCGGAGGTTGATTCGCGCACCATGCCGTGCGAGCGGAGCATGCGCAGCGTTTCGTACAGCTTCGGGTCGTTCGTTGAAATCATTCCACCTTCGATCGTGCTCATGTGATGCGCGTAGTAGAACGAAAAGTCCGACATCAATCCGAATGTGCCCAGCCTCTTTCCCTTGAAAGTCGCGCCATGCGATTCGCAAACGTCTTCGATGAGCGGAATGTTCCGCGCCTTCAGTTCATCAATGAGTTTCTCCGTGAGCGCGTTGTAGCCGAGTACATGGGTGATGAACACCGCACGTGTCTGCGGTGTGAGTTTGGCGATCACCGCACCATCGTCCATGCCCAGAGTGCGAGGATTGATATCGACAAACACTGGCTTGAAACCGCACTGAATGACCGATGCGACGTCGGAAACCCAGGTCAACGTTGGCACGATCACTTCCCCCGGGCCATGCGTTTCGCGCAAGGTGGCCATCGTCAGCAGGTTGGCCGATGAACCGGAATTGACGAAGACACTGTGTTTGACGCCGAGCCACTCGGACCACTCCTGCTCAAACAGACGCACTTGCTGGGATTGCGTGAGAATCGGGTTTTCCTGGCGCAGATATTCAATCACCGCATCGAGATCGGCGCGCGTGATGTTATTATGCATCAACGGCCAGTCCAACGGCGTTTGCGCGGAATCGGGGGGTGCGACCGTTACGCGGCCTTCATTTTTCGTTGTAGTAGTCGCCATATTCAACAAGCACTGTGCTTTTGCCATCCTCCCGCTCCAACGCACGACGGTAGGCGGGGAAAATGTCGCCCGGCTCCTCAAGCCGGATGATTTCAATCGTCTGGCACATCAATCGGAACGCATCGGTGAAATCGCCGACGTGTTGATGGTGCGGATGCAACGGCCTGACCGACCCGATGCCTGTCCGCACAATCACCTTGGGACGATAACCGCCATTTGACATCAACGGCAATTTGTCCAGATGACCAACGAGTTGGTTTACGGCCAGCAACAGAAAATTCCAACGCGGAAAAATACTGACGGGCACGTGACCGGCGAGCGCCAGTCCAGTGGCCATGCCCATTTGCATTTCTTCGGCAACTGGCAGTTCGACCAATTTTTCCGGCGGCACTTTCTTCAAAGTATTGCTCATCGCGGTGCCAGCGCACGCAACCGCCTGGCCGACGAAAACCACCCGCTTATCGCCGGCCAGGAATTCCATTGCCCGGCACAATTCCTCGAAATATTTCATACCGCGTGTCAAAACTGGACCCGGACTCCCGCGCCGGCATGGGGATATTTCGTCTGATACTTGTAATAAATCACCATCGGGTGACTTTCCTTTTCGTAGGTGAGCACCGGCTGATTCCAGGTTTCGCGAGTATCCGTGCAAACCGACTTGCCGTTGTCTTCCACGATGAAACGGATGGGCAACGAGTGGTTGAAGGAATACTTGATGCACTCGTAGGCAATGCCGGTTTCGGCGGTCATCTCACCCATGAAACAGTGAACGCGCGCCTTTTCGCCGCGACGCTTGATCCCCATGGCCACGCCTACCGCAATCGGGATGATTCCGCCGACGATCGCTGACGAAACAACCCGGTACTCGGGAAAGCAAAGGGAGATCGAATGCCCGGCGAGAATTTCCTCTCTCACCAATTTTGGCGGCACACCTTTGAGGAGGCACTGATAATGGCTGCGCCAGGAACACATCACCCAATCCTCCGCCCGGACCTCGCGGAAGATGTCGATCATCTGCTCCTCGTTGCCGGAATAGAGATGAATGGGCGCCCGGATTTTTGCCGCGTTGAACTCCTCGGCAATCTCGGTTTCAAAACTAATCAACTCTTCACGGGTCATCGACATGCAACATTTTAGCTTAAAGACCGCATAATCTGCTG
>CAZYYS010000271.1:0-7946 GCA_964651015.1 uncultured Verrucomicrobiota bacterium
TCGGTAGAAATCGTCCTCGGCCGTGCCGAAGAGGCTGATGTCCTCGATCGCGATTTGCTGGTCCGACAGGACGCCGAGGTTCGTCGCCTGGCCCGCGCTGTCGTTGCCCGCGTTCGGGTCGCCGTATTGCTTTTGTCCGTTCAGGATGTCGTCGAGTTGAGGGCCGTCGAACGCGCGGGAAATGAACGGCTCCATCAATTTGGTCTGGTTGATCATACCAGCCGTGAGCGCCTCTACTACTCTCCGCCCAACCCACCGCCTACCGGTCCGAATGCGGGCATACGTGACTCCCGTTCGCATTATGTTTATGTCGGGGCGCAACACATTTTCCGGCCGGATTTGACCGGCACGATCAGAGTAGGTGGTCAATTCACGGATTATTACAACGATCCCGATAATCAGAACCAGATAAACCCATACTTGGAATCGAGTCTGGTTTACAACTATGCAAAGGGGTCGGCTTTTACTTTCGGGACGCGGCACACGCTCAACCAGACCGATGTTGATGCGTTCAAGAACAACAACATCAACAAAGTTACCAAGGATCAGGAATCCACGACGGTTTTCGGCGAGATACACCATATGATCACGGCCAGCCTGACGGGAAGCCTTTCCGCGCAGTTCCAAAACTCTGTATTCAACGGCGGACAATACGATGGTGATGCCGACAACTTTTATTTGGTCGGTCTGAATCTGACGTACAAGTTTAATCAGTTTCTCTCGGCCGAAACCGGATGGAACTATGACCGCCTCAGTTCGGACATCAATGATCGCAGTTATTCGCGCAACCGCGTCTATGTCGGGGTAACCGCCACTTACTAAAACTTAACAATCGAGTATATTTTGATGGGAGGCCGGGACAATTTGATCTGGCCTCTCTTTTTTTGACCTATGGAAAATCCAAAACCAGCACCGCAACCGGAAACCGCCCTACACTTCCTCGACTACTGGCGCATCATACGAATTCGCAAGACCGTCATTCTGGCGGTGTTTCTATTGGTGGTCATCACTGCCACGTTGGTGACCTTCATTCTGCCCGAATCCTACGCCAGCACTGTACGCATAAAGGTTGAGGGCGATGTCTCGGACATCAACCCCATTGGCGACCGTCCCGTCATCCGCAGCTATGACCCCTACCTGCTGCAGACGGAATTTGAAATCATCCAATCCCAGGCCGTCCTGCCCACGGTAATCAAAAACCTGGACCTGAACAACAAGTGGGCCAAACGCTACAATGCCGAAGGCAAATTGACGATAGATGAGACCGTGTTGTTGCTGAAGAGGAAAATGGACGTTCGCCAATCCCGCAACACCAGTTTGATTGAAATCAAGGTGTATGACGAAAACCCGCAGGCAGCCGCCGACATTGCCAATGAGATTGCATCGGTTTATCAGAAATATCGTTTGGAGGAACGCCAGAAACTTACCGGGGGAGGTATTGAGGCCTTGCGCAAACAATGGGACGAACAAGATGCAAAAGTAAGGAAACTCCAGCAAGAAGTGGATACTCTGCGTAAAGATCTGGGCATCTCCGACGCCGATGCGGCGGGGAACGGCCCAACGTTTACTTTGGAACCTGCGACTCTGCGGCAGTACTATGCGATGATGATCGATGCCGAAACCAAATACACCGACCTCTCAACGCGGCTCGAACAGCTTAAAAAATTAAGTCCTCAGGAGTTGAGACAGGCAATCCCCACTGCGACACAGGATAACAGCCTGAACGAGTTACTGAGCCAGTACAATTTGAGTGTGCAAGCTTTGGTCAGGTTTGAAAACGAACTCGGTCCGGTCAATCCGGAAGTGCAAAAAATGAGCAACTTGGTTTACACGGTGAACAAACAAATTGAGGAAAAGGTCGCCGGAATTCTCTTTGGCCTGGAAACAACCGTGACGTCCACCAAAGCGGCAGTTGAGAGTTTACGATCAAAAGTTGACAGCGCAAAAACGAACGACCTCCATACGGCGGAACGTAGCCGCCCCTACTTTGCCAAGAAGAAAGATCTTCAGAGCGAAGAAATGCTCCGCCAAATGCTGGCGATGAAGATTTCGCAGGAGTCCATCGATAAGGCGTTGCCGAGAAGTTCGATGGTAACCATCGTGGACCCGGCGAAGAAAGGTCTGCGGCCGGTCAAACCCAACAAACCATTAAACATTGTCCTAGGAGTCATCGTTGGCTTGATCGTCGGAGTCGGTCTGGCTTTCTTCATTGAGTATCTCGATACCAGTGTCAAAACGATTGATGAAGTTGAACGTTCGTTGCAGGCGCCCGTCTTGGGCGTCATCCCTCAAAATGTCGGTTACATCATCAAGGAAGGCGCCGAAAGTCCCCACGCGGAAGCGTACCGCGTGTTGCGGACCAATCTCCTCTTTGCCCGCAAGGACGACAAACTGAGTTCGATCGTCGTGCTCAGTGCCGGCGCCGGCGAAGGCAAGTCAACCACCATTTTCAATCTCGCCACGGTCTTTGCGCAAAATGGCCAGCGGGTCATCATTGTGGACTCCGACCTCCGCCGTCCAACGATCCACAAGATCGTGGGCGTCTCGAATTCGATGGGACTCACGAACTACTTGTTGAAACAAAATTCGCTGGAGGAAGTTATCCAGACAACCAACCTGCCAACCTTGGACTTCATGCCCAGCGGAAAATTGCCCAGCAGTTCGATGGGTATCTTGAACTCAAAGCAGATGGAGGATCTGATCCGCGAGTTGAAACTCCGCTACGATTTCGTCTTCTTCGATTCGCCCCCAATGATGGGATTGAGTGACGCCGCCATCCTCGCCAGCGAGATGGACCTGGCCATCATGGTTGTTCAATATCGTCGCTACCCGCAGCCAATGACCATCCGGGCCAAGCAAATGGTCGAAAAAGTGGGCGGCAACCTGACTGGAATCGTGTTGAACAACATCAATATGTCGCAGGACGAGAACTATTACTACTACAGCGGCTATTACAGTGACTATTATTCCAAGAGTGGCGACGAACCCTCCACTGACTCGAAATCATCCCCGGGTAAAAAGGTCCAGCTTGAAATCAAACAGAAATATTGATTGCCCACCGGACGTTCAATACCCAATCATTCCCCGCATGAATCGGTTACGGAATCTTTTCCGACGTTGGACTCTTGCGTATGGGTTGCTGTTTGGTAGCGGATTGCTGTTCAACGGCTGTCACACCGGACCGCAGCAAACTGCGCGTCCGCCCCTTGCGGGTACAAATGCACCGATGGCCGCACCTGTAAACTCCGCGCCACTTATCGGCAACCCGGCATCAATCAAACTGCGCGTGGGAGATTTCCTGACAATCGCCTACGCGGACGCGCCCCAAGCCATTCCACCCTACGAAGGACGCGTCAAGGACGACGGCACTATAACCATACCTCCCTATAGCCAGAAATTCGATGCGGCTGGGAAAAGCACCCTGGAACTGGAGCAGGAGATTCGCAAGCGGTATGTGCCGGATTATTTCAAGAACCTGACTGTGGTAGTTAAGACCGAAATGCTCTTCTTTTCTGTGGAGGGCGAAGTAAAAGTTTCCAACCGTATCCCGTACTCGGGACAAACAACCTTGTTGCAAGCCATTGCCGCCGCAAATGGATTTACTGATTTTGCCCAGAAAAAGAAAATCAGAATTATTCGCGCTGACGGGAAAAAATTGGTTGTCAACTATGTCAAAATCATCGACCGACCTGAAACCGATGTGCAGATTTATCCCGGGGACAGAATTATCGTCCCTCGTCGAATTTTTTAATGATTCAACTCCAGATTCTCTCCGGGAAACAGGCGGGGACCGATTTGGTCGCCCGCCGTTTTCCTTTTCGTATCGGACGAGCGTCGCCAGCGGATCTGCGTCTAGAGGAGGACGGCATTTGGAATCAGCACCTCGAACTCAACTTGATCATACCAGATGGATTTGTGCTAAACGCGCAGCCCAATGCCCTGGCCACCATCAACGGCCAGCGAGTTGAACGGGCCCTTCTGCGCAACGGCGACCTCATCGAAATTGGCTCTCTGAAAATGCGATTCTGGCTGAGCGCAAACCGTCAGATCGGCCTGCGCTTTCGGGAATGGCTCACTTGGGGCACGTTGGTCCTGCTTTCTCTCGGACAGGTATGTCTGATTTATTGGCTACTCCGCTAATGTCGAAAATGGCGGATACCGGTGAAAGCCATCGCCAGGTTGCGCTCATCAGCGGCGGCGATCACCTCCGCGTCCCGCATTGAACCGCCCGGTTGAATGGCCGCGGTCGCCCCCGCCTCCGCCGCCGCGATCAACCCATCCGCAAACGGAAAAAAAGCGTCACTGCAAACCACACTGCCTTTCAATGACAGCTCCGCCTCACCAGCTTTCCACACCGCGATACGGCTGGCATCCACCCGGCTCATTTGTCCCGCGCCAATCCCCAGCGTGCGATCCGGACCGACATAAACGATGGCATTGGATTTGACGTGCTTCACCACGCGCCAGCCAAAAAGCATGGCTTGCAACTCGGCTTCGTTTGGCTTGCGGCGGGTAACCACTTTCAGATCCGCCGCCGTGATTGCTTTCAGGTCCCGTTCCTGTACCAAAAATGACTCTGCGCCGACGCTGCGCAAATCCCATTGCGACGCGGTCAATGGATTCTTCAGCAACTTCAACAAACGAAGATTCTTTTTCCGTTGTAGCGCTGCCAACGCTTCACTCGTGAACTCCGGAGCGACAATCACTTCACTGAATATTTCGGCAATCGCCTCGGCTGCCGGCAAATCCAACGCTTGATTTACCGCGATAATGCCACCGAACGGCGCCTGTTTGTCGGTCGCGAATGCCTTTTCCCAAGCTTCGCGTAAATCGGTTCCTTGGCCGACCCCGCATGGATTCATGTGTTTCAGAATCGCAAGTGCCGGTCTGTCATTGGAAAATTCCGCTATCAGATTTGCGGCGGCAGTCAGATCCAGAATGTTGTTATACGAAAGCTCCTTACCGCGAAGTTGCTTGAAATGATCATTGAACCGCCCGTAAAGCGCGGCGCGTTGATGTGGATTTTCACCATAGCGCAATGATTGCACTTGCGCGGCTTCGATCTTCAATACCGACGGAAAAGCTGTATTGGGTTCCGCCACCTGCGACGTCGCCACGCCAAGGGCTTTTGACAAGTATTCGGCGATGGCGGTGTCATAAGCAGCGGTGCGGGTGAACACCCGCGCTGCCAGCCGGCGTCGTAACTCTATCGTGGTGTTGCCACGTGCCTGGATTTGCGCTGCAACTTCGGCATAATCGGCCGGATCAACGACTACCGTGATAAACTCGTAGTTCTTGGCCGCGCTGCGCAACATGGACGGCCCACCAATGTCGATGTACTCAACCGCCTCCGGTAGAGCAACCCCCGGTCTGGCCACAGTTTGCTCGAACGGATAGAGGTTGACCACGACCAGATCGATCGGCCTGATGCCGTGCTTTTGCACCGCGGCCTCGTGATTCGCGTTGCCGCGCAAGTAAAGTAACCCACCGTGAACTTTCGGGTGCAGAGTTTTGACCCGGCCATCCAGCATCTCCGGAAAACCGGTGTAATCACTCAGTTCAATCACTTTAATTCCGCCATCGCGCAACGCCCTAGCCGTGCCGCCTGTAGAAAGGAGTTCAACCCCCGCTGCCGTGAGAACCTGAGCCAAAGGGATGAGGCCTGCCTTGTCTGAAACAGAAAGCAGCGCGCGTTGAATTTTCGCCATAAACCGCCGCTAAAATCACCAGCCTCATTCGGCGAGTCAACCGGCAAATCCATGCGTAGGAATTCGGGATGAATTCGGGCTTGCCAACGAACGGACGGTTTTGCACGTTAACCCGTCGCTGGGAATAGCGCGGTTAGCTCAGTGGTAGAGCACTACCTTGACACGGTAGGGGTCAGAGGTTCGAACCCTCTACCGCGCACCATTTCGATTGAGCGTTGTTTGTCCGTGCTTGCATAAGTTCGACGGAACCATCTGACTCAAACCATGAACATCCACCATCTGGAACTGTTCTACTACGTGGCCCGGCACGGCGGCATCACTGAAGCCGTGCGCAAGATTCCTTACGGCATACAACAGCCCGCGGTCAGCGGACAGATTCTTCAGTTGGAAGAGTTCCTCGGTGTCACTTTGTTTCAACGGCGACCGTTTGTGCTGACCGCTCCCGGCGAGGAGCTATACAAGTTCATCCAGCCGTTCTTCGACAATCTGGGGACCATGACCAGCAAACTGCGTGGCGACGTGACTCAGCACATCCGCATTGGCGCGTCGGAAATCGTACTGCGCGATCATTTGCCGCTACCGCTGGAAGGCGTGCGAAAGAAATTTCCGCACCTGAAAGTGACACTTCGCACGGGCTATCAGCCGCAATTGGAAAGTTGGGTCCAGAAACAAGAACTTGATCTTGCCGTAACCGTGTTGGAGGGCAAACCGCCAGCCGGAATCAACGGTCTCCCGTTGCTGAAATTGCCCTTGGTTCTCCTCGTCGAAAAAAGCAGCCGGCTTCGTTCCGCCGAAGACCTTTGGAAGCAGGATAAGATTGAAGAGACTCTCATCTGTTTGCAAGCCAACGAAGCCATTTTGAAGAATTTCCAGCAAGGCCTGTCCCGATTGGAGGTGGATTGGTTTCCCCGGCTCGAAGTCGGCTCTTTGATGCTGGTCGAACCGTACGTGGCAAACGGCTACGGCGTGGGATTATCGGTCGCCGTGCCGCAAGGCAAACTCTCGCCGCAAGTACGCGCCCTGCCGTTAAACGATTTTCCGCCGGTCGTCATGGGCGCGATATGGCACGGCAAGACAACACCCGTTATCCATGCACTGCTGGATGAGCTGCAAAAACGGGCGAAGAGTCTGGGCGGTGGGCATGAGCCTCAATAGTTTCGCGCGGTTGGTATTTGATCAGGCAGCGAAAAATTTCTGGATTTCCTTCACGACTTCCACGAAACGATCCACCTCGGCTTTCGTGTTGTAGAAGTAGAAACTCGCGCGAGCGGTCGATTCGACGCCGAGTTTGTGCATGAGCGGTTGCGTGCAGTGATGGCCGCCGCGCAACGCCACGCCACCTTGATCGGCCAACGTCACCACGTCGTGCGCGTGAACGTCCTTAAGCAGGAAGCTCACGAGCCCGGCACGATTCATCTTCGGGCCGAATAGACGGATGTTCTTCAGCTTGGCAAGCTGGTCATAAGCGTAGTTGGCCAGTTCTTGATCGTGCTTCCAGATGTTCTCGCGACCAATTGTGTCGAGGTAATCCATCGCGGCATGCAAGCCAATCGGGCCGGAGATGTCCGGTGTGCCCGCTTCAAAACGATGCGGCGCGGGTTTAAATTCCGTTTTGTCATAACCGACGGTCAGTATCATTTCGCCACCGCCTTGATACGGTGGTATCTGCTCCAGGATTTCCTGTCGCCCGTAAAGCACGCCAATACCGGTCGGCCCGCAAATCTTGTGGCCAGAGAAGACGAAGAAATCGCAGCCAATGGCTTGCACGTCCACCGGACAATGTCCGGCGCTTTGGGCGCCATCCACAAGTGTGACGATGCCAAGCTTGCGTGCGCGGGTGCAGAGGTCGGCGACGGGATTAACCACACCCATCGAGTTCGAAATGTGGACGAGCGAAAGCAACCTCACTTGTTTGGTGAGTAACGAATCGAGCTTGCTGAGGTCGAGCGTGCCTTCGTCGCCGGTAACGGGAATGTAGGCAATCTTTGCGCCAGTCCGTTGGGCAAGCAACTGCCACGGGACAATGTTGCTGTGGTGCTCGGCTTCGGTGAGCAAGATGACGTCGCCAGACTTGAGGTTTATGCCGCCCCAGGAACTGGCAACGAGGTTGATGCCTTCGGTCGTACCACGCGTGAAGACGATTTCACCGGCGCTGTGGGCGTTGATGAATTTCGCCGCACGCGCGCGGGCGGCTTCGTAAGCGGTCGTGGCGCGATTGCTCAATTCGTGAATGCCGCG
>CAZYYS010000272.1:0-7919 GCA_964651015.1 uncultured Verrucomicrobiota bacterium
GAGCGCAAGCTGCGCGTGAACGTGGAACTCCAGGACGATTTCTCGATGGACCAGGCACTTTCGCTGTATCTGCTCGACACGATTCCGTTGGTGGACCCGCAGCAGCCGGATTACGCGCTCGTCCTGCTGACGCTCGTGGAATCCATCATCGAGGACCCGGATATCATCCTGCGCAAACAACTCGACCGGGTGAAGGACCAGAAGATGGCCGAGATGAAGATGGAGGGAATCGAGTACGACCAACGGATGGAGGAACTGGAAAAGCTCGAATATCCCAAACCGAACCGGGAGTTTATTTACGCCACATTCAATGCGTTTGCGGACAAGCATCCGTGGGTGGGCCAGGAGAACATCCGGCCAAAATCCATCGCCCGGGAAATGTTCGAGTCGTTCCGTTCGTTTTCGGATTACATCCGGGATTACGAATTGCAGCGCGCAGAAGGGGTTTTGCTCCGGCACTTGAATCGCGTTTACAAAGTCCTCACCCAGAATGTTCCCGATGCAGCCAAGAACGATCAGCTCCGCGAGATGGAAGTCTATCTCGGCTCAATGATCCGGCAGGTGGATTCGAGCCTCCTCGATGAATGGGAGAAAATGCGCGACCCAAATTTCCAGCGCGCCGAGACCAAGGAGGTGCGCCCACCCGGCGCAGATGAAGCCGACCAGGACATTACGCGGGACCCCAAGGCGTTTACGGCGGCGATCCGGAATCGTATCTTTGTTTTCCTGCGCGGGTTAGTGATCGGGGATTACGAAGCGGCCATTGCCAACCTTTCGGTCGCTGCCGGTAGGGCCGACCTGCCGGTCGGCCAAGACGCGCAGCAACGCGTCCCTACCGACGCAGAAGGAAATCCTTGGACCGCGGACCGGTTGCATGCGGCGGTGGAGGCTTACCACGTTGAACATGAGCGCATTTGTTTGGAGCCGGAGGCGCGCAATGCGCGGCACACGTACGTTGTGCCGGCCGAAGACAAGAAAACCTGGCACGTCCAGCAGATGCTGGTGGACCCGGAAGGCGACAACGACTGGGTGGCAGAATTCGAAGTGGACCTGGCGCAGTCGCGCGCCATGGGCGAGCCCAGCCTCCAATTGCGGCGTATCGGGAGTCTGGTTTGAGGCGGTCCTGAGACTTTTGGTCCGCCTTTCCACCTGAGCAACCTGATACGGCTCAAGCCGAAACTGAACAACCGCGGGGAGGGAGCGCCAAAAACGCAAATCCAAATGGTCAGCGCCAAATCCGCACATTAGTTGCCAACAGTCGTGACGCCGGACAACCAAATGACATCCGGAACCGAATCGCCGGCAGGTACGTTTAGCGCCAAGAGACCCGTGTACAAAACCGGGGGCTTAATCTTTAACCCGATCCATTTGTGCATTTCCGTATGACCATCGGCAAATGACATGCCACAGGCACCATCGTGTGAGCTGGCTGGAAAGTCGACAATTTGAGCAGACATCATCACTAATGCAAATGCACCGTCGTTGATGCCGTCTGGATGTTCATCCATGAACACCCAGGTCTTGGCCGGTTTGACGATCTCGGCCCCCTTCCCATAAACGCGGTAGGGCGGGCTGGGAAGCCAACTCCCACTATCAAATGCCTGACTCATTGAAAAACTGCGCACGCGCGGCAGTCGCTTACCCCCGACCGTGACGGCGGCCTGGTCGGCTGGACACCTCCAAGCCGTGTAGACGTTCTTACCGAGGTACGGCTGGATGGGGCTTTTGGCGAGGTCCTGGTTGACATTCCAGTTACTTGGGTTTGCAGCATTGAAATCCAAACCGCCCGAGACCCAAAGGGCGCGCTTTTGCGGGGCGGCAACGGGTAAGGAAGCGAGGAGCAAATCGTTGTAATCATCGGCGTACATGCGCCAGGCACGAGACATCTGGGAAAGGTTGTTGAGGCACTGAAACGCACGGCTGTCCGGCTGCGTACGGGCTATTGCCGGCAAGACCAGCACCGCCAGAACTACTAAGACCGCGATCACGGTCAGCAGATCAAGCAGGGTGAACGCGGCAGAATCTCAACTGTCACGGCGATCTCGGGAGGGTGAAGCACGTAAACTTTTCATTTTGTTGCATGGTGGACAGTCAATCGGCCTCGACACGGTAGAAACGTCGGTCAATTGCGGGTGAAGAATCCTGGAGCAGCGCTTTTACGCCGATGTTGGAGATGGTTCCGGGTAAATCCTGCCAGCCGTAATCGCTGAGGTTGGTCTTGAACTGCACGCGGTAATTCAGACCCGGCACGAACGGCCAGGAAATCCAGGGTGCTTGTCCTGGAGTGGCGGCGGGCAAGATCATGGCTGTGAAGATCGTATAGGCATAGACATCGCCAGTGCGATTGAAGTCGCCTGATGCGAGATCGGAAGCCCAAGACTGGACCAGGAGCGTCTGCCCGTCGGCACTGAAACTCGCGCGCAGGGAATGGTCATCTCCCGGCCCAGCTTTGCGTTGGCTGGTGCTGACGAGGGCGTTCGCGCCGGTCTGTTGATCGTAAAGCACGATCTGCCGCGCAAGTCCAATCCCGAGGGAGAGGATGTTGGTCGCGAGCGTGCGATACGCGACGAAGCGACCATCAGGGCTGATGACCGGGCCATCCGAATTGTCACTGCCGTCAGCGTTAGAGTTGAGGTCATGGCTGAGCAGATGCTCGGTCTGGCTTTGCACGTCGTGCAGATAAACCTGCCTGACAGTGCCGGACATCTTGGAGTAGGCAAGTCGGCGGCCATCCGCACTCAATTGCGGAAAAGTTTGAGAGTTGGTCGCCAGCGCGCTGACCAGCCAGTTTGTGTTCGCCAGACGATCAGTCAGGAATAACTGCGTCGCGGTCACGGTGGCCAGGCGATTTCCGTCGGGGCTGATCGCGACGGTGGCAATGCCGAGTGTCGCGTTGGTGAACACTCTTGCCGCTTGCGCGGAATCCCAAAGGTAAAGGTAGGCAGCGCCCCCGCCTTGCGGTCCACCGACAAAGGCAGCAAAGCGGCCATCCGGCGTCATCGCGGCAGCCGACACGCCCGAACCCGTAAGCGCCCAGGTCGTGGCGGATTGGAGGTCGCGGAGAAAGAGATTTTCCGTGCCTGGGTTGAACGAGCCGCTCACCAAGTCGGTGGCCTGACTGCGGAACAGAAGCCAGCGCCCATCGGCACTGAGCGCGGGCGAGGAAGAGGCTTTGTTGCCGGGGACAGTCGCCGTGGATTTCACACTCCCGAGCACGGTTGTGCTGGACTGGAGATCGCGCACAAAAATGTCCGAGGCCTTGTTGGTATCCCCAACCACCAGGTTGGTGGCAGTGCTGGTGAAGGCGACGAAGCGCCCGTTCCCGCTGATCGCCGGTTCATAGGAGATGCCGTTGCCGACCGACCCATCAAGCGCCATGCTCACCAGCCAGTTCGTGCCGGTCGCCAGGTCGCGGACGAAAACGTCTCGCACGCCGTTGGTGTCGCCGGTCACCAGGTTGTCAGCTTCGCTGGCGAAGGCGATGTAACGGCCGTCCGCACTAGTGGCGAAGGCGGACATCAGGCTCAGTCCGTTGAGGCTGGCCGATGCCAGTGCAGGATGGCGGGCAGAAATTAATTCGTTGGTGCCAGCGACGATATCCCGCACAAAAACATCGAGGCGATGATTGTTGTCGTTGGCGACCAGGTTTCCGTCAGCGGCCTCGAAAGCAACGAATCGTCCATCGGCACTCAGTCGTAGCACTGAGGCGGAGGTGACCGACGAGCTGACGCCGTTTGTGTCGGCATCCACAAGGATGGTGTTGGTCGTCAGCAAATCCGACCGGTAAAGATGCCAGGTGCCGAAAATCGGGTTCGTGGTCAGACCGCTGGCGTTGGAGAGGAAAGCAACATAGCGACCGCTGGGATCGATTGCCGGCCAGATCGAAACTGAGTCCTGGGGAACCGTTCCACTCAGGTTGCGACTCGCCAGAGTGAGCGCGCCGGAGTTCCCGTCCCAGACCTGGATGCAAGTTGTTTTTCCTTGGACGTCGTTCGTGTTGGCCACGAACGCGACGTAGCGGCCATCCGGAGTCAGATCGAGATACCGGGTTTCCTTTGACAGGGGAATCGAGGTCGCGGCGTTGGTATGCACCAACTCCGTCACACCCGTATCGAGGCCGTAACGGAGCACGATGCCGGAATACGTGGAGGCCGGAAGCGGCGAACGGCTGGCTTGGTACGCGACGAATTTTCCATCAGTGCTCAACGCGAGGTTGTAGCAGTTACCGTTCGTCGTGCCGAGGGCGGACTGAAGCTTCGCCCGCATTCCGCTGCTGGCCCAAGTCGTGGTTCCGGCTGCGAGATCGCGGACGTAAATGTCGCCAACATTACGAACCCCGGACACGAGATTCGTGGCCGTGCTGTCAAACGCGACGAACCGCCCATCCGGCGTTATCTCGGGCGACTCCGAACTGCTGGCCGGCGAGAGGGCAGCGGGGTTGGTGGATTGCGCACCCACGCTGACGAGCGTCGTCACCGCTGCCTGCAGGTCACGGACAAACACATCGGCGATCCGGTTGGTGTCGCCCGGCACGAGATCACTCGCCTCGCTGACGAATGCGACATAGCGGCCGTCCGGGGTCATCACCGAACCGCGCGAGATGCCTCCGCCGGGCCGGCTGTTCGTGTTGGCGCTTACGAGCAACGTGATGCCGTTGACTAGATCGCGTACGAAAATATCCGAGATGTTGTTTGTGTCGGCAGCGACAAGATCGCTGGCGCTGCTTTCGAACAAAGCGAACTGCCCGTTGGTGGAGATCGCAATGGGAAATGAATCACCGTTGCCCCCGGCCGTGCCGGTGAGATTTAGACTGATGAGCACGGGCGTCTGATTCGTCCGGTCGCGAAGGAAGGCATTGAACCGGGCCTGCGACAGCGAAGGGATTGGCAGGCCATTGCTGGCCACCACGAGGTTGTTGGCTGTGCTCGCGAACAATACGAACCGTCCGTCCAGACTTAGAACCGGCAGGCAGGAATCCCCATTGCCACCGAACGGCGGTGAAGTCTGAATGCCTAGGCGGGAAACCATTTGAGGCGTTCCGGCCAGAGCGGGCACACCGAGGCAGAGGAGCAAGAACGCGAGAAAGGTAATTAGCAGGATGAAGGGCGCGGAGCCTTGGCTCAGTTCGTTATTCTCCTTTGGCATTGGCTTGATCTCCGCCTGGAATTGCCTGACCGCAAGGCGATGGACTTAATGAAAGTTGTTACATTACATCCTCTGTCTAGTTAAAGTGTAATTGCCTTTTGTATTTGGCCTTTCCTAATCCCCCGGTTGGAGTGTGGTTTCGGTCCCGATGGCGAGGTTGGAATTCGAAACAAAAACTTATTTCCGTCCCCCGGTTCCGGCAAACACTTGCTTTTGAGTCACGTCGTCTGGTGCAGACGCTCGCCAGTCTGGTTTGAGGCGAAGCTGACTCGAATCGTTTGACGCCTTGGCTTTATCCACCCATCTTGCCCTGCATGTTTTCGGTTTTGCGCATCATTTTTGCCGGGACGACGTTCGCGCTGCTGATCGCCGGCTGCTCCACGATGACCACTCCCCGATTGGCTTACCCGTCCACCAGCAAAACGAACGTCGTGGATAATTACCACGGCACGACGGTCGCCGATCCCTATCGCTGGCTGGAAGATGACAACGCGCCGGCGACCAAGGAGTGGGTCGCAGCGCAAAACAAGGTGACCTTCGCTTATCTTGACGCCATTCCCGGACGCGCGACGATCAAGGCAAGGCTGACGAAGTTGTGGAACTTCGAACGCTACGGCGTGCCGTTCAAGGAGGGCGGGCGTTACTTCTACTCGCGCAACGATGGCCTGCAAAACCAGAGCGTGCTTTACACGGTCGAATCGCTCGCCGCCCCACCGCGCGTGTTGTTGGACCCAAACACGCTCTCGACCGATGGCACGGTGGCGCTCACCGGGATGGCCGTCAGCGACGACGGCAACCTGCTCGCCTACGGCTTGTCGGCGTCCGGCTCGGACTGGGAGCAATGGAAGGTTCGCGATGTGCGCACGGGACAGGATTTGGCCGACCGCTTGGAATGGGTGAAATTCAGCGGGGCGTCCTGGCGCAAGGATGGCAGCGGTTTCTTTTATAGCCGTTACGACGCCCCCAAATCCGGCGACGCGCTCAAGGGCGTGAACAAGTTTCACAAGCTTTACTTCCACCGGCTCGGGACGGACCAAGCGGCGGACACGCTGGTTTACGAGCGGCAGGACCAGCCGGATTGGGGCTTTGGCGGGCAGGTCACCGACGATGGTCGTTACCTGGTCATCTCCGTCAGCGAGGGCACGGACCCGAAGAATCGCGTGGTGTACAAGGATTTGTCGTTGCCCGAGGCGCCGGTGGTCGAGCTGTTGATGGACTTCGACGCGAGCTATGATTTCGTGGATAACGACGGTTCGGTGTTCTGGTTCAAGACGGACCTGAACGCACCGCGCAGCCGGTTGATCGCGATTGACGTCACCCAGCCCGGGCGCGCGAGTTGGAAGGAAGTCATCCCGCAAAGCGCGGATACGTTGCAGGGCGTGAGCGTGGTGAATCAGCAGTTCATCGCGGGGTATCTCAAGGATGCGCGGAGCGTGGTGAAAATTTTTGCCCGGGATGGCAAACCGGTGCGCGACGTGGCGTTGCCCGGCTTGGGCACCGTGGGTGGCTTTAGCGGCAAGCGCAGTGACACGGAAACCTTCTTCAGCTTCACCAGCTTCACGACGCCGGGAACGATTTATCGGTACGACCTGCCGACCGGCCAAAGCACCGTGTTCCGCCAACCGAAGTTGGATTTCGACGCGGCGGCCTACGAAACCAAGCAAGTTTTCTTTTCGAGCAAAGACGGCACGCGGGTGCCGATGTTCCTGGTTCACAAACGCGGGCTAAAACTCAACGGTCAGAATCCGACGCTGCTTTACGGCTATGGCGGCGTCAACATCAGCCTCACGCCGGGTTTCAGTGTCAGCCGGGCGGCGTGGCTGGAACTGGGCGGCGTTTATGCACTCGCCAACCTGCGGGGCGGGGGCGAATACGGCGAGGATTGGCATCAGGCCGGGACCAAACTGCGCAAGCAAAACGTCTTTGATGATTTCATTGCGGCGGCGGAGTGGCTGGTGGCGAACCATTACACTTCACCGAAGAAGCTGGCGATCCAGGGCGGCAGCAATGGCGGCCTGCTGGTGGGGGCCTGCATGACGCAGCGGCCCGAGCTCTTCCGTGCGGCGCTTCCGGCCGTGGGCGTAATGGACATGTTGCGCGTCCACAAGTTTACGATCGGCTGGGCTTGGAGCAGTGATTACGGCAGCGCGGATAATGCGGACGAATTCACAGCGCTCTATGCCTATTCGCCCTATCACAATCTCAAACCCGGAGTTCGTTACCCCGCGACCATGATCACCACGGCGGATCACGACGACCGCGTGGTGCCGGCGCACAGCTTCAAGTTTGCGGCCCGGCTGCAGGAGTATCATCGTGGTCGCAACCCCGTGTTGATCCGCATTGATACCAAGGCCGGTCACGGCGCGGGGAAGCCGACCACGAAGCAGATCGAGGAAAAAACCGATGAGTTGGCGTTTCTGAGCCAGGAACTCGGATTGAAACTGCCACCCGCGATGCAGGAGTAAAGGCAGGCCCATGAGAGATTGTGGCGTCGTCCCGGTCACGGGCCGGCTGGTGAGGTTCTGATTCGATAAACGCAAAGGCCGCAAAGGTTCTCGCCGGGGACGCAAAGAAAGCCCAACTCCGCGCGCCTCGGCGCCAACCTTCGCGTCCTCGGCGTTGAGGTTCTACTCCGGACCGCGCCGACGTTGAATGATGGAATCGGATAAAGGCTGACGGCGGGAAAAATTCTTTTCCACCCGCCCTGACTTGTTGCCTTCCGATTCTCTGCTACGCTGCATCAGGTCGCGAAATGTGTGGGGTTTGAGATATCT
>CAZYYS010000273.1:0-7914 GCA_964651015.1 uncultured Verrucomicrobiota bacterium
GCCCGTCCGGTTCGGAGGGAGGGGTGGCGCCAACACGCCATCCCTACCCCTATCAAAATCAGCCGGGCGCGACGATATTACGTCAGACCCTCCTCGTTTCTTCGGCGAGTCGTTGGACGGGCGTGTCAGTTCGTTCACGAGGCGATCACCGGGGGCGCTGGGGAAACATTTTCGCGCACCCAGAATTGCCACCAACGGGTACCCCGTCGGCCCGGCTCGAACCGTTGCGTCGCCAAGGAGCGAAAATTCTGCCCCAGATTGTTTCTCGCCCAGCCGTAATTAAAAATGTTGATAGTTATTCCCAGGCCGAACCAGAGCAGGATTGCCGTTTTGGCTTCAAGCTTGAACCAACTTGGCAATTTGAATTGGAACGCCTCCACACCCGTCGCGCCCACGTAAAAGAACACCCACGGCAGAATCAAAATGCGCGCGATGGCTGATCCAGTCGCCCGGTTTGTGTCCTTGCTCTTTAATCCCAGCCACATGCCCAGCCAACTCAACGTGTAAAGGTCGGCGACCAGAATCACCATGCCCGCAATCCACACCATTGGCCACTCGGTACGATCTCGGAAGCTTAAAAGAAAGAGCACGTCCACCAGCAGCACGATTACCACCGGATACAGAAACTGGCGTTTCAGCGCCAGTAACTGACCGCGCAGGATTTCCGCGACGCTCAATGGTGTGGACAGCAACAATTCCAGCGCGCCGCTTTGTCGGTCCCGGTTGAGTTGTTGGCAGGCCTCCGAAGCGAGCCATACTTTCAAGACGGAGTGCAACATCAGCGCCGTCATGATATAGACCGGTTGATCGAGCCAGTCATTTTTCAACTCGGCAAGCCCCCAAAGCCAGCCGGCGGCCACCACGCCGAGGAAGCCCCAGACATAAGCGGGCTTCAAACGGTCGCGACCAGCCAGCCAGAAGAACGGGTTCACGCTCATGAGGCGACCACGAAATTGTTTCCGTTCGGTAGAGTCGCCGTAACTCCATTGCTTCCAACTTTCCTGCCAACGAACCTTTCTAATGGTCGCGGGTTTGTCCTGCCAGGCGAGGGGTAGGCGGGCGCTGGCCATGGCCAGGAATCCCCAGCTCAACACATGCGTGGTAAGCACCGACCACCAAAACCTCGGATCAATGGTCGGCTTGAACCACGTTTCAAAAGTCAGGCCGAAAGCGAAACCGGGGCTGGGCAACAGTGTGAAGACCGGTGGTTCGCCGCGGGGCGGTCTTACAAGAAACTCCTGATACAAAATCCCGCCCAGAGGAATGCCACCGGTAATCAACAAAATCAAAGCAATGGTGCCGGACACCGTTTTCCGTTCATGGCGACTCATGGACGACATCCACATCCCAGCAGCCAGGGAAAAGAAAAGTGTGTTACACAAGACGAGTACCGCGCGCCAGAATTGAGCGATCGAGACGCCGCCGAGCAACAACGGAATCGCCAGCACGGGGAAAATTGCGAGCAGCCCATAGCAGGAATTCAGCGACGTGGCGGCGAGTTTGCCCAGCACCACGTCGTAGCCTTTCAGGTCGGTCAAAAACAGCAGTCCGAGCGTGCCCTCACGCTTTTCTTCGCTGAGGCAATCGGCCGTGTTGCGAGCGCCGGCCAACAAGCAGTAAATGAACGCGAAACCGGAGAGCGTCATGAAAATACTCCGGCCCAATTCGGAAGGCGATTGGTTACGATGCAAATTTGAGATGGTCAACATGAAGCCCATCGTGCAGATCGCCACGAACGCCGCACCCACCCGTGTCCAGTAAGTGCCGCGACGGCGGGCCGCCACGCGCAGTTCACGCGCCACTATCGGTAGGAATGTCATGTTCAGAAACCCGCGTGAGGATGCGTGTGAAGGGCTGAGTTGGCAATCTTTGAAGCACAGTCCCGCGTTCCAAAGTGGTTCACGAAGCAATCACCGGCGGTGCGTTGGGATCATGGCGCCCGATGTTGGCAGTCAGCGGCGCGGCGGCGGGAGCGAATTGCCGGATCGCCAATTCCCTGAATCCTTGGAGCAATTTGTTCCGCACGACCGCGATGATGACGATGTCAATGATCACGTCGGGAACGAAAAACAGGAAGGCCGGCAACACCAGCACGTACAGGAGTGTCAAACCGGTCGCGGTGTTTGGATTTTTGAGATACAGTGCGAGCCACATTCCGAACCAACCGACCGCAAAAAGGTCGGCCACGAACTTTGCAGAGCCGTAGAGCAAAAGCCCAACGGGCAAAGTGCTGCTCAACCACGCGGGCATCGCTTGGGTCGCTGTCGAGTAATATTGATTCATGAACTGACCTGCGATGGAAACCAGTTGCGCCACCAGTATGATAATGACCGGCCAGAGGAAAATTCTTCGCAAGGCCAGCCATTGACCGTCGATGATTTGTTTTGTGGTCAATGGCGTGGACAAGAGAAGTTCCAAGGCGCCGTTGCGACGCGTTTCGACGAAGAAACGACAGGCCTGGACGCCGAACAACGCTTTCAGCGCGAGCATGGCCAGGGTAACCGGAACGGATAAGGCCCCGGTTATCATTGGTCCGGCTGACTGAATGGATGCACTCGAAACAAAGCCGCCCGCGATCAACACGGTCAACAACCAAACTATTGTTTGCACTCGAGCATCATTGCCCGCGAGCCAGAGTACGGGGTTGGTGTCCAGCAGTTTTGCCCGCGTACCACGCGGTTTGACGAAATGTTCCTCGCGCGGTGTTGCTCCGATGGTTTGGCGATTGCGCATCCTGGCGTTCAACGGCCGATCTTGCCAGGCATGTGGCAGTACCCAACAGGTCCGCCCGAGAAAGGCCCAACCAATCAAATTGGAAATCATCAACGACCACCAAAAACTCGCCGGTTGCCGCAGGTAGGAGCTTTCATACGCCGAAATATATGCACAGAGCGGACTGGCCAGAGAGAAGAATGCAGTGTTTGGTCGGGAGCGTGCTGCCAGGTCAATCAACAATGGAGCAACGCAGATCAGCAAAATCACCAGCAACGTTTGACCCATTGCTTTGTGCGATTCACGGCTGATGGCCGAAACCCAGATGCCAGCGGTGAGGGAAAAGAACAGCACATTGATCAACGCCAGCGCTACGCGCCAGAACTCGGCGCCCGTGACGCCACCCAGGAGCAGCGGTAGGCCCAGTACCGGAAGGGTCGCCAGCAAACCGTAAAAAGCGTTGAGCGACATCGCCAGGAACTTGCCCAATACAACGTCATGACCCTTGAGGTCGGTCAGGAACAACAATCCCAACGTTCCTTCGCGCTTCTCGCTGCTCAAACTGTCTGCCGTGATAAAGATGCCGGCCAACAGGCACAGACCAAAGGCGTAAATCGTCAGCGTGTAAAACAACGGACCGCCGGCGCTGGTCGGAGAACGGACGATGCTGGCAAAGATTAAGAAGAAAAAGCTGATGGTTGCGGCGATCAACGTGGTCACGAGCCGAATCCAGTGCGTGCTCTTGCGGCGTGCCGCCACGCGCAGTTCACGATCAACGATGGGGAGAAAGGTCATGAGTTAACGGGCAGCCATTCGGTTGCCACCTGGAGAATTGCAACCGAATTCATCAAAATTGTATCGAGAAAATTCACGCTGTTTTGTCTCTAATTATCAATTTCTCCGAACATCTGCAAACGACTGGAGCGCCCCTCATCCCATCCCTTCTCCCCATCGGATGGGAAGAAAATTCGCCGAGCCCAATTTCGCGCGTTGCCCCCTTGAACGGTAGCCGCCGACGTAAGGAGGCGGAACGGGTTGCGCTCCAAGAAAATCCGCCTCGTTACCTCGGCGGCTACGAGGCAGAGGTTCATGGTGAGGGGACTAACCCGGGCTTAACCAGCGGTCTACTATGGGCGTTCGACGAAATTTCTCCAGCTCGAATAACGGTTGTGAAAATCTCAGTTTCTTCCCGGATAGGTTTCTGGCTAACTGTCGGCTATGGATAAAACCTTGCCTCCATTGACTCCGGGCACGCTCTATCTCGTCGCCACCCCCATCGGGAATCTGGAGGACATCACATTGCGAGCGTTGCGGACCTTGAAGGAATGCGATGTGGTCGCCGCTGAGGACACCCGGCGCACGGGACAACTGTTAAAGCATTATGGCATTTCCAAACCCTTGATCAGTTATTTCCAGTTTAACGAAGCCCGACGCAGCGAGGAAATCATCGGACGGTTGCGGCGTGGTGAAACGGTGGCGCTGGTGACGGACGCCGGCAGCCCCGGCATCAGTGATCCCGGAGAGCGCGTCGTCCGGGCGGCGCGTGCGGCGGGCTTGAGGATTGAGGCCGTACCGGGCGCATGTGCATTGGTCGCGGCGCTGACCGCCAGTGGTTTGGCAACCGATGAGTTTCATTTCATCGGCTTTCTCCCGCACAAATCAGGACAACGCCAACGGCAACTGGAAGCGTTAAAATCCTTTTCGGGAACCTTGGTGCTGTATGAATCGCCCTACCGGGTTGAAAAGCTGTTGGGCGAACTGGTGGAAGTCTTTCCCGATCGGACGGTGGTCTTGGCCCGGGAGTTGACGAAAAAATTCGAGGAGTTTTTGCGCGGCACACCGGCTGAGTTGCTGGCGATGCTTAATCGGCGTTCGCTCAAAGGAGAATTTGTGGCGTTAATCGCCGGTTCACCAGAAGGGGACTGAACCAGACAGGGACGCGGCTGGGCAACCGGCGGGGGAAATCCACCCAAATCTCATCTCATTCAAGCTTGCCAAATGCGGTCGCATCCCTAGATTGATCGGCTCGTTAACGGATAAGAAGACTATGAATTTGAATATTGGGAATGTGATTTTGGCCCAGACGAATGCGCCAGCACCTAACCCTGCCCCGATGTGGACCAACCTCGTTCCATTGGTTCTCATGGTGGTGGTCTTTTACTTCCTTCTAATCCGTCCCCAACAGAAGAAAGCCAAGGACCATGCCACGTTGCTGAAAACCCTCCGGTCAGGTGACAAAGTCGTCACTAATGGCGGTGTCGTCGGTGTGGTTGTGACGGTAAAGGAGAAAACCGTCTCCATCCGCTCGGCGGATACGAAACTGGAAGTCCTGAAGTCCGCCGTGGCTGAAATCACCGAGCGGAGCGGTGAAACGAGCCAAGCCTGATTGTTTTTGTCATGAATCGAAATAATACCTGGAGATTTGTCATCATTGTTCTCGTCGTCGCGTGGTCGATATACGAAATCTATCCGCCCAACGGTCGTGACCTCGCCTTGGTGTTCCAAGAGCGGGCTGTAAGACGGGACGCGGCCTATACGAACATCGTTGAGCGGCTGCAACCCTTGCAGCAGAAAAGCCCGGAGCGCGCTTTTGGCAATCTGCTGGACGCAATTGGCACGAATGACATTACGCACTACTTTCCCTTTTTTGAGCTCAAGCAGGAAGCCAACCCCACACGTGCCATCTTGAATCGCCTGCAGCGTGAAGCCGCGGGGCGGATCAAGCGGGGGCTGGATTTGCAAGGCGGCACTTCGTTTTTGGTCGGCGTCGATCTGACCAAGGCGACAAGTGAATCCTTGGATGGGGGAACGAATCAGGTGAGCACCAATTCCCCAATACAGGAAGTTACCGAGAGGAACGAACGAATACTATCGCAGGCTGTGGAAGTGTTGCGCCGCCGCGTGGACAAATTTGGCGTGGCCGAACCGTTGATTCAACCGGCCGGAGCGGATCGGATTCTGATCCAGTTGCCGGGCTTGTCCGAAGCCGAACGGGAAAGCGCCAAGAAGCAAATCGAAAAGGCGGCTTATCTGGAGTTACGACTGGTGCATCCGGAGAGTGATTCACTCGTGCTGCAAGGAATCAGCGAGCCGGGCTACGAGTTCTTGCGATACCCGCACCAAATCCAGGGTGGACAGGGTGTGACTGGCTATCTCGTCAAGAAAAAGCCTGAACTGACCGGAAAATACATCCGAAACGCCATGGTCAGTCGCAACCCGGTCAACAACACGCCGGAGATTGACTTTACGCTCAATTCCCAAGGCGCCGAAATCTTTGCCCAGGTTACTGAAGAGAATGTGGGCCGGTACCTGGCCATCGTCCTGGATGGTGAACTGCGCTCGGCGCCAGTCATCCGTGGGCCGATCCCGGGTGGCCGCGTTCAGATTACCGGCGGTTTTACGCCGGAGGAAGCGCAGGAACTGGCGAACGTATTGGAGAATCCACTGGAGGCGCCGGTCAAGATCATTGAGTCGCGTGAAGTCGATCCTTCACTGGGCAAGGATTCCATTCGCAGCGGTTTGAAAGCAGCAGTGATTGGAACCATTGCTGTAGCTGGTTTCATGCTGGTCTATTATTTGTTTGCCGGTCTGGTCGCCGGTATGGCGCTCATGCTGAACATCATCATTCTAATGGGAGTGATGTGTTCGATTGGAACCACGCTGACGTTGCCCGGCATCGCGGGTATCGTGTTGACCATTGGCATGGCCGTGGACGCGAACGTGCTGATTTTTGAGCGCATCCGCGAAGAACTGGCGGCCGGAAAATCCATGCGTGGGGCACTGGTGGCCGGCTATGACAAAGCCTTCGGGACGATTTTCGATTCCAACCTGACCACGTTGATCGCGTCAGTCATTCTGATTTTCATGGGCACGGGGCCGGTCAAGGGCTTTGGTGTCACCCTGACCATCGGCGTTAGCGTGAGCATGTTCACGGCATTGGTGGTGACGCGGCTGATTTTTGACTGGTTGCTTGCCAAGAATTTGCTCAAGGGGATGCGGATGCTGCACATCATCCGCGGCAGCCGCATTGACTTTATGAAATGGGCGAAGCCCGCTTTCGCGGCATCATGGCTGTTGATTCTGGTTGGTTTGGGTTACGGCTTCACGCGCGGCAGTGGTGTGCTGGGGGTGGATTTTGCCGGTGGCGATCAGCAGACCTTCAGCTTCGAGCAGCGAGTCGAGGTGGACAAACTCCGTGAAACGTTGAGTGCGTTAAAGGTGGGCGACCCCTCGATTCAGTACCAGAAAGACCTTGCGGCGGCCACCGAAAATCTGCGGATCACGACCGCATTTGATACGGCCGAGAAAGTGCAAAAGGAATTGAAGGAGAAATTTCCCCAGGCGAAGTTCAAACAACTTTCGTTGGATAAAGTTGGCGCTTCGGTTGGCCAGGAAATTCAAAAAACCGCGGTATTGGCTTCACTACTGGCCATGTTCGGGATTTTGATCTATGTCGCGTTCCGCTACGAATTCTCATTTGCCGTCGGTGCCGTGATCGCCATCATTCACGATATTCTGATGACCTTGGGTTGGTTTTTCCTGAGCGGGCGTGAATTGAACGCGCCGATGGTGGCTGCCATCCTGACGATCATCGGGTTTTCCATCAACGATACCATCGTTATCTTCGACCGGATTCGCGAGGATCTTAAGCTAGGCGTGCGGGGTACGTTCCGCGAAATCATGAACCAAGCCTTGAACCAGACATTGAGCCGAACAATCATCACTTCGGGCACGGTCTTTCTGGCCACGCTCTCGCTCTACATTTTCGGTGGCGGTGTAATCAATGATTTTGCCTTCACTTTCCTCGTAGGTATCCTTACGGGCACGTATTCCAGCATCTATATCGCCAGTGCCATTGTTCTCTGGTGGCACAGGGGTGAACGGCCTAAAATGTCCGCTTCCCAGGTGGTCATGGATCAGGTCGCGACGAGACGCGCGGCGAACGTCCCGTAATGCTTGCGACGATCACCATCACTCCCTGGCATTGGGTTGGGTTTGTCGCTTGCGTGATCATATTTCTGGCGGTCGATCTGGGGGTTTTTCACCAGAGGGCCCATGTGGTACGGTTCAAGGAGGCTCTGGCTTGGACGACTGTCTGGTGTACACTGGCGATGCTTTTTGCCGTCGGGCTGGCACCGCTGCGAGGGGGAGTCATCCACTGTGCCCACGCGTCATCGAGGTCCCGCGCAGCCAGCGCTTCCT
>CAZYYS010000274.1:0-7897 GCA_964651015.1 uncultured Verrucomicrobiota bacterium
TGAAGGATCAAATCACCGCGCACCTGGAAACGCTGCGACCGCTTTTCGCCCCCGAACGATTGCTTGGCAAGTATGCCGGCGGCAAGATCGAGGTATCAGGGGCCGAACGAGCCTTGACCGAATTACAGCAACACTACAAGCCATTCACGGCCAAACCGTACGATTTGCCGGAAACACTCGATCTGAATTGGCTCACGCTGGTGGGAAACGCGTTGGACCTGCATCCATGGGAGTACGCGCATGAAGTGGCGGGTAAACCCATCACCATGACCTCTCCGCTGCGTTGGATGGTGAACTTCCGGACGAATTACAACCTTTCCCAAGTCAAGAACGTGCTGGCCGGGAAGGAAACCGTGCGCCCTGAATACCTCCGTCAATTCGTCGTGAACAGCCTGGTGTTAACGATTGTGCTCAATCGCAACCCGGGACTCGTCCGACTTTTCTCGGACCTGCACTATGAATTGAAAGTGGAGACGCCCTCGGAACTTAAGAAGCTTCCGGTGGTAACCGTCACCTCCACCCTCACATCCTTCCGGCCCGCAGACGACTTGATCACTGCAGCCACGGCATTCTCTGGCGTGGCCGCCTTCATCGAGTTGATCGATACCGCCGCCCTGCACCAACCATCAGACACGTTTCAGGCACGATTGAACGGGTTATTCAAGTAACACGCACGAACCCTATCCGATTGGGTTTTCCCAGGAAGTTCTGCCCGCTTGACCCGAACACGGAATTGCTCGAGGCTTTTTCCCATGGGCCGCAACGCTCCCGGCGTTCAAGACCGGAAACCTATTGCCAGACCGCTTGTCCGGGGGACGCTAAGTCAGACTCCGGCTCAGCCTCCCGGCACGACCGGTTTAACCCCCGCCGCACCGCCGCCGTCACCAGCCGATTTGGGTCAGCTCGTTCTTGGCTTCGCGCGCCGCAACCTGGAACGCAAAGTTGGCGACGGCGAATGTTTTGCCCTTGCAGACAGGGCCCTCCGCGCTGCTGGGGCTGCCACCGCAGAAGACTTTTGCACGATCGGACGGAACACTGACTATGTGTGGAGTTCGCAAACCGTCCAACCGACGAACGCAAGGCCGGGAGATATTCTCCAGTTTCGAGATTTTTCGGTGCGGCGGGACATTGAAAGGTCAGATGGATCATCTTCATGGAAAACTGAGTCCCGCCCCCATCACACCGCGATTGTGGCCTCAACCCGAACTGAAGGCGGCATCGTGTTCCTCACGATCCTGGAACAGAACGTGGAAATCGGCGGCACTGGGCGCCAGCCTAAGAAATCCGTACGCCAAAACGAAATCCCGACCTCCAATGGCGACATCAGGAGCGGGCGAGACACTACAGCCTATACCGTCACGGGCGAATTGTGGATTTACCGGCCCGTGGCTCGCGCTCCGTGAGGCAACGAGTCAGCCATCCAAGCCATCTTTCGGAATGCAAACGAGACCGCCCGCGGCGAGTCGTGGTAATTGGGAACCATGGTGCGCATGCGCCTTCGCATAATTGGCAGTTCGATCCCGTCATATGCCCGTCGTTCCGCTCCGGTTCATGCCGGGGCACAGCCGATCGAATTGGGTAACGCCCACCAGCGTCCGCCCCCTTGGGCTCAACGCGCGCGCCCGCCCTGGATCACCCGGAATCCGGCGCGCAGTGCTTCCGGCGACTTGCCGGGATGCGGCGGTTGGGGCCGTGCTTTCGACAAATCAATAACCTCTCTTTGATATCGCTGGTACCAGGCGGCAATCTCCGATGCGCTGCCCAGTTGGGTATGCTGGCCTTGCGGTCCAAAGACATCGATGACGTCATCGCTGTGATCCGCGTACTGAGCTTCACCCCCGTGCTGGATCATCTCCTTGCCCAACCGGCCATTCACAAAAGTTTGCACCTTGTAAAAAAGTGGTCCGCGCATGTGCGGCTGGCCACGCATGGTCTCGATCGAGGCCAGATTTCGACGCTCCTGCCCCTCAATGATGATATCCTTCAAATCGAAGTCGCCATGGATCCACTTTCCATGAAATTGCAGCACGCCGAAGTGCGGTGACTTCGGATCCAAATCGACCCCGTAATCCCCGCCCGCCGCATTGAGCGCCTGGGCTTCCTGAACGGCGCGCTCGCGATCCGTCACGCCGGGCGCTGGCTGGGCGACGACGTGCTGTGCCTCGAGGAACGATGCCCAGCAAGCTTGCGCCTTGGAAAATTTGGAGCCTCGAAAAGCGGCTTTCCCGTGAATGGCAGGCACGACCACCAGTCCCGCCAGGTCCTTTCCGCCGACGTCGGCATCCGCCGTCTTGGGTTTGCAGTCGATGGGCTTGGGTGTGTAACGGGAATCAGCCAGATAAACGGTGGAGTCGGGATTGATTGCTCGAACCAGGATCCAGCAACTGAAGTGCTTTGCCGCATCGCGAAAGGCCATGCGGTCGCCAGTCCTCATGGTGTAGGCGAAAGTGGACATGGAATAAAGCTTAGGGCGTGGATTCGGTCCGGCAAGGACGGAATCGGACTGGATTCAGCCGCGGTACCGCCTGATTGCCCAGTTGATTTCAAGTTGACGGGCGCCGCCGGGGCCTTATTTACTTGAACATTATGTCCCGTTTGCTTGTTCTATGTCAGAACCTCGCGTAATGGTCGTCGCAGGGGAAGTTGTTTTGGTGGTCACGGGTGAACGAGCTGGAAAGCAAACCTCTCCGAGGTTGAATGACACGCAGTTTAGAAGGTGAAAAACGAATCCCACACCGGAGCGGACCGGCCGCCAGCCGATACCAGCCTCTTTGACTCGCTCCTGAAGAGACAGCTCGAGCCGAAGCTGTCCGGCACTTTGGCCCAGCCAGCACCTGGCCCTCCAAACGCAAAGCCAATCGCAGGGATCGTCGTGGGAAACCTGGTCGGTTTATCCGACGATGGCGGCTTTCTGGTTCAATTCCCGGGCAATCCCGCGGAAACACCCATGAGGGCGCTGGCGGTATCCAAGATAAATCAGGGCCAGGTCGGCAACCCGGTGGCCTTGTCGTTCGTGGAAGGCAATGTTTATCAACCGCTGATTCTCGGGTTTATTCAAGCTACCGCGAACGAAACCAAGAGTGCCGACGAACAGGTCGTGGAAGTCGAACAGGATGGAAAACGCCTCGTCATCTCCGCCGAGCAGGAACTGGTTTTGAAGTGCGGCGATTCCACCATCACACTGACCAAGGCCGGCAAAATCAACATCCGCGGCAAACAACTTCTCAGCCGCGCCGAGGGGGTGAACCGAATTAAAGGCGGCGCGGTGCAGATCAACTGACTGGCCCATGCTGCAGATCAAAAACACCACCCCTTTCAAGCCGGACATCGGCCTCTTCCCCAACAAAGATGGAGTGGACACGCTTTACGCAGTCATCAAAGCCACCTTCACCCTCACTCCTGAACTCAGCATCGCCAAGGAGCAAATCCCGCCCTTCAAAGCAGACGTGTATTGGGGCGATCCCGCCAAATCCAGTCTGAAATACGGCTCGGACATACACCTGGGAAAACTCTCAACCGACGTCCTCCTCGTCGGCCAAGCGTGGTCACCTGATGGCCGTCCGGTGACAGAACTGGAAACCGGCATCGCCATAGCCGAACGGAAGAAAACGATTCGGGTCCATGGCAATCGCGTTTTCAAAAGTGGCTTGCTCGGCTTGTCGTTGTCGGCACCCGAACCGTTTGTTTCCATGCCGCTGACGTACGAGCGCGCTTTCGGAGGCATTCACGTCCTGGATGCCGGGACGCAAAAAAACTAGGGTGAAGCCCCCAATCCGGTCGGCCGGGGTATAAAAGGCAAACAGAGTTAGTGCGAACACAAGGACCGACCCGCAACCAACTTGGAAGACCCAGATCATCCCTTCAAAGGCCCCACCGACAAAGGCGAACCGGCCGGCTACGGATACATCGCCGGCAGTTGGATGCCACGCCGCCAATATGCCGGCACCTACGATGCCGCCTGGCAAAAGGGCCGCGCGCCGTTTCTGCCGGATGATTTCAATCCGCGTTTCTTCAACGCTGCGCATCCCGATTTGATCTTCGACCGTTTTTTGCAGGGCGGCGAACCCGTACGTTTGTTCAATGTCAGTTCGCGTGGGCCCATTCAGATGCACCTGCCGCGCTGCCGGTTCGCAATCACGGTTCAAATCGGTGGACGCAGAGAAGCGCTCGCCTCCAATTGTGAGACGATTCTTTTCGAGCCGGACGAGAATCGCGTCTCCATGGTGTGGCGCGCGGAATATCCGTGCGACAAGAAAGCCCTCAAGGTCGAGTTGGTGACATTTGACTTGGAGAAGCTGGAAGGAGCGAAGTCATGACCGACACGATCAGCATTGTTGGCATTGGCATGATGACGCCGGTGGGCGATTCAGCCGCCATGACGGCGACCTCGGTACAAGCCGGCATCAGCGCGTACCAGGCGAGTTCGATCTACAACAAGCGTTTTCAACCGATGACCATGGCGTTGACGCCCGAAGACGCTTTGCCGCCGCTTCATGAAGAATTGGAAACGACACCGCGCCTGACCAGCCGCCAGCGGCGCATGTTGCGCCTCGCGGACAAGGCAATCGCCGAATCACTGTCAGTTGCCAAAGTCCCTGCCTTGCCACCCCTGGTGTTGGCAGGACCAGAGGAAATTCCGGACTGCCCCAAACCGATTGATGATTCCTTTTTGACGCATCTGCACCGCCAAGCCAAAGGCGGATTCAACCTCGGCAAAAGTAAACTGTTAGCCCAAGGCCGGGCGTCCGGCATTGAAGTCATTGCGCAAGCCTGGACCCTACTCACGAGTCAGGCCGAACCGTTCGTGCTGGTCGGCGGCGTTGATACCTATCTCGATCTCTATTTGCTCAGCACGCTCGACATGCACGACCGCGTGCTGGCTGATGGTGTCATGGATGGATTTTGCCCCGGTGAAGGCGCGGCGTTTCTGTTGCTCGCTTCATCGCAAACAGTCGGCAAATACGGGCTCAAGCCGCTGGCCAACCTTTGCCAGCCAGCGCTAGCCAATGAACCCGGCCACCGTTACAGCCAATCACCTTACAAAGGCGAAGGCTTATCCCGAGCTGTGACCACCGCGCTGGCCACCCTGAACGGCCAGAAGGTGAACGCGGTTTTTTCCAGCATGAATGGCGAAAACCTGCACGCCAAGGAATGGGGTGTGGCCAGCATTCGCAATCAGGCGGCGCTGGCGGAAAAACTGCAGTTTGAGCATCCAGCGGATTGCTACGGCGATCCGGGCGCAGCGGCGGCGCCTTTGATGGTTGGCTTGGCTGCGTTGGGAATGCAGGGCGGCGAAATTCCGGGGCCGTGCATGGTGTATTGTTCCTCCGAGCACGAAAAACGTGGCGCTGTGTGCTTGCTCAAGCCCTAGACTTGATGGAATTTAAGCGCGTAGCCGGACAACGCCAGCTGACGACATAAACCTGTTATGGGACAAACCACCTTCGTCAATTCAAGGGGCATCGCCCACAAAGGCAGTGGCGGCATGAGCATGGCCTTTCCCGACGTTTGCAAAACGCCCGCGCCACCGGCCGGCCCGATCCCCATTCCCTACCCCAACATCGCCCAGGCTTCAGACACCTCCGACGGACCGACCAAGGTGAAAACCGACGGCGAAATGCCCATGGTGAAAGGCGCCAAGTATAGCAAATCCAGCGGCGACGAGGCCGGCTCTGCAGGCGGCGTCATGAGCAGCGTGAACATGAAGGAAGCGGAATTCATGATGTATTCGTTCGACGTTAAATTTGAAGGCAAAAACGTCTGTCGCATGGGCGATCCGTTATTCCACAACAAAAAGAACATTGTCGGCTGAAACCAATCCAACGTGCCCTCCCCGTTCCTTCACATCATTGAGCAGCACGCCGAAGAATCGGCGTTCCTTTGGTTGCTGTATTCCCAGGAACAGGAATCTCCCAATCCGAATCCGAGTGAGCTGGCTCAACTCAAGAAGCGCATCAACGCTCACTTAAAAGGCTTAATTCAGGCCGGAGACGACGGCTGGAACTGCTGTGCCAAAGCGCTCGAAAACCATTGTGAAGCCGGCGAAGTTTTTGCCGCCTCGATGTTGGCTCTGCATTCTTCCAACAAGGACCGGCTGGAACTCGTTCAACAAACCATCAAAGCTGCACCTGAAGCAGCCAGCGGAATGGTTGCCGCCCAAGGCTGGCAACTCAGTTGAAGCTGCCAGACCTATGTCAAATCGAGGCAAGGCCACCGGGGGAATCGCGGAAAACGAAAAAGAAGCAGGCGTTGACACTCCGGTCTCACTCAGCCAGCATCGCGCCATGCTTGGTGAGCCCGAAAACAAATTCTCCCTCACCCGCGCAACGCTGAATGCACGCGGCGCGCAAAAGCAAATGCCTATCAGTATCGCGAGCCTGCGCGCTGACCAGCACCGGCTAGCGGATCTGTTGCACAACGAAAAGAACGGGAGGGACTGAAGCATGGAGATCGGCGAACCCATTGGCGTTTTCATGCCGCACCTGAACAAGGATGACTTCTGCGAAGACAAGACAACTCCCGCGAACACTAATTGGCAGTCGCGCATCAACAAGGTGGGCAGCAAGGGCGGACAGTGCTCCGGCACGAACCTTTATGAGTCGATGGAGAAATACGCCAAGCAAAAACTTGGCTACCTCGGCCCACCGACAGCCTTCGTCAAGAAGACCAAGGGTATCAGCTGGGATCTCTATTCCATCAAAAAGGATCAGTTCCCCATCCAGGCGCATCACCTGATTCCGAAGAATCACCTGCCCGACCACCCCGTTTGCGCGTTCCTGGCAAAGAAATACAAGGACGACAAATACGAACTCACGGCGGACACGCAGTACAGCTGCGATCATTCGAACAACGGCTACTGCATGCCTTACGCGACGCCGACCGCCGATTGGCGCAAGGCCGGCGGGAACGATGATCTGAAGAAGGTGATTTGCTTCGAGGTCATGGACCTCACCGGAAGACAGCTCCACCAGGGCTCACATCGCGGCGCACCGCCAGAAGTCGATCCCCCGGTACCGGACGAACAAAACGCGATTCATGACGACGACTATCTCAACAAGGTCACCTTCTATTTAAACGCAGTGTATCACGCTGCGAAGAAACACGCGGATGCCTGCAGGGTCTGCAAGAAGGACAAGAAGAAGAAGGAAGTTCAGCCAATCAACGCTACGGTGCGGCACGTTGACCAGGTGTCTGGAATCATCAAGTTGCTTATCGACGCGAACTGGATATTCGTCAGCGAGGTCGCCGAGTTGTGGTGGTCGGAGAAACGGAGTCCAAAGCTGACCAAACCCAAATGGATAAAGTAATAAGACGAAGGACTGCAGCATGCCCACGTATTTTCGCCTCGACTGCAAACTGAATCGCCAGTGCGGCCGCGTACGGCCGAAGGCCAATGTCGGCGAAGTTCTGCTTGATGCCACGTTTGTCGAAGAAGACGAATTGACCCTGCCCTGGCCATTCAGCCTGACTGTGCCGGCTGAAGGTAAGCTGCTGATGAGCGCCTACTATTCGGGTTACAATCTCATGAGCCGGGCGCTGGTGAAGACCATTCAGGAATCCGGAGTCGACAACCTTCAGGTTTTTCCCGCGACCATCACGGACGACAAGACCGGCGCGGTCAACGAGGACTACGCAGTGGTCAATGTAATTGGACTGGTCGAAGCGGCCGACCTCACTAAGTCGAAAACACTTCCGCTGGCCGACGCTAAGTTCTTCCAGCATCTCGCCGTCGATTCGAAACGCGCCAAAGGCCTACTGATGTTCCGGCTCGCTGAGTCGTACACCGACATCATCATCGCGGAAAGCGTCGCAAAGGCGATCCACGCGGGAGAATTCCAAGACGTGATACTTCAGCCACTCGACTGAGCAGCGCGCTCAGTTTTGGGCGATCTTGCTG
>CAZYYS010000275.1:0-7866 GCA_964651015.1 uncultured Verrucomicrobiota bacterium
CATGGATAGGGTAATGAGACGTGAAATACGAAAAATGCAGGGCAATATCGCAGGCAGGGCTGGGATTTGGTAGTATCCCAACCTGGAAATAAACTTAAGCCCTGTGGAACGCGGCTGTGTTGGAAACCAGCCGCAGAATGGTGCTTCGCCCACAGCCCGCACTCCGGCAAATTAGGACACTACTGGGATTCCTTCCGATTGAACTACTACTCCACAACCACAACGCTGTGAATTGCCACTTCCGGCACGTTGCAGTGCGCTTCCCCATCGGCATGGGTAAATTCCAGCGTGCGTCCGCCGGGTTCGAGCGTGATCCGCTTCGGGCGCGATGCGATGCGCAACTTTACCTGCAACGGTCCGACTGGCGCGAGTGAATCCACGAACGGTTCCGTCGCGTGCGGGCCGGAAGTGTTTACAAGATGCACGAGTAACTTGCCTCCTTTGCGGGCCACTGAGACATCCACGTCATGCGAACCGGTCACTTGGACCATCGGTTGCGGGAACAGCTCACGCACCAAGGCGTCGATAAACTCGCGAGCGAAGGGGGTCTTGTGATCGGCGCTGCGTTCAGCCAGGTTCAGCCATGTTGCAGCAATCTGACCCCGCCCCAGTGGGGTGATCGTCGCCGCGGGCGCAACCGACCCGTTTGTTCCAACCAAGTGGAACGTCCCAAAGCTTTTCGCGGCACCGCCTTGGTTTACCACCTGCCAGGATGTCGTGAACTCACCGTTCTTGCTTTCCAATTCGACGCGCGCCAGCTTCTTTATTACCGGCGCACCGTCCAGTTTTATGTCGAGCACACTGATGAAATTGGTCGCGCAGCGTGGGCCCATGGCCAGCAGACGACCGCCGTTCTTGACATAGCGGATGAGTTCGTCGCGAAAATCGACGTCAAAGTATTCGCATTCAGGGAGCACGATGAGCGGCCATTCAGCCATGTGCCCGAGCAGGTGATGTTCGCTAACGATCTGGAGTGTGTGCTGTGATTCGACCAAGCCCTGCAACGCTCCGCGTAGTGATCGCACCGTGGAACTGTTCGGCGTGAAAAGTTGCGGACTCTGGCGGTAGTGTGAAGCGCGCGAATAAAGGAGCGCCACTTGCGGAACGATCACTGCCCGGTGGCAAAGTTCCTGGCGTTCGCGGCAGAACTTAGCCACTTCGGCCATCGCATCCATCTTGGCGAGATCCACCGAACCGTCGCGACGTTGCCCGAAGTAGGCTTGGAAACCACCCCCTTGGGCGAGCACCAGCGCCGCCTCGCGCTGCAGTTGCGGAGCGGATTTCTGCTGGCGTGGTCCCTTCTGCACATTGGCGAACGACCAGGCCATCAGGTCCCAAGGTTTGCCCTGGTTCGCCAGGCACCGCGCGGAGAAGCGTGCCGAGTTCACACTGTCCTGTGGCGAGAAGTCACCGGACAGAAACGTCACGCGTGCAGTTACCGGCTCCGGCATGTGGTCGCTGAAAGCCCAGTTGCTGGCGATCTCAAGCTCCGGATGCGTGCGTTTCATTTCGGCCAGATAATGCCGAAGATATTTCCGAAACGCTTCGCGATGAAATTGCATCCACTCGAACCAATGTGGTTCATCCGAT
Organism: uncultured Verrucomicrobiota bacterium; assembly: GCA_964651015.1. Lineage (GTDB taxonomy): Bacteria > Verrucomicrobiota > Verrucomicrobiia > Limisphaerales > PALSA-1396 > CAZYYS01. The sequence continues at coordinate 1,591 of CAZYYS010000275.1, forward strand.
TTGCGCGGCACATCAGCAATACCGGTCGCATCACGAAACGCTTTCACGGCCGTTGGGCCGTAATCCGTCACCGTGGCCCAACACTCACCATCCACCCACACGCCATCCACTCGGTAGTCTCCCGTCAGTTCGCGCAATTGTGGGATGAGCAGACGATCGACGTAAGGGCCGAAAACTGACGTGGCGTTATTGTTGGTCGAACCGTCGGCGTTGACAACTGCCCAGTCGGGGTGCAGTTCGATGGCCCGGGAATCCCACACCCCCGAGTAATGCAGGTAGAGCGCAATGCCGCGATTTGCCGTCACGTCCCGCCACACCCGGAGCGGATCGCCGACAAAACCCGGCACGGGATTGCCTACCTTGGTTGGATAACTGGAATAGCCGGGATGTCCCTTGCAATCGATCTGGATATAGTCGGGGCGCACTTTGTCAAGAATCGCTGCCACCATCTCCGGCGTTGTATTCTTCCCAACCTCCTTGCAATCCGGCCCCGCATGAAAATCGAAATGGATTCCGAGAAAACTTTCGGAGCGTTTGAGGCGAGGCGGATTAGCGACAACATCCGCCGCATGCGCGGTCAAACCCCACGGGATCAAGGCGACCACAATCCATCGCAATCGGAACGACTTCATATTGCAGTGTTGATTACCAGCTCTTCGCGCGACGAGTCACCGGACGCCTCAACGCCGAGCCGAGTTCATTCAATCACACTACCTTGCGCGATCGAAAGTATAAAGTGTCGTGGTCATCACCTGGATTCCATTGGTGAGGAAGATGCGCGTGAAGGCGGCATGCCCATCGGCGAAGGTAATATTCCAGCGATGATCCAGGTACTTTGTGTGACGATATTCCTCGGGCGGAGCGGGAGCGCCATTCCAAGGTGGAAAGTAACAGCCCGCTTCACCAATGATCACCATACGGGCCGGGCTGAGAATTTCAGAAGCCTTGCAACTTTCGCCACTGACCAATCCCAAACCTAGGGTGCGGAGAGCGGGGTCCGTGTGACAATTGTTGGGAAAAGAAGAGCCGCGCTCATCGTAGCTGCTCTGCTTTTTCCTTTCGCTCGGGCAGCGGGCCACCTCCACTTCGCTGGTCGGGCCATACGAACCCAGACACGGATTCAGATATCGGCGGGTGGCATCGAGCGGCGCGTAACTGCTCAAACTCCCTGCTTTGCCCACCCACGCGAATTGTGTTCCAGCTGCCACCCCGTCACTGCCAATAATCACCCGTGGGGGAAAACGATCATCCGCATCGTTACGATAGAGCACAGAGGCAAGCCCCACCTGTTTGAGATTGTTGATGCACGCAACCGCCTTTGCCTTCTCCTTTGCTCTGGCCAAGGCCGGCAACAACAGCCCTGCCAGAATGGCTATGATGGCAATTACGACCAGGAGTTCAATCAACGTGAAGCCCAAAACTGAATTGAGGGTACGTCGAGAGAGTTCCCTAGAGCTTGGGCTCAACAGTGACACGTGCGCATTGTTCCAGTTGTCCGCAACACGGCAATAACAAAGTTCTTGCTTCCGCGCGCAAGCCTCTTTTCTTTTTTCGCGCATAACGGCCAACCGTTTTTCATCTCACACCTTTGGTGATTTGGATATTGCCGTAAGCGGAAGAAACTCCTGCCCACGCCAGCTGGCATGTCATGCTGATGCCCTTGCGTTCGTGGCGGCTCCGTAGGCTGCCGGTCCCTGGCTTCCGCGTTGTCGAAATTTTGATTCGTCGCATTTTGCTGCCACAACTGCGCCTCAGAGGATTGACTCCGCGCCTCTTTCTTGCCATGATATTTTTTATGAGACGGCAAGCTTGGCGGCATGTGCTTTTGTCTGGGCTGGCCCTGATGCTCAACAGTTTCATCCGGCTGCAGGCCGAAACGGTTACGCTGACGTCGAGTGCGGACACCTCATTGTTCGAGACCACACCGGAAGGCAATATGGGCGGCAACCCCACCGTCGCCGCCGGCACGACATATGCCGATATGCGGAGTCGTGCTCTTTACAGATTTGATTTCTTCGAAAAAATCCCGACCAACGCGACGATCCTTTCCGTCAATCTGACCCTGTACGTGACCTTTGCGCCTGCCGGGGACATCGACTCCTTCTTTGAGTTACACCGTATGCTGAAGGACTGGATCGAAGGAAACAAAACCGGGAGCCGAGGTCAAACCGCAGCGGCAGGGCAGGTAACGTGGAACGCGCAGTTTGCCCCGAACGTCCTATGGGATGCGCCTGGGGCGGCATCGGGAACAGACTTTTCGGCGCCGGTCAGCGCCGTGAGCGAAAAAGTGGTAGGCGGACCGGGGCCTTACCATTTCAATTCGACCCGAATCTGATAACCGATGTGCAAAGCTGGGTAAGGGATCCCGCTGTTAATTTTGGCTGGATTGTCATAAGCCAAAATGAGGACCGAGCCGGAACTGCCCGGCGACTCAGCACGAGAGCTAGCGGCGCCGTCGCCCCGGCACTGACGGTGGAATATGTCGTGGCCGCCCCGTTGGACGCACCGACAGGTCTGACTGCCACTGGAGGTGTCAAACAAGTGGCACTGACTTGGAATGCGTCGGCCAATGCGACCAGTTACGACTTGCAACGCGGCACCAACAGTGGCGGGCCCTACTCCGTCATCGCAAGCAACCTCGCCGTGACGTCCTTTACCGACACCAATGTCAACGCGGGCACATTCTACTTTTACGTCGTCAACGCTGCCAATGCCACCAGTCAAAGCGAATTCTCGTCCGAAGTCGGCGCCACACCCGTAGTCCCAGTCCTACAAGGGCCGGTACTCGTGTCGCCGCAAATCGCTGGCAATCAGTTTAGTTTCCGCTTCCTGGCCGCGGCTGGCGGCAATTACGAAGTGCAATCCTGTACGGTATTGGGCGCAAGCGCCTGGCAACCCCTGACAAATATCGTCGCTAAATTTGAAAATAGGGATGTCTTGATCACCGAAGCCATTGACGCTGACGAGCACCGTATCTACCGCGTCTCAGTGACGCCCGTGGATTGACGCAACGTAGCCGGAAAGTTTGGTCAGTTTGGTTTCAGGCCAGGGCACGATCGATGAGCGACTGCTCGTGGTCGCCATACTTGAGCTTCAGCGCCTCGGCGTGCGCGGCGGGCGTCATCTTTGTCCACGATTTCCGCAATGCGTTGATCATCTTTTCATCGTCCGATTTCGCCGCAAGGGCGGCCAACTGCCGTTCGAGAAACACAAGACATAGCGCATCCTCGAGGACACGGCTTTCGGGATCGTTGGGAAAATTCTTCTTCAAGTTCAACTCTTGTACGCGGCGGATGGTGTCGTCGTCATAGCCGACCGCGCGGAGAATCTCACCGGCTTTTTGCGCGTGGAATTTCTTCAGATCCGTACGCCATTGCAGATAGCCGGTGCGTGTCATCGGATACGAGTCGCGTGGGATCCGCCAGCGGGCGATATGCTGACAGCGGGCGGCGAGGCGTAACGGCTCGCTGGCCGTGGGGCTGAGTTTCAGCACCCAGTCCGTGAGCCATTGGGCATAAATCAACTCGCGCGGATTGGCGACCCCATTTGTAATCTCCAGATTTGGGTCATGAGAGTTCTCCTCGTCGAACCGTTGGAACGCGGCAGCGAAGCGTTCCGGATCGCGGGATTCAAATCGCGGCTGCATGGCAGAGTTATTATTCCACTACAAACCAAGTAACTCCCTTGGCCGGGACCGTGACAGGAAGCTCGACGAAATATTCTCGATCAAGATGATACGTCTTCGGAGCACCTTCGCCTTCGCGGATGGAAGCGGCCTCAGTCAGCCCGGTGTAATAAAGCGGCAGGCGCAATGTCCGCTGGACTTCCTCGGCAAGCGGGTTATAGACCATGAGCAACCCCTTTTCCTTCAGGCCGGGGTTGACATGGAGGATGTAGTCAATGTCGCGGCCATCAGGCCGGCGTAGATGGAGGAAATCACTGTCGAGAATCGGCCGGTGTTCCTTATAGAAATCGACCCACTTCTTGACCACCGCTTTTGTTTCCGGCGTATCGTAGAGGCGCGGCCCCCGGTAGCAGGATTGAACGCCGGCGCCGAAATTCTGGGCCAGATGCATTCCATAAGCGTCCAGATGCTCGGACAAAGGTTCAATCGTAGCCGCCGGGCCGCCGCCGTGATATTCCACCAGCGGCAACATCATCCATCCCATGCTGGCCGTCTTTTCCCAGGTGCCGTCAAAGATGTTTTGGCGGGCGATGATGATTTGAAGGTTGCGCGGTAAACTCCAGTTTTCCTCGCGGTAGCCCATGGCATTTTTATTGGAGCCGTTGAGAAAATACCAATCGGGCGCGTTGATAAAAATCCCACGGCGGCGGCATTCGCGAAAAAATTCCACCTGCTTCTTCCAGTTGACCCACTGGGAATCTTCCAATCCCCGATGATACTTATGCCGCGTGGAGGCGCATTTATAGCCGTGGTAAGGGCCGTCCGTCTCGATCACGTCCATGCCGGTCGCATCCATAAATCGATACAGCCTTTCGAAGTAACGGTCCGTATAAGCGGAGCCAAGACAAATGCTCTCGAACGGTTTACCCGTAGTGGGTTCAACCGCATCGAATTCGAGGCCTTTGCTGGCGGTGGTGCAGAACAGGACGTAACCTCCGACCTTGATTCCCTTTCCGTGCGCATAGTCGAAATCGCTTTTCAAGCGCGCGATGTAAGCCGGGTCTTCATTATTCATGTCGAAGCCGCTCCAGAAGGTGATAATCACCATCTCGAAACCGGTTTCCGCGCATTGATCGACCGCTTTACGGATTGAATCAGAATCGCCTCGGCGGACGTGCATGAAAATTGGATTCTCCGTGATCTGCGGCGAAATTACCCGGTACATCCGGCGGCGCGCCAACGCGCGTCGTTCCGCATCATCGTTGTCATGTAGAAGCTCGAAGGTAATAAAGGAATCGAAAGTCCCATTGGTTTCCAAGACCGCCGCCGGACCCATCGGAAAATGGCTTTTTACGAGTAGCCCCCATTCCGGGAAACCCAGGTCCGGACCATTTACTCCCGCCCGCGTCAGATAATCGGGATCAGCGGCGCGATCGGTGGTGACCACGGTGTGAAAGGCGTAATCGCTCTCCAAATGTAACCGGTGGGCCTGATCCTGAGTGACGGCGAAATACTCGCTTTCACAACCATCAACGCGGACCGTTTCTCCGGAATCATTTCTGATCGTGATCCATTTCGAGAGCACTGGTAGTCCGGTGAGCATTTCGTAATGCACGGTTATCCGCAAACCGCGCAGGGTGGTCGCCGCCGCAGGGGGAATAAACTCAAGGTTCAGGACCAGACCATTTGGCGGCCAATCCGCCGGGGCCGCGTTGTGTTTGGGCTGCCAGAAATAACGCGCCACGGGCTTGGAAATGGTGAACCCGACAAATTGGAAAGCAGTCGGGGAATTTGTCATAGTGGGCAGCCATGAGGCGTCAAGGTACCCATAGTCCGGTTGTCCCCGCAACCCACCCACGTCGTACCAGACTCCATTCAACTTGATTCGAGCTTCGGGTTTGACCGCCCGGAGAAACTCCGCTCCCGTGGCGAGATTCTTATAGCTGATGCAGGCCAGGTTCGAGGAAAGATAAAACGTCCGGGAAATCAGGCCGTTTTCCAGGATGAACTCGCGCCCCGTGTGATTGGTGGTGAAGGTGGCGGGCGTTTTGATTGGAGTGATGAGCCAATCGGAAGTTCGAGCGAGGAGGTCGGGTTGGCAAAGGCCAACTCCAACCAGCGCCAGACACATGCAGAGCGGCCTGAAGCAACTTCCAAAACGGCCAAATGACGGACGATAAATTTTCAAGCTGAACATATTGTTTTGATAACGCGCCTCATCGAACTCACTAACGGCCGCAACATCAAGCGGAACCCACTTTTATGAATGGCGATTAGGTTCCAGGCTTTGCCGGCCGCACCCATGAATGCACGGCGAGGCGTCCATCGCGATCCACAATGACGGAGATCAAAATATCCCCTTTACGGTGAATTTGACTCGGCGAGGATGTCGCCATGAGATTGTCGACCAGCATCGTTGCCGTATTTGCCGCCGGTTGTGTCGGCGGTGTCAAGACTTCGTCCAATCAAAATGTGAGTGATCGCCCCATCCAGGTGTTTATCGTCGCGGGACAGTCCAATGCGGAGGGCCACAACCATATCCAACAATATCATGGCGGTCGGGAGGCTTTCCCCGCCGCACTACAGGAACAGCCTCGGATTCTCTTTTGGCCGGGAAGCGACTCACCTCAAGCAACAGAAAATTTGTGGAC
>CAZYYS010000276.1:0-538 GCA_964651015.1 uncultured Verrucomicrobiota bacterium
ACGTCCGCGATTTTAATTTCCAGAACGGACAGGCGCGGATCGGAAGGGGCAACGGTTACGCCCCAACCGCTCGATCCCAAAGTGCCGCCGGCGCGGAATTTGAGCCACATGGTATTGAGGGGGATGAACACGGAGGCGTTTTTCAATTTGAAAGCCCAGTTCCCACTTCCGCCGCTCCAACCCCGGCTGCGTGCCGGGCCGGTCTTGGCAACGGTGACTGCTTGCCGGGTGGCTTCCCGTTGCTTGCGCTCTTGTTCGTTCTCGTAATGTTTGAACATGCCGATGATCGTGAACGATTGGCCATTAAGGTTGATGGTTTCACCGAGTGGGATGACTTCGTGGCCGAGTTTCTCCGGGGAACCGAAAATCTCGTCGCGCACTTCAGTGCCGATGACGCAGACGCTGCGCGCCATCTCATCGTCAACTTCATTGAACATGCGCCCGTGCTCGACGACGTGCTCGAACATCTCGATCGCCACCGGCCAGACGCCTGTGCATACCCAGGGCCGGTAGGTTTTGCCATTGCCGGAAACCGTCG
>CAZYYS010000276.1:548-7860 GCA_964651015.1 uncultured Verrucomicrobiota bacterium
GATGAGTTGCGCCAATGGCGCGCTGGACTGTAACGCAAACACGTCGTTGATGGTCACGCCCACCGCCCGGTCGGCGAGGTGGCGCTGATGAACGGGAATTTTGGCAGGCTCCACGCGGATCTTTTGCAAACCACCGATAGCGATCAATGCTTCTTTGGCGCCGGCTTCCATCCCTTTGACCATGGCTGACATCGCGACCAGGCTCGACACACCGAGGACGATTCCCAGCATCGTCAGCAGCGAACGGAATTTGTGCGCCCAAATCTCCTTGAGGCCGACACTGATGGCGTTCCACAAGTTCATGTTCCGCTCACTGTGCGAACTGTCCGGTCCAGGCCAGCGAGTTTGGCATCGAGCTTTTCCGCGATCTTGCCGTTCCGAATTTCGATCCGGCGCGGTGTTACGGCGGCAATCTCGGGGTCATGAGTCACCAGAATGACGGTGCTACCTTCCCCGCTCAACTTGCAGAACAATTCGAGAATGGTTTCACCGGTGTGTGTGTCGAGGTTGCCGGTCGGTTCGTCGGCAAAGATGATCTTGGGCGAGTTGACGAGCGCACGCGCGATGGCCACGCGTTGCTGCTGTCCACCGGAAAGCTGCGACGGACGATGTTTGCTGCGGTTTTCCAAATCCACCATTTTGAGCGCGGCCATGGCGCGTTGGCGGCGTTCCCGACCGGAAACGCCGCTGTACACCATCGGCAGTTCCACATTTTGCATCACGTTCAATTTCGGTAACAGGTTGAAAAACTGGAAAACGAAACCAATCTTCCGATTACGAATGCCGGCCAGTTGCCGTGGCGTCGCTTCCTGAATCATGACATCGTCCAGTCGAATGGTGCCCCGCGTCGGAGTATCGAGGCAACCGAGGATGTGCATCAAAGTGGATTTGCCACTGCCCGACGGACCGATGATGGACATGAACTCGCCCGTCTCAATGTCGAGGGAAACGTCATCCAGCGCGCGAATTTCCTCTCCGCCCAGGTGATAGATCTTGCTGACGTTGCGCAGTTCGACGAGTGCCATAGTCAACAACAGATCAGCGGGCGCTCGTGCTGCTTCCGGAAGCGCGCGGCACGGTCGAACTGCTGGAGGATTTGCTCCCGCTGCTTGGCCTATTAGTGCCCCCTCCGGCTTTGGCAGCTTTCTCACCCGTCGCACCCTTGGCCAGTCTGGCGAGTTCCTCCTTGGACAATTCCAACGCCACGACTTCGCCGGTCGAAAGTCCCTTCACGACTTCAGCGTAAAAGAAATCGGAAACGCCGATTTGGACCGGGCGGCGTTCATAAGAATCATCCTGTTTGATGTAAACAAACCGTTCGTTCTGCTGGGTCTCGCTGTTCAGTTCGGTGAAAACGGCCGCCAGGGGCACGGCCAGCACGTTGTCCGCCGCGGCGACGGGAATCTTGATATTTGCGGTCATGCCGGGGCGGATGCGCTTATCCACATCTTTGAGCAGGATGCGCGTGGCGAAACCTTTGATATTGTTTTTGATGGTTGCCTGTGGTGCGATGCGCTCCACTTTTCCGAATACCTTGAGTCCCGGCACCGCTTCCACCTGAACTTCCACCTGCTGGTCCGGTTTCAGGCGGGCGACATCCGCCTGATTGATGTGCGCGTTGATGATCATCTCGTTCAGGTTGGCGATGGTCAAAACTTCCGTGCCGCTATTGAAACCGCCGGAGCCGGAAACCGCCTGGCCAACGGAGACGGGGCGGGTCAACACGGTGCAATCGAAAGGAGCGACGATCCGGGTTTTGCGGAGACGATCCACAACCAGGTCCAGGGATTTCTGTGCCCGCTCCAGAGCGTTGTTGGAAAGTTCGAATTGGGTCTTTGTATCTTCAAACAACTCCTGCGAGATGAGCTTGTCGGTGAACAGTTGCTCGCTGCGCTTGAAATTGCGTTCGGCCTGTTGGAGTTCGAGTTTCGCGCGGTCGATTTCCTTTTCCTGGGATTGCTTTTCAATTTGGAGATCGCGGTCATCCAGAGTGAACAGCAAGGCGCCTTGCTTCACGATATCACCAATGTCCACCGGCAGTTCAGATATCTTGCCGTTGACTTCCGGGCGCACGGAGACTTGCTCGGCTGGTCCGATCTCTCCCGCTGCGTTGACCGAGAAATGGATGTCGCGAGATTCAACGGCCGCCGTGGTCGGCCTGGCCGCAACTCCATTCGTCTGGCTGGTCTTCTGCCAACCCTTCCAAAAGTATATGCCGCCGCCGACTATCGCCAGGACCACAAACAAGACCGCCAGTTTCTTCATGCGTATAAGAGCGTGTAGAGTAGTCGGTGCAAAACCCGTGTGCAAACGCCAATTTTGGAAGTTGGACGCCAAAGCTCCCAACCTCCTTCATATTATTGACTGGCGGGTGGAGTCACCTTGTTTCGGAAGCTCTGCGAAAATGAAAGATAACTACCGACTGTGATCAGTGGAAAACGACGCGAGCATTGCACTTTCTGAAACCGTAAACTAGCGTCGCGTAGGACAACCCAAGCTGGCAGCGCTGTTTGTGACTTGAACCGAAGCCTCAGTGGGCGCTACCGTCTGGCTCACATCACAACGGCTAACTCAATCTTAACATGCAAAAATCCCTAAACATCCGCCGCCTTACTCTTGCTTTGGCGTTTGTCCCCTTGTCGGCTTTGTTGACCAAGGCTGGAGATACGCTCCCTGACGGATTCTATCGTTATCCCAGTATCGCTGGCGGGAACATCGTCTTCGCATCCGAAGGCGATCTTTGGAAAGTGTCCGCGACGGGGGGCGTGGCGATTCGTCTCACCGCCTACGAAGGCGAAGAGCGCTTCCCCAAGTTCTCGCCCGACGGAAGGATGATCGCTTTCACAGCGCAGTATGAAGGCAACGATGATGTTTATGTCATGTCCGCCGCAGGCGGCGAACCGGTTCGGGTTACGTATCATCCAGCTTCTGATCAGGCGCTCGGCTGGACGGCGGACGGGAAAGTGATTTTTCGCAGCCGGCGGGATACGCCGCACAACGACAATCGCATCTACATCATCACCCCGACTGGTGGCATTCCGGAGATGATTCCGCTAGAGCCCGCAGCGTGGATCAGTTTTGAGCCGGGCGGCAAGCGCGTGGCCTTTCAGAAGATCGGTTTGGAATTTCACAACTGGAAGCGCTACAAGGGCGGCGAGGCGGAGGACATTTATGTTGGCACGCTCGATCCTATCGCAGCCTCTGAGGTGACGAAGTACGATGGCAAGGATGCGTTCCCGATGTGGAGTAGCGATGGCCGCATCTACTTCGTCACGGATCGTTGGGGTCGCCCGAACCTCGCTTCGATGAAGCCCGATGGCAGCGACGTGAAACGTCTGACCACTTTTGAGGACTACGACGTACGTTGGCCGGCTATGGGCGACGGCAAAATCGTTTATCAGCACAAGATGGACATCTGGATTCACGATGTCGCCTCGGGTCGCAACGAACAGGTGAACATTCAATTGCCCAGCGACCGGTTGCAGGTGCGCGAGAAGTTTGTTGATCCTAAGGGCACGTTACAGAGCTGGTCGCTTTCAAAGGATGGCGAACGGATTGCACTGGAAGCGCGTGGGGATGTGTTTGTTGCTCGCACGAAAAAGAAGGGCCTCATCCGACGCATCACGGAGAGCAGTTCGGCTAGGACCAAGTTCCCAGCTTTCTCGCCGAGTGGAACGAACATCATCACTTGGACCGAAGTGGACGGTGAAGAACAGTTGCTCCTGCACGCTACGGATGCCGCCACGGCGCCGAAACAAGTCCGGAACACGCCGCCTGGCTGGCATTACGGAGCGGTCTGGTCACCCGATGGCAAGCGGCTGGCGTGGGGCGACGAGAAATACCGCCTCTGTGTCACCGACGCTGCCTCCGGCGACACAGTCGTCGTGGATCGCGGCGATTGGGAAATCAACCGTTACACCTGGTCGCCCGACAGCCGCTACCTTGCTTATGACGTGAACCTGCCGAACTTCATCAGCCAGGTCCGCATTTGGGATAGCCAGGACCAGAAGCGATACGACGCCACTGATCCGATTTACAATTCTCACTCACCCGCGTGGGATCCAAAGGGTAAGTATCTCTGGTTTCTGTCCGAGCGGTTCATCAATCCCTACCTCGACATGTTCGAGGCCCGGTTCATTGTGAACGAAGCGGTGTTGCCTTATGTGCTGGCATTGCAGGCCGACGGTACGCTGCCGTTCGCACCCCGGAGTGACACTGATCCTGTGAAGCCCGACGACAAGAAGAAGGATGAGAAAAAGGAGGACAAGAAGGACGGCGCGAAGAACGACGATGACAAGGCCAAGGACAAGGAGAAGGAAGAGAAAATCGAGCCGATCAAAATTGATTTCGATGGGCTGGCCAGCCGGTTTGTGCAAGTTCCTGTGCCGCCGGGAAATTACTCCGGCCTGCACGCGTTGGATGGCAAGCTGCACTGGCTCAAGTCGGCCAATCGCGGAATGATGCCGCCCAGCGAGGATAAGGACGACGAAGGGCCGGGCGCTGAATTGCAGACCTTCGACATCGAAAAGGAGAAAGTCTCCACGATCACCGGCGGTGTGAAGGCCTACGATATTTCCGGCAACAACAAGGTGCTGGTCTATCAGACCAAGGACGGCTTTACCCGTATCGAAGCAGGTGCGACTTCTGCGCCGAAAGACGACGATGCGAAAGAAGCGAAGGTTGACCTCTCGGGCTGGACGGTCCGCATCAACCCGCGCGAGGAATGGAAACAAATGCTGCGCGAAGCGTGGCGGCGTCAACGGGATTTCTTCTACGACGAAAAGATGCACGGCGTGGATTGGGAGGGAGTCTGGAAGCAATACGGTCCGTTGGCTGACCGCATCTCATCGCGCGACGATCTTGCGGACCTTCTCGGTGAAATGTTCGGCGAATTGAACGTTGGTCATGCTTATCACGGTGGCGGTGACGTGCGGCGGGGCAAGAGCGTCGGGACGGGCATGCTGGGCGCTGATTTGCGCTATGATGCTGAAAGCGGCTTCTGGCAGATTCAGAAGATTTACACCGGCGATTATCCGATGGCAGATTGGTCCTCGCCTTTGGCTCGAGCAGATTTCCGAATCAAGCAGGGGCAATGGCTTGTGGCTATTGACGGCCGGCCACTGACGAAGGGCGAGGATTACTTGCGCCGGCTTGCCAACCGCGCCGGGCAGGAAGTAGAACTCACGATCAACGATTCGCCGAAGCTCGAAGGGGCTCGGCGTGTCGTTGTGAAGACCATCGCCAACGACACTCAGGTCCGCTACGTCTCGTGGATTCGCGCGATGCGTGAGTACGTGGACAAGAAGAGCAACGGGCAAATTGGTTACATCCATCTCTACGACATGGGCGGGCTGGGGCTGCGGCAGTTTGCGCGCGATTACCCGCCGCAAGCCCGGAAGCGCGGGCTCATTATGGACGACCGCTGGAATCACGGCGGCTTTGTAGCGCCGATGATTCTCGCGCACCTCGATCGGAAAATTCTCGCGATCACTGGCACGCGGCATGGGGCGGTTGACACCACGCCCTCGCGAGCTTTCAACGGTCACCTCGTTGCCCTTATCAACCGTCAGGGCGGCAGCGATTGCGAGACGTTTGCGCTGGGTTTCAAACAATTCAAACTGGGTCCGGTCGTCGGCACACGCACGTGGGGCGGTTGGGTGGGTATTCGAGGTGACAAGCCGCTGCGCGACGGCGGCATGATGACGGAGCCGGAATTCGGCGGTTGGGATCCTCAGGGCAAGGATTGGATCATCGAAGGGCATGGCGTGGACCCGGACACAGTTCTTGACCTGAATCCGGACGGGCTGATTCATGGCAAAGACCTGCAACTCGATTACGCGATTGACTATCTGCTGAAGGAGATTGCGAAAGACCCGCGCGACCTTGCGCCGAAGCCGCCCATCCGGCCGCGGCCATTGAAACCGGAGCGCTGAGATGTCTGCCTGGCAAACGGTCGGTTGTTGATATTGACCTTTGAAGCGGCACGGGTACTCACCGGCCATGGCTCGCAGGCTGAGAGTCAAGTGCCTCGGCGCGAACGGAGCACTGTGAACTTCGGCGGCATCAACCTCACCAGCGCGGGACAATCAGACATGTTTGTCGCTAAACCCGACGCGTTACGACGAGAAGCGGCGGGCCATACCATCGACGGCGAAGTAGCGAACGGCACAACTCCGCTTATTTTACAGCGGCCTTTGGCACGAACTTGTAAGGCAACACGTCCGGCGACACCCGCACGTCCGTGGTGAACTTAAATGGCACTGAACCCGGGCTGTTGTAAGTCAACTCCACAAAAAACGCGGTCCAACCTTTCTCCGGCTTGGCGACTTTGCCGATGTACACACCGCTGCCCTCATCCGTCAAAGTCGTGCTGTGGTACGCCGCCCCGATCTTTTCAAGCCGGAAGTCGCGAGCATCGGGATTGGTCGCCTGCCATAGTCTTACTTCAGACGGCTTGTCCACGGTTGTTACTCGAATCGAACCGTCCTTTTCGATCGCCCAGGAGAATTGTGGCAAGTGCGCGCCGGTCAGAATGGCGTTGTAGCAGGCCAACAGAGTTTGCCACGCATCCGAGCCTTTCAATGAATGATCCGCGTTGGGCACATAACGGAGGTATTTGACCCCTGACAAATCCTTAAAGTAAAACTGCGATGAATCGGGCAGGAAGAACTGGTCACCCGCCGAATTGATGATGAACTTGGGCATGGTGAGGCGTTGACGGTATTCGTATGGTTCTTCAATTTTCATCAGCGCGCGGTATTCCGGTGTGCCAGTCCAGTTCATGATTCCCATGGCGACATAATCTCCCACCGCCGGAGCCCAGAATCCGTATGCCTCCCAGTGATGTATGAACGAAGGTTCAACATTCAGCATGTCGATGACAAACGGAACGATGGCGATCACTCGTTTATCGACCGCCGCAGTCGTCCAGGTGGTCCAGCCACGCTTGGAACCACCGGCCACGACAAAAGAATCGACTTTTACATTGCCGCCTTCCTGACTGGCGCAGAATGCGGTGACTGTGTCCATCGCCCGCACGGCGCTTTTGGTCATCGGGAGACGCGCCGGCCATTTGGTGTCGCCCGTGCGGAGATATTTGTCCCAGGTGTACGCGATGAACGAATCTTCGGAGCGGCCCTTGGCTTCTCCGACAAAGGTCAGCGGTTGGTTGGGAACCATCTTGAGTTCCACAACTACACTCTTTGTCGACGCGGCGATTTGGACGGCGATATCGTCCGACTTGGATGGCGGATCGCCACTGTTTCCGCCACCGCCAATCAACAGAAATGCGGAATTGAACGCCGGCTTGGTT
>CAZYYS010000277.1:0-1433 GCA_964651015.1 uncultured Verrucomicrobiota bacterium
CTGACGGGGACTTGCACCCCGTTGTGTGTACGCCTCCACAGGCGCACGAGCGCGCGAATAAATCGCAGGGCGGCGATGCCTTCGACGGCCAGGCGCTGGACAAGCAGGGGCTGGTGCAATCCGGCAAGGTCGCGGTGTTCGGTCCGGTGGCGGTGTTCGCGAGTTCTTCCGGTGCGGCCGCCGGTTTGTTGCAACAGGAGTTGAACAAGTCCGACCCCACCATCGCGCAGCTTGATCCGCATCTTGTTGACGTGAGTCGCACGTTGGTGACTTCCGGCAATGGCGAAATGGTATTGGATCCGACGCTCGGCAATGCCTTCAAACTGTCGGCCATGCACACGAGTCTCTACCATAAGCTGTCTGAGGGCGGGTTGGTGATGATTCCCTTGCTGGGACTGGGAGCGGCCTCACTCATTCTCGCGCTCGTCAAATGGCTGCAATTTTTGCGGGTTCGCCTGGCCACGGAAAAGGATCTGCAAACGGTGCTGAAACACATTCAGAGCGGGGAAGTACAACAAGCTTTGAACTACGCCCGCCGCATTCCCGGTCTTGCCGGCGAACTGCTCGCCACCGCGGTGCAGCATGTGGACGAAAAGAAGGAATACATCGAGGAAATCCTTTACGAGAAAATGCTCGGGGCGCGCACGCGACTGGAACGTGGGCTGCCCTTTCTTGCGTTGACTGCCACGACCGGTCCGTTGCTCGGGTTGCTCGGCACGGTCACGGGCATGATTGCGACGTTCAAACTCATCTCCAGCTTCGGCAGCGGCGATCCGAAGATGCTGGCCGCTGGTATTTCCGAGGCGTTGGTGGCCACGGCAACGGGAATGGGTGTGGCCATTCCCGCACTGTTGCTGCACGCGTTCCTGAGCCGCAAAGCCAAGAGCATTCTCGGCAGCATGGAGCAGACGGCCGTTGGCTTCGTCAACGGCGTGCCGCAGAGCGACGACAAAACGACTTTTGCCTGACCAACCTCAACCAACAACGCTATGAACGAAATAATCCAAACGATGTGGCATACGTGGACGACCGGAGGCTGGGTGATGATCGCCATGGTGCTGTTGTCCATGTTCATCTACGTGAACGCGGCGCATTTGTTGATGACGGCCTATCGCCGCGGCCTGACAAAGGCCAACGACGTGGTGTTGCGCAACTGGGTGGCCAAACCGGACACCGCGCCGGCCAGCGTGCGCGAACTCGTGCGGTACACGCAGGACGAGATTCACTCGATCAAGGATATTGAGGGACGCTTCCGCGAAGTCGAGGCCACGCAGGTCACGGACCTTGATCGCCGGATCACCTTTCTCAACGTGCTGGTGATTTCCGCGCCGCTGTTCGGGTTGCTTGGCACAGTGCTGGGAATGTTGCTCACGTTCAAGGCGATTGGCATCGGCGGCAGTTCCGCTTCCGAGATCATCGCCAAGGGCATCAGC
>CAZYYS010000277.1:1443-7859 GCA_964651015.1 uncultured Verrucomicrobiota bacterium
CGTTGGTCGCCACGCAGACGGGCATGATGGTGGCGATTCCGGGGTTGATCATGGCCAGCATCGCCAAACGCTGGCGCAACGAATACGTTGCCTTCCTTGCGCGTTTGGAGAGCATCACGCTGCGCCACTTCCGGCCCGAGTTCCACGGTATGACGCGCTTCTTCAAACGTGAAGACGTGAAGGCAACCGAGTCCGCGTCCACCAAAACTCAAGCAGTCCCGGCATGAGATTCCGCCGCACGCTGGCTGAACCCGATGAGTCCATCGAGCTGAACCTGGTTCCGCTCATCGACATCATCATGTTCCTGCTGATCTTTTTCATCAGCACCACGAGCATGATGCAGGAGCGCGGGGTGCAGGTGGACAAACCGCAGTCCGCCGCCGGGAGCAGTTCGGGAGAAAACACCTCCATCATTCTTTCCGTCGCGCCGGACGGAAAAATTTCCCACGAGGGCAAAGAGATCGGATTGAGCGGCGTGCGTCCGACGGTCAAACGCCTCTGTGCCGAGGAAGCGAAGCCCGTGGTAATCCAGGTGAGCGAGAAATCGCGCTCCGGGATGATGATCCGGGTCATTGACGAAGCCCGTCTCGGCGGGGCCAAGGACGTAAGCGTCGCTTCGCAACGCGGCTGAACCCACCATGAGATTCCGCCGCCAACTTGCCGAACCCGAAGAGTCCATCGAGCTGAACCTGATTCCGCTCATTGACATCATAATGTTCCTGCTGATTTTTTTCATCAGCACCACCAGCTTCATTGAAGAACCCGGCGTTCAGGTGGAAAAGCCGAAGGCGGCCAGCGCAAAGCAGACGGACAAGAACAGCATCATCTTCGCAGTCACTTCCGACGGCAAGATTGCTTACGGCGGCAAGGAAATCGGACTGGGCGGCGTGCGGCCCACAGTGAAGCGGCTGTGCGCCAAGGAGCCGCTGCCGGTCGTGATTCAATCCGACGACAACTCAATGTCGGGATTGGTCATCAGCGTCATTGACGAAGCGAAACTCGGCGGCGCCAAGGATGTGAACCTCGCCACGGGCAAGGGCTGACGCGCGATGCGAAAGGTTTATCAGAACGAAAGTCAGATTTCGCGCCTGGGGGTGGCGGTGATTTTCGGCGTTGGTTTCACGGGAATCCTGTTCGGCTTTATTCCGTTCGCGCATCGGGTGGCCAATCCGGACCGCTCGCTCGAATTGCGCAGTGCCAGCGTGGTGGAATTGCCGCCGCCGGTCGAAGAAGAAGCGCCTCCGCCGCCACCCGAAGCGGAGAAGCCGCCCGAGGCCGCGCCCGAGCCGCAACTGGCCGAAACCCAGCAGCAGATTCCTTTGAGCGCGGACTTGGAAGTGGCGCTGGGTTCGGGTGGAGCATTGGCGGGCTTCGGCGAAATTCGTTCCCTCACAGCCGCCGAGACGATGCAGGAAGACACCTTTGACGTGGCTGATTTGGAGAAGCGCCCCGAACCGGTATCACAAGTCGCGCCGACGTATCCGGCGGAGTTGCGCAAGGCGAAGGTCGAGGGCGTGGTCACCTTGATCTTTGTGCTGGATGAAGCCGGACGGGTGGAGGACCCGCGCGTGGAAAATTCTTCGCGCCCGGAATTTGAAAAGCCGGCGCTCGACGCGATTCGCAAATGGCGCTTCAGCCCGGGGCAGAAGGGCGGCCAGCCGGTGCGCACCTACATCCGCGTGCCGATGCGCTTTCGCGTGACCGCTGGCTGAATGAGAATTTTGATCATGGAAAAGATTACAAACCATCAGAAGGCTTTGAGCATTGTCCTTTTGCTCACCGTCGCTGCCACCATCGTCGCCACCGCCAGGGAGAAGGCGACAACGGTCGAAACGAACTCACCCGCCGTCTTTGCGCGCATGAGCGGCAGCGACGAACTGGCTTCGGTCTGGAACGATCCGGATTTTCAACGCCGAATGGTTGGCAGCTACGGTTTCGCTTCCGAGGCCGAGCCGAAATTGCAGCCGGACGAACTGGAGACCTATCGCAAGGCCGTAGTGCCCGCGCTCACCAACAGCGATCCCAAGAAAGTGATTGCGACGTTGCAAGGCCTGACCGGCCCGCGCGCCAGTGCCGTGTTCGACTTCACGCTCGGGAATGTCTATTTCCAGAACGAAGACCTGACCAATGCGGTGAAACACTTTGAGGCGGCGCTGGTGAAGTTTCCGGACTATCGCCGCGCACAGAAGAATCTGGCGTTCGCACTGGTGCGCGACGGCAAATACGCCGAGGCGATCAAACCGCTGACCCGCACCATCGCACTCGGTGGCGCGGATGGAAAAGTTTTCGGTCTGCTCGGGTTTGCCTATTTGAGCCAGGGGCGCAATGTTTCCGCCGAGGCGGCGTACCGGCAGGCGCTCGTGTTCGAGCCGGAGAATCTCGATTTCAAACTCGGCCTGGTGAAGGCGTCCATTGGCACGGGCAACTACGATTACGCGCTGTCATTGCTCGATGAGTTGATCAAGCAGTATCCTGACCGCGACAGCTTCTGGACGTTGCAGGCGAATCTTTACATCCAGAAGGAGCAACCGGCCAAAGCCGCCATCAGCCTCGAAATGCTGCGCCGTCTCGGCAAAGCCAATCCCCAATCGCTCTATCTGCTGGGTGACCTTTACATGGCGCAGGAGTCGCGCGACCTCGCGCTGGGCGCGTACGTTGAGGCGATGGACAAGGACGGCGGACAGAATCCGGCGAAGGCGTTGCGTCCGGCGCAGATTTTGGTGAGTCGCGGCGCGTGGGACGAAGCGCGACAGTTGTTCGCCAAGATTCGCACGGCCAACACGCCATTGAGCGGTGCGGATGAACTCAAGTTGCTCAAGCTGGAATCCAAGGTCGCCATGTCCACCGGTGCGGGCGAGAAGGCCATTGAAACCTTGGAGCAGATCATCTTGAAAGACCCGCTGGACGCGGAGGCCTTGATGTTGGCGGGCGATTATTACTCGAAGAACGGACAGAAGGAGAAGGCGGAGTTTCGCTACCAGACCGCGGCGGGCATTTCCGGTTACGAAGCGGACGCCTATGTGAAGCACGCGCAGTTGCTGGTGCAATCGCAAAAGTACACCCAGGCGGCCGAGTTGTTGAAGAAAGCCCAGAAGTTGAAGCCCCGCGACAACGTGCAGCGTTATCTCGAAAAGGTGGATCAACTGGCAAAAGCCGGACGGTCGCCTTGAGACGGGCGTTGATCGACCCGACACCGCAACCGCCTCGCATGAGTCGCCAGACTTCAACCCAGTATCCACACCTCACTGGCCAGTTTGGCATGATGTCCGGCTGGTCGCGTCCGTGCCCGGCAATGCTGGTATGGTTGCTAATTCTGTTTTTACCGTTGCCGGGCATGGCCCAGGAAGTTGGAAGCGGCACCCTTACCGGCGTGGTTATCAGCACGTGGGACGGGAGTGCGCTGTCGTCAGTGGCGGTGACCGTACGCGGCACGACCCTGGCTACGCAAACGGATGCCAGCGGTCGGTTCGAGTTGAAAAACGTTCCAGCAGGCGATCAAGTGGTGAGGTTTTCCAAATCAGGCTTCGCTTCCGCAGTTGTCACCGATGTGCGCGTACTGCCGGGCCAGAGCACAACCGTGAATGGCAATTTGCGCCCAGAGTTTTTCGACATGGAGGAATATGAGGTCACAGCCGAAGAGTTCACGCAACAAACCGAGCAGATCATGCTGGATCGGCAGCAATCCAGCTCAATGCTGGATGCCATCGGCTCCGACCAATTTTCAAAACTGGGTGCGGGTGACGCCGGGCAGATTGTGTCACGTGTGACTGGCGTTTCGGTGGTAGGTGGCAAATATGCTGTCGTTCGCGGGTTGTCGGATCGCTACACCCGCACCCTGCTCAACGGCGTGGAAGTGCCCAGCGCCGATCCCTACCGCACCTCACCGCAACTGGATTTGTTTCCCGCGTCGATGATTGACCAGGTCGGCGTGAGCAAGACTTTCACGCCGGACCAACCAGGCGGCACCGGGGGTGGCACGATCGACATCACCACGAAGTCATTTCCGGAGAAGCCGTTTTTCACAGTCAAATCCGGTACTTCCTACAATCCGAATTCAAACTTGAAGAACAGCTTTCTGGCCGATCCGAAAAGTTCCATGGCGATGTATGATCTTCCAAAAGAACCCGGCAAACTGAACTCCCAACTTCAGGGTCTGGACAAGGCGCCGTTGCCGCCGGGACCGGCCAGCTCCAGGGAAACTCCAGCCCGTGCGCAAGCGCGAGCCGACCAGGCGAATGCCGTGCAAGGGCTGCTTCAGGGTTTGGGGACGGCGGATTTTGCGGGCGAGTCAAAAAATTCACCTTTGAATTCGGCTGCCGAGGCGTCGGCTGGGGCGACCGTACCGGTATTCGGGCATAACTTGGGAATGTTTGGCGGCCTGAATTACAAGCGGAATTTCTATCTCATCGAAAACGCCACGGTCAATCGTTACAACGCCAATGGCTCGCCCGATCTCCTGGGTGAAAAAACCCAGGGCAACATCGTCACCGACTACGGCGCGAACGTCAATGTCGGCTACGATCTCTCGCCCGTCGGACAATTCGGTTTCAATTTTATGCTGGCCAACAGCACCGATCAGGAAGCCCGCCACAGCACTTTCGATCATGTCGAAGGGCGTGACGACACCTTGGAAATGTGGCAAATCCGAAACACCTACCGTGAGATTCAAAACTACCAGGTGAATGGTCAGCATGAACTGGAGTTTCTGGCTGACTCCAAGGTTGATTGGGTGGTCAGTTACGCAACCACCACTCAGAACGAACCGGACAACCGGTTCATGAATTACTACCTGACGCCGGCGGGTCAACCAACCTTTGGCGATGCGGCCCTGCCGACGCCACAATATCCCGCGCGGTATTGGCGCGACATCAGCGAGGACAGTCTGAATTACCGGGCGGACTGGACGTTGCCGCTTGCCTTCATGGAAAATGACAGCAAGCTCAAAAGCGGCCTTTGGAGCAGCAGCACTGATCGCAACTTCAAGGAGCAATACTTTTCCTACAATTTGGCTGACGGATTCGATCCCCAGAATCCCAATTCGTACCTCGATAACCCGGCATACCTCCAATACACCACTCAATACCTGGGGGGAATTCGCACGAACTACAATTTTCAACGGTATGTTGGCAACACTTTCAGCCACCCGTACACGGGGTCGTTGGACATTTTTGCCGGTTACTTCATGGAGGATATTGCGGTGTTACCCTGGCTTCGTTTGCTCGGCGGCGCGCGAGTAGAACAAACCATGATGAAAATCGACGTAGATCCAGGCGCGTCGAAAATCGATCAAACCGATATCCTGCCGGCCGCCAGTGCAGTGATCCTGTTGCGGACGAATCTGGATCTACGTTTGAGTTATGGCGAGACCGTGGGGCGACCAAGCTTTCGTGAAAAGGCCCCCATCGCTAATTTTCTGCCAGACCTGAACGTCGTCGCGTTCGGCAATCCCGAACTGCAAATGACCCACATGCAGAGTTACGACGCGCGTCTGGAATGGTTCCCCGCGCCCGGCGACGTTATCAGCGTTGGGGTTTTCTACAAACAACTCGAGCGTCCCATCGAACTGTATTCGCTGTCGCTGACCGACGATATCGTGACCTGGATCAACCGCACGAACGGGACGGCCAACATCATGGGGATTGAATTCGAAGCGCGAAAATCACTGGAGTTTCTCTCGGCGCAGCTCAAAGGGTTGACCCTCGGCGTGAACGCCACTTTCATCCAATCCGAAACCAAACTGACGTCTGAGGAACTGGCCGCCAAAGAAATAACGGATCCTCATCCCTCGGATACCCGGCCGCTTTATGACCAATCGCCTTACATCATCAACCTGGATTTGACTTATGACCACCCGACCTCCGGCACTTCGTTTTCCATTGGTGCCAATCTGACCGGCGAACGAATTGTCCTGGCGAAGCTCCAGGGCCCTGACATTTACGAGCACCCGCCCATCACCCTCGACGCTGTGATCAGCCAGAAGTTTTGGAAAAACTGGACGGCCAAATTTGGCGTGCGCAACATTCTTGATCCCGAAATCCGCCAGACCTACGGCTCGAGCTACGATGACAAGGTTTATCAGTCCTACAATCGCGGTCGCACCTACGGCATGACCTTGACTGCAGAATTCTGACTTAAGCTGCTTCCAGCCTAGCCTGACCTTCAGCCAGGTCTTTCGCTTGAAAAGTCACGCGTTTGTTACCTCGCCGTCATGCGTTTGTAATTTCAAACCCCCATTGTCGGCACGTGTTAAAAAGCAATTCAACCAACAGCGAACTATGACAATGAAACTAGTATTGAAGAAAACTTTCTGGACCGTGCTCTTATGCACCGGCTTTGCGATCTCAAGCCAAGCCGAATGGCCCACCAACATTGTGAGCGGGTATTTGAGTGGGGTGAACAACTGGTATCGGACCAAC